>NZ_CP034443.1:1279227-1581341 GCF_003952365.1 Mesorhizobium sp. M9A.F.Ca.ET.002.03.1.2 | reverse complement strand
TGTAGATGAAGCCGTGGATGACCGAGGCCATCGGCACGCAGAAGCTCGCCTTGCCGTCGTCGGTCTGCCAGGCGGCCTTGGCGACATCGGAGAAGTTCTCCATGCCGGGCAGCGCCGAGAGGTCGGCGAGGTTGCCCTTCTTGTAGAGTTCGAGCGACTTGTCGAAGGGGCGGCAAGTGATCAGGTCGCCGGCCGAGCCGGCGGCGAGCTTGGCGCCGAGCGCGGCGTCGTACTCCGTCGGCGCCGACGGCGCGAACACCACTTTGATGCCCGGGTTCTTGGCTTCGAAGGCCGGGATCAGCTTGTCTTTCCAGATGGCAAGGTCGTCGCCGCGCCAGCTTTCGATGTTGAGCGTTACGTCGGCGGCACAGGCCATTCCGGCGGAGCCGAGAATGCTGGTGCCGAGAAGCAGTGCCGTCAGTAGTTTCGTTGTCATGCTCAGTCTCCCTGTTGACCTTTTTCAGGTTCGGTTTTGAGAACAGGGGCTTTCTGCCCCATGCTCCCCTCGATCGCGGAAAGGGCCGGGCGCAGCTTCTGGCCGGTCCCCTCCAGTATCTTCTCGGCTGCATCGGCGCTGGCAGCACCTGCGGCGAGCAGAATGGCGGCCTTGACGGCGCCGCCGCTCTTTTCGAGCAGGCGCGCCGCATCGTGCTTGTCGCGCCCGCTTATGGCGGCGACGATGCGCGCCGCGCGGTCGCGCAGCTTGATGTTGTCGGCCATGAGGTTGACCATGTAGCCGTCGTGCACATGGCCAAGATGAATGGCGGTCAGCGTCGACAGCATGTTGAGCGCGATCTTCTGGGCAGTGCCGGCGCCCATGCGCGTCGAGCCGGCGATCAGTTCCGGCGGCGTTTCGAGCAGGATGGCGACGTCGGCCAACCGAAGCAGCGACGCATCCTTGTTGTTGGCGATGGCGATGGTTGCCGCACCCCGGCGCCTGGCATCCTCGATCGCCCTGACAGCATAGGGTGTCGAGCCGCTGGCCGAGATCGCAATCAGGCAGTCGCCCTCGCCGATGCCGGCAGCGGCAACCGATGCCGAGGCTTCGTCGGTGTCGTCCTCCGGCCCGCCGGCCAGTGTCCTGAGGGCGTCGTCGCCGCCGGCGATCAGGATGGCGATGCGGTCGCGCTGAATGCCAAAGGTGCCCGGCAGCTCCAGCGCATCGGCCAGTGCCATCAAGCCCGAGCTGCCGGCGGCAGCATAGGCGAGCTTGCCCCCGCTCTTCAGTTGGCTGGCGATGATTTCGGCTGCTTTGGCGATGGCAGGAATGGCGCCGCGCACGGCCTGGGCGGCCTCGATCTGGGCATTAGCCAAAAAGGAAAGGATGGCGTCGGGGGCCTGGATGTCCAGCCCCTCGGCATTCTGGTGAAGCGCTTCGGTGCGCGTTTCGGCCATCCGCTTTCCTCCAATCCAGAAAACAATACCAAAAAAATACCACTTGTCCACACGCATTAACGAATTCGTTGTGTCGGAAGCGACCGATTGGCAAAATGCGCAGGTTTTTCAATAAAATACGGCTTAATCTTTTTGAAACTGAAATTAACCCTTGGCTATTGGTATTTTATTGGTATTATCCGCCCGGAGGAGAAATCGCGTGAATTTCGTGCTTGGCATCGATGGCGGCGGCACCAGTTGCAGGGCAGCCCTTGCAGCAGCGGACGGCACCATTGTCGGCCGCGCCAAGAGCGGCGCCGCCAACATCCGCACCGATCTCACCGGCGCCAGGGCCAACATCGTCGATGCAGCGCGACAGGCCTTTGTCGCCGCCGCGCAGGATCCCGAACTGATCCCGCAGACGCCCGCCATCCTTGGCCTTGCCGGCGCCAATGTCGGCACCTACAGGCAGCAGCTCGAAGCGATCCTGCCGTTCAGCCAAAGCCGCGTCGAAACCGACGCCGAGATCGCGCTGGAAGGCGCGGTCGGCTCCGGCGACGGCGCCATGGTCATTCTCGGCACCGGCACCGCCTATATGGCGCGCAGGAACGGCAAATCGCGCGCCATCGGAGGCTGGGGCTTCCAGGTCGGAGACCAAGGCAGCGGCGCCCGCATCGGCCGCGACCTGCTGGAGCAGACGCTGCTTGCCTATGACGGCATCCGCGAAGCTTCGCCGCTGACTGAGGCCATGCTGGCCATCTTCCGCAACAATCCCGAGGATTTGGTCGAATTCACCACCAGCGCCAAGCCCGGCGATTTCGGCGGCTTCGCGCCAAAAGTCTTCGAGCATGCCGAGAAGGGCGACGTTGTCGCCAACTGGATACTGGACAGGGCGGTCGCCGATGTCGAGGCAGCGCTTGGCGTGCTCGATCCTCGCGACGGCGATCCGCTGTGCCTGCTCGGCGGGCTGGCGCCGCTCTACGCGCCGCGCCTGTCGGCGCGCTACCGGGCGCTGCTGAAACCGCCGCTCGACGACGCGCTGGGCGGCGCGGTGCAGATGGCGGTTCGCATTTTTGCCAGATCGGCGGAGGCGGCGCGATGAGCGAGGACGCCGACCAGATCTTCGCCACGCTGAAACAGTCGTCGCAAAGCGGCGCGCCGCTCTATTTGCAGCTGAGGAAGAGCATCGAGGACGCGGTCAATCGCGGCCTGATCGGACCGGGCGATGCACTGCCTTCCGAGCGTGACATCGCCATCAAGGCCGACATTTCGCGCGTCACCGTGCGCAAGGCGGTGCAGGATCTGGTCAAGGGCGGCATCCTCGTCCAGCGCCACGGCTCCGGCACCTTCGTCGCGCCGCGCATGGAGCGTGTCGAGCAGTCGCTGTCGCGGCTCACATCCTTCACCGAGGACATGGCGCGGCGCGGCATGGTCGTGCGTTCGGCCTGGCTCGACCGCGGCCTCTATGCACCCTCGCCCGACGAGATGATGGTGCTCGGCCTGTCGTCGAACGAATTGGTGGCGCGCGTGGCGCGCCTGCGCATCGCCAACGACACGCCGCTGGCGATCGAGCGCGCGGCGCTGTCGGCAAGCGTGCTGCCCGATCCGGCAGGAATAGGATCCTCGCTCTACGCTGCGCTGGAAACCACTGGCCTGCGGCCGGTTCGGGCGGTGCAGCGCATCTCCGCAGCCAATCTCGGCGACAGCGATGCGCGCCTGCTCGAAGTGCCGCCCGGCATTGCCGGACTTCACATCGAGCGTATTTCCTATCTGGCGAGCGGCAAGGTGATCGAGTTCACCCGCTCCATCTACAGGGGCGACGCCTATGATTTCGTTGCCGAACTCCGGCTGAGCGGGCCGGGTGAAGAGGGCCGGCCATGAGCGCGACCAAAACCCATATGCGGCGCGAGATCGAGGAGATCCCGGAAGCCACCGCCCGCCTGCTCGACGGCTCGGCGGCGGTGCTGACCGAAGCTGGGCGCGGTATTCGCGAGCGCGATCCGCATTTCATCGTAACCGTAGCGCGCGGGTCCTCCGACCATGCCGCCACCTTCATGAAATATGCCGTGGAACTAACCGCCGGCCTCGCCGTCGCTTCGGTCGGTCCGTCGATCGCTTCGATCTATGGCGCCAGGCTCAGGCTCGACGGTTCCGCCTGCCTGGCCATCTCGCAGTCGGGCAAGAGCCCGGACATCGTCGCCATGGCACAAGCGGCAAGGGCCGGCGGTTCGCTGACCGTCGCCATCACCAACACCGCCGATTCGCCGCTGGCGCGGGCTTCGGACTATGCGATCGACATTCTGGCCGGGCCGGAGCGCAGCGTCGCGGCGACAAAAACCTTCGTCAATTCGGCGGTCGCCGGCCTCGCCTTGATGGCGCATTGCACAGGGGACGACAAGCTTTTGGCAGCGCTTGCCCGCTTGCCGGAGCATTTTCGCAAGGCGATCGGCTGCGACTGGATGGCGCTGGCCGGCACGCTGGAGACGCAGAAATCGCTGTTCATCCTCGGCCGCGGCCCGTCCGCGGCGATCGCCAATGAGGCGGCGCTTAAGTTCAAGGAAACCTGCGCCATGCACGCCGAGGCCTATAGTGCCGCCGAAGTCATGCATGGCCCGCTGGCGCTGGTCGGGCCGGGCTTCCCGGTGCTGGCGCTTGCCGCCCGCGATGCTTCCGAGCCGTCGGTTGCCGAGGCTGCCGACAGCCTGGCGGCCAAGGGCGCGGCGGTCTTTGTGACCTCGGACAAGGCAAAAAGTGCTGCGCGCCTGCCGCATGTCGCCACCGGCCATCCGCTGACCGACCCGCTGGCGCTGATCGTGTCCTTCTATGGCTTCGTCGAGGTCTTTGCCCGCCATCGCGGCCTCGACCCCGACGCGCCGCCTAATCTTCGCAAGGTGACGGAAACCACATGAGCGACCGTTTTGCCCTGACTGGCGCCCGGATATTCGACGGCGACGACTGGCACGACGATGCCGCCCTTGTCGTGCACAACGGTCTCGTCGAGGCCATCGTTGCCGCCAGCGCCGTTCCGTCCGGTGCCGCGCGTATCGAGACCGGCGGCGGCATGCTCGTGCCGGGCTTTGTCGACCTGCAAGTCAATGGCGGCGGCGGCGTCATGCTCAACGACCATCCCGATGTCGCTTCGATCGAAACCATCTGCCGGGCGCACGCGCCTTTCGGTACGACAGCGCTGCTGCCGACGCTGATCACCGACACGCCCGAGATTACCGCTGCTGCGGTTGCGGCGGGGACTGAGGCCGCGCGGCAAAAGGTGCCTGGCTTTTTGGGCCTGCATCTCGAAGGCCCGCATCTGTCGGTCGCCCGCAAGGGCGCGCATGATCCGGCATTGATCCGGCCGATGCTGGATGCCGACCAGGCGATGCTGATTGCGACGCGGAAAACCCTGCCGGTGCTGCTGACCACCATCGCGCCTGAATCCGTCGAACTCTCCCGGGTTTCGGCGCTGGTCGAGGCCGGCGTCGTTGTCAGCCTCGGTCATTCCGACACCGGCTACGCCAGGGCGCGCGCGTTCGCCGATGCGGGTGCCACGGTGGTCACCCATCTGTTCAACGCCATGAGCCAGATCGGCAATCGTGAGCCGGGATTGGCGGGTGCCGCCATCGATACGGGCAGATTGTTTGCCGGCATCATCGCAGACGGCATCCATGTCGATCCCGCCACCATGGGCATCGCTTTGCGCGCCAAGCAGGGGCCGGGAAGAATCGTCCTGGTCACCGACGCCATGGCGACGATCGGCACCGACATGACCTCGTTCACACTGAACGGCCGCACCATCCACCGCAAGGACGGCAGCCTGAGGCTGGCCGACGGGACGCTGGCGGGCGCCGATCTCGACATGATCTCCGCCGTGCGCTTCGTCCACCGTATTGTCGGACTGGACCTGTCGGAAGCGCTGCGCATGGCTTCGCTCTATCCGGCGCAGGCGCTCTGCCAGTCGCACCGGCTCGGGCGCTTCGCCAACGGCACCGTCGCCAATATCGTTTCGCTGTCGGACGATATGGACGTCAAAAGCGTCTGGATCGGCGGCGACAGGGTTTTTGGAGCTGGTGTCGCAAAGGGCGCCTGAGGTGCCAGCCGTTCGGCCCACGGCCTGAAGCGGGTGGTTGCTCATATGTCCCTTTTGTCCTCATCCCCTGAGCTTGGGCGGGGCACCGGAAGCCGCGGCGCGGTCGGTCTCGCCGCTTTCGGCAGCAGGCGGCGCACGGCGGGTGCGGCCGCCACATCGTTCCTGGCGGCGAACAGCTCGTGGTTCTTCTCGATATCGTCGAGCTTGTAGCGATAATTAACCATCAGGCCATGCGCCTGACGCAAGGCGCGCGGCGACAGGTCGCCGAGATGGTCGATGCGCTCCAGCCGCGCGCCATTGCCGAGATGGAACCGCGCGACGGGGTCGATCACCTTGCCGGAGGCAGTGCGGGCTTCGAGGAAATATTGTGCAGCAAGAGGAAGCAGAGCCTGACCCGCGCGGTCGCGCACGGCGGCGTCCGCATGCCAGCCCTCGTCGGCGACGAGGTCCAGCACTTCGGCGGCGGAGGGGCCGGCCCGCTCGGCCAGCCAGCGAGCAAAGCCCGGCACCGGGGACAGTGTGACGAAATCGGTCAGGCCTGGAAGGTCGCGGCGCAGATCCTCGACCACCTGCTTGATCAGGAAATTGCCGAAGGAGATGCCGCGCAAACCCTCCTGGCAGTTGGAGATGGAATAGAACACCGCCGTCGTGGCCTGCCGTGGCTGCACAAGCGGCCGCTCATCGGCAAGCAGCTCGGCGATCGTAGTCGGCATCGCCCGGGTGAGCGCGACTTCGACGAAGATCAGCGGCTCGTCGCCGAGCTGCGGATGAAAGAACGCATAGCAAAGCCGGTCGTCGGGCTCGATCCGGCGGCGCAGATCATCCCAGGTGTGGATGGCGTGCACTGCCTCGTAGCGGATGATTTTTTCCAGAATGTTGGCCGGCGTCGACCAGTCGATCCGCCGCAGCACCAGGAAGCCGCGGTTGAACCACGACGAAAGCAAATGGGTGAAGTCGGCATCGACAATGGCGAGATCAGGCGATGTAGTCAGCCGGCTAAGCAGATCCTCACGCATGCGCACCAGGGTCTCGATGCCGCCGGGCGCCAGGTTCAGGCGGCGCAAAAGCTCCTGCCTGGCCGGCTCGGCGGCGTCGTGCAGGGCAAGCGCCGTGCGATCGTCGGGCGCGGCACGATAGGCATCCACCGCTATGGCAAGTCTGGCGTGATCGGTGCCGAAACGATCGCGCAGCACATGCAGGAACGCCAACCTTCCGTCGGCGTCGAGGGTGCGCCAGCGATCGAGTATTTCCCTTGCATAGGCGACACCCGATGCCTCGCCCTGGCTGGAAAGCAGACGGGCGCACAGACGAGCCAGGCTGTCGACTGAAACCGGCTCGTCACCGCGAACGAGGTTCAGCATCATCCGGCCGCGATCGGCTATGGTGTTCAGGAGGTCAGCGAAGAAAGGGCTGCGGTTCATCGATCCCGACCGTCGAAGAGGAGCCTGCGGGAGGGTCCGGAGAGGCATAAGGGTGAGACAGAGAATATGGGACCGCATGTCATGAGCACAAGCGCACCGGCGCTGGCCGACGAATTCCTGACCGACTGAAGAGACAGCGAGTGCTGGTGACATCGCGCCAGCAGCCGCAGCGTCAGCCGGCCACCCGGTCGGCCGCTGTCCTGATCGCCTCGATGTTCGCCCGATAGGCTTCGACGCTGCCGCCCTTGAAGATGGCCGCACCCGCCACCAGCACGCTGGCGCCGGCGGCGGTAACCAAAGGTGCTGTTTGCGGCGAGATGCCGCCGTCGATCTCGATCCGGATCGGCCGGCTGCCGATCAGCGCCTTCACACGCTTCACCTTGTCGACGACCTCCGGAATGAAGGCCTGGCCGCCGAATCCCGGATTGACGGTCATGATCAGGATCAGATCGAGCCGGTCGAGCACATATTCGATTGCCGTTTCCGGCGTCGCCGGATTGAGCGACACGCCGGCCTTCTTGCCGAGATTCCTGATCGTCTGCAGCGAACGGTCGAGATGCGGCCCGGCCTCGGCATGCACCGTCATGCCGTCGCAGCCGGCATCGGCGAAGGCCGTCAGATAGGGATCGGCCGGCGCGATCATCAGATGGCAGTCGAAGAAGGCCTTGGTGCGGTTGCGGATCGCCTTGATCACCGGCGGGCCGAAGGTGATGTTGGGTACGAAATGGCCGTCCATGACATCGAGATGGATCCAATCGGCGCCGGCCGCCGCCACCGCCTCGACCTCGTCGCCGAGCTTCGAGAAATCCGACGCCAGCACCGATGGCGCGATCAGGGTCTTGTGAGCCATGTCCGCTTCCCGTTCTTGAGCCCGCTCCCGCCCTAATCGCCCCGACGCTGCTTGTCGACAGGAATCCGGCGTCAGCGTCTCGTCTGCGCAAAGGAGAGAGGCGGCTCAGGCCGCCTCTCTTTCGAAACAAGCATCGGATTCAGTTCACCGGATGTCGCGGCCTGGCCAGTCGTGGCAGAAAGACCTTGCCTTGCTTCATTTTCTGCACCTTGAGCTCCTTCACGGGTGGCTTGGGCACGCAATGTCCGCGCACCAGTTTTTCGGTTGCCCGACAGGCGGTGATGATCACCGGGTTCTTCACGCATGCCTTGCCGACCAGATGGTAGCCGCGCTTGCAGTCGATAATGATGGGAGGCTTGCGCACACATCTCCCGTTGATGCGCTGTTCGTTGCGCTTGCACCTGTCGGCGATCACCGCATTGCGGACGCATTTCAGGCCCACTTGATGGTAACCGGGCAGGCAGTGGATGCTGACGCCAATGCACCTGCCGTTGACGAGTTTTTCGGTGCTGCGGCAGGCAGCCACGAGCGGCCTGTCGACGCATTTGCCGTGGATCAGCCTCTGGCTCGGCAGGCATGTGCGGCCGGCATCGATGACGACCGGTGGAGGTTGCGGTTTACCGGGATTGGGTCGCGTATCGACCACTAGATCGTCGGCTTTCGGGTCGAAATTGCGCTTGATGCAGGTGAAATCCTCGCCGTCGTTGTCAATGGTGGCGATCGCGCCATTCTGCTTGATCTCCTGCAGGGTGCACTGGATCGAGCGGGTCCTGACGATGTTGAGTTCATGTGCAGCGCTCGCCTTGAACACCCCGCCATTGTTGAAGGCGGCCGTGGTTCCCGTGAAGAACGCGCCGTTCGAGCAGCTGATGCGGTAGTGAAACGCACCCGGCGCATCGCGCTCGACCTCGAACGCCACCTGGCCCTTGCGCGGGCAGAGTTTTTTGAACCCAGCGCTGTCGGACACAGTGACCTCGCCCTGCCAGTCCGAATGTGCCGGCGGGATGTCGGGGTTGTCCTGAGGGCGTCGGTGAAGCCGCCACCGCCTGCACCGGTGCAGTGGACAGTGATGTCCTTCCAGCCGTCAAAGGGCTCGAACGGACCATTGCCGATGATCCCGGTCTTGTACTGGAAATAGGCGGTGGCGCCGACATCCTCCCATTTATCGTAGGTGGCGAAATAGCCATTCTTGGTCGCGTCGTATGACGCCCACGCCTGCTGCACCTCGGACGTGATCGGCCCAGCGTTCTTCTGCCGCCAGATGCGCATCGAAACCGGTCCGGCCTGGTTGGCTTGCGCCCGGCTCGTGACCTTCAACGAAGGGCAGACAGTGCCGGGCGTCGAGCCGGCCTGGTTCGACTGGTAGGTGGTCAGGAACAGCTTGACGTTCTCCACGTCGAATTCGCCGAAATCGTTGGCGATGTCCTGAACCTTCGGCTTGATCACCGGGTCGCAGACGACCTGGACGTCGAACGAACCGTGTTCGGCATAGTGCGAGTCGTAAAGCGGATGGGGCCAGCTGCCGCCCTGTGCCTCGCTGACAGCATTGTCCATGTCGAGCGCTGTGTCGGTAAGGGCCGAGAAGCTCGCATGGAAGGTATGCGTGAACGAATAAGACTTCGTCGGTCCATCGGCCTGGAGGTGCTGGTTGCACTTGCTGATGATCTGGTCGCCATAAGGCACGACGGCGATGCCGGTGTCCGACGACTGCGGTATGATGGAAGGATCGAAGGAGAAATTCTCCTGGTGATCGTAGTCGCGGCTGACAGGTGACGCGCTCCAGATCGGCGGGAACACGCCGCACTGGCCTGGCCCGCAAACGCCGAGCGATACGCCGACGTCCTGAACATAGCCTGGCCACCGCGTGTTGAGCTTCATGTGGCCCCAGAACTGGACATTGCCGCTTTTCAGCGTGTCCCATTTTTGCTTGTCGCTCGAGCCGACATGGATCGTCGTGTTGGCGCTTTCGGTGTGGAACGACATTGACTTGATGTTGGCCTGCTTGGCGACGGCCGGCGTGGTGGCGAGCGCCGCTGCGATCAGGGCAACAGTCGCCGCCGTGTTGCGGAAAACATGCTTGGCTGAAGACATTTTCTCTCTCCTGAAATGTTCCTTCAGGAGTTTGTCGCCGCTCGCCGCTGTAAGGTTCACGCAGCCGCCGAAACACGTTCCGGCCAATGAAAGACCCCGCCGGATTGCTCCGGCGAGGTCCTGGACGTTGCGGTGCAAAAGATCACGGCTTGTTTCGCGCCGAATCCTCCTACTGGGGAACTCGAGGCCTGCGCCTCGGCATAGGCCTCTGCAAGATGTCCGGGTTCAGCAACAGATTCGGGTTGATCTGCAGCGTCGGCGTCCTGCGGATCGGAATGCAGTCCGGATACTGTCCGACTGTCCCGGCCGGGCAGCGCCGTTTGATGATCGGCTGGCACTGGCCGTTGATCAGCCGTGAGCCGGGCGCGCACGCCACCGGCGGCCGGCGGCATGCGCCTCTGATCACCTCGGTCCCGCGCGGGCACACACAGGCGCCGCGCTTGTTGTGGACCTGGCCGCGAATGGTGCACTGTTCCACATCAGGCTTCTTGGCGGTCGGCACGCAGGCCCTGCCCTTCAGTTCCGTCCCTCTCGGGCAGACGCAGTCGCCGTTCCTGGTGCGGATCTGACCGCGCAGCAGCTTGCACTGCTCCACTACGGGCGGCTTTTTCCGGATCGGCCGGCAGGCGTCGCCCCTCAGCTCCGTTCCTCTCGGGCAGATGCAATCGCCGTCCTGGGTACGGATCTGGCCCTTGAGCAGCACGCAGCGCTGTGGGTCCTTCGGTCTCGGTATGATGACCGTGCCGCCGCCGGACGAGCACTGGCCATTGCGGAAATTTGTGCCTGGCGGGCAGACGCAATTGCCGGCGTCGTTCATGACAAAGCCCCGCGAGCATTCCTTCTCCATCTCACGCTTGATGGTGAAGGGATGGCAGGCGTAGGCCTTGCCGCGATCGCCCTGCACGTCGGTCAGGTCGCGGGAGAGCACGTCGCCCGCGCCTCGCACCGGCGTGTCGGGAGACAGCACGCCGACGCAGTTCTGGCCACTGACGGTGTCCTGCAGATTGGCCAGGTGGCCGTCGTCGGGAATGATCACGGTCACACGGTGAACGCGGCTTTCCCCGGCGGCGAGCGTCAGGCTGGCGATGCAGGACGCAGGCAGGGTCGCCGGCTCCGGCGCGCAGCCGAAGGGCGGCTCGATCGAGGTGATCGCAACGCCTTCCAGCCGGCCGAGGCCTTCGACGCCGATCGCATCACCGATGCGAACCGGACCGGAGAAGGCGCTCGTCCCATCGTTCGCGACGGTGATCTCGAACGAGCAGGGTTGGCCGATCCGGCACTCCGCATCGCCGGTCTTCTCGACACGGATGATCGAGGTGCCGCCACCCTTGGCGCAAGCCCGGCCGATCGGATAGACGATATCGTCTCCAGGCGCCGGGCCGTAAGAACCGCGTGCGCAGTTCTCGAACGCGCCATTGGCGGCAACCGTCACGTCGAAGTGGCGGCTGGTTCCAGGTGTCATGACGGCGCCGGGAATCTGGCACGACAGCGTATTGGCCGGAACCGGTCCGCAAGCCCATTCCGCGCCGTCAGGGGTGACGGTCTGGATCTGGACAGGCGCGCCGCCGGCCACCAGCGTGGCGGCATCGTTGACCCGCACCGGACCGGTGGGAGCAGTGGTGCCGGTGCTGATGACGGTGATGCGGCAGGTAACGGCCGCAGCACCGGCCAGCGAACCGCTGCACACTTTGGTGATGCGCATGGCCGGCTTGCCGCCATCGGGATGACGGATGCGTTGCTTGGCGCAGGCCCGATTGTTGGTGAGGTCGCCCTCACCGGGGATGGCCTTCAGCTCGGCGCAGTTCTCGACCGTGTCCGGCCGGTAGCCGGCCGGCATCACCGCCTTGACGAAGATCGGTGTGGAGGCGCCCGGCAACAGCACGATACCGGCATTGTCGCAGCGGAACTGGCCGGGGCCGTTCGGTCCGCATGTCCAGGGCGGGGTCGGACCGAAGGTCGAGGACGCCGGCGCGCCGCCCGGATAGGTGTCGATGACCGTCAGCGGCCCGTCATGGGGGACGCTGCCGTTGTTGATGATGTCGATCACGAAGGTGCAGACACCATCGGCCGTGCATGCCTCGGTGCGGGCACGCTTCTTCAGGATCAGATCGACCTTCCTTTCCACCGGCGGCCGACAGTCGCGGTCGCCACGACGGCAGATCGGGATCGAGGCGCAGCCGCGGTCGTTTTGCTGGCTGCCGAACAGTGGCTTGCCGCTGGCTCCATAATTATAGGCGACGCAGTTGCGCAAGACGCGGCCTTGCCAGCCTACGGCCGGCTTGAAGCCGAGCTCGAGATCGACGGAGGCACCCGGGTTGAGCGTGGTCACCGGATGGGTGCATGTCATCGGGGTGGCCGCCGGCGCACAGGCCCAGGGCGCATTCGGTCCTGAATCGAGGGTGGAGCCGGCCGGCAAGGTGACTTCGTCAAGAACGATCTTGCCGTGATACGGCCCGTCGCCGACATTGGTGACCCTGATGGTGAAGTCGCAGCCGCCGCCCATCGTGCAACGCCGAACCTCGGCGCGTTTTTCAACCTTGAGATCTGGCTCCCTGTCCCTGGGCGGGCACCTCTGGTCGCGCGGAATGACGATTTCGATCGTCTGCGTGCAGCACAAGCCCCAGCCCTCCTCCGGGCCGGCATAGGTTTCGATGCCGGTGACGACGAGGCGGATGACGTCTCCGGGTGAGGCACCGACGATCTTCCAGTCGAGCACGCCGCCGCCCTCCGGCACCAACTGCGTGTCGGGGATGATGGTGATGCCGGGTGTCGTCGTCGAAAGCTGCACCCACTTGCCGGCCATCTCGGCGCCGACCGGCATGTGGTAGATGAAAGCGCCGCCGCCGGGCACGCAGTCGACCGTGCCGCGTTCCACCTTGAAGCATTCCTTGCCGGGAGGTGGGGGCGGCGGGTCGCATTTGGTGACGTCGATCTTGATCGAGGTCTTTTCGCCGGTGTGGAAATTGTCGTCGTCCGGCTTACCCGGGTCCTGCGACGGGATGATGGTCCCGGTGCCGGGTCCGACTCTGATCTTGATCATGCCCTGATTGTCGACGATCGTCGGCGAGGCGAACGCCGCATGGTCGATCTTGGCCGTGATCTGGAAGGTGATGACGCGCTCGTTGGGAGCGCCGACGCCGTCGAGATCACTGGCGGAAATCCGGAAATCGGAAACCGTCGCCGTATCGTTCGGATTTGCCGACGTGCTGATCGAGGCCCCGGGCAGCGGTCCGCCGGATGCATCCGTGCCGTCGCCGGACACATGCACGCCGACGATCCGCAGGCCATGCGGAAGCTGGTCCTTGAAATCGATCCTGGCTTTTTCCAGCGCGGCCGCGAGGCCCGGGCTGGCAAAAGCTTGCGGGCTGCCGCGCAGGCCGAAGCTCAGGGAATATACGACATAGTCGCAGCCTCGTTGCCTGCCTTTCTTGGTGAAGAAAGGCACGACCCGGCCAGGCCGCGGATTGATG
Source organism: Mesorhizobium sp. M9A.F.Ca.ET.002.03.1.2 (assembly GCF_003952365.1). Classification (NCBI taxonomy): domain Bacteria; kingdom Pseudomonadati; phylum Pseudomonadota; class Alphaproteobacteria; order Hyphomicrobiales; family Phyllobacteriaceae; genus Mesorhizobium; species Mesorhizobium sp. M9A.F.Ca.ET.002.03.1.2. The sequence goes on along the minus strand of NZ_CP034443.1, from coordinate 1,568,051 downwards.
ATACGGGGGTTGTCGAGGTCGAGCCTGAAATCCGGATTGACGGTTTCGAGCGAACCGGAATCGGCGGGCTTGTCGAGGTCGGTCTGGCTGGCCTGAGCCGGAACAATATCCTGGGCGAAGCCCGGCACCGGGTTCAGCATGGCGACCGCGATACCGGCCGCCATCAGCCAGCGCGCCCCGCGCCTGGCGAGTGACAGGTGCTTCAGGATCGTCTCCCGGACCGTTGCCTGAATCCGGACCCTTGCCTGAACGTTGACGAATGGCCGATCGCCGGTTGTTTGGTTGCTGGTTGATTGATTGCTCGGGGCGAGCGGGGAACGTGCTGAAATGCTCATCTTCCCGCTCCTCAACGTTCGCAGCTGACGGCTGGGGTTCTGAGCGGCACGGTCATCTTGCAGCAAGGGAAGTAGCCGCCCTTGTCGCGGTCGGACTGCCTGTAGAAGCAGAGCCCGACATCGACCGTCTCGCCAGGATAATGACCGGTGATGCCGATCGTGTGGGGGGAGCCTGGAGCATGCGACAGGGGTGAAGTCACCGCGACGCCTGATGTCCTGGACAGAGCCTTGATCGAATCGCCGCCGAAGCCGGCAGGGTCGTGGAGATAGAGTTCGGCCTCAAGGCCGGAAGGCGTGCAGAAATACCTGACATCCTCGATATCGAGGCAAGGAGGCACGCCACCGGGGGCGGAAAGTAGGGCGGATAGAAAGGTGGCAGGTAACCGCCGCCCGGTATCTGCTCATAGTAGCCGGCACGACCTTCGCAGGGGCGCCAGACCTCGACGTCGCCGACATGGCCTTCAACCTCGGGGTCTTCGAAATAGCCGTCGAAGTCGACGAACCACGAGCCGAAGGGCGGCACGTTGGCCGGCTTGACCAGCGCCGTCGGCGTGATCTGCACACCGTGCACGGCCAGCGGCCCGCCACCGGCGAGCTGTTCGGCAAGTGCTGGATTGTCACGCAATTTGTCGCCTGACTTGACCAGCGTGTCGGTGCAGACACTCGCGTCGAGATTGCCCTCAGCGTCATAGCCATACTGCAGGTCGAGGCCGCCGGCCGACTGCCGGTTGTCCTGGAGGAAGCCGACGGCATATTCCTGCGGCATTTCCACCCAGACCGTGACCGTCGCCGGATCGTCCGGGTTTTCGCGCCAGTAGCGGATGACCTCGCCCTTGCCGGAATCGGCGAACTGGTTGTAGTCATAGCGGTTTTCCACTGAGCCGCGCTGGGCCAGATACATGAAGCCGCTGATATCGAAAGCGATGTCGGTGACGGCGTGGTCCTTGTCGGCCTTGACCGTCAGCTCCCAGCGCGGCTCGCCGGCAAAGCTGCCGTCGCGGGCAACGCCAACCGACCAGATCTCGGCCTTTTCACCGACCGAATAATAGAGGCGGCCGCCATGATAGGCGACGGACCAGACTCGGCGCTCGTCCTGCGTGTAGCCCCAGCTGTCTGGATCTTCGCTGTCGAAGGCCTCGCCCTCTATGTCCATCACCGAGCCATCGTCGGCAAGCGGGGCGAGCCCATGCGCCGGCCGCCCGGCAACGCCGTGGTCGAACGTGTCGACCGGCGCGCCATTGGCGTCGATGCGGTGGATGAGACCGGTGTCGAGGTCACTGGCAAAGAACTGGCGGTGAATATTGTCGAAAGAGATGTCGCCGACGCCGGGACCGCTGTTGGTGTCGATGTCGGCGAACTTGCTCACCTGGCCGGTGATGCCGTCGATCTTCCAGATCGTGCCCGGCCCGCCGCCGTTCTCGGTGCCGAACTGACCGTTCATGAAGGTAGCGCCGGCAGCACCGCGACGCTGGCGCTCTGGGCGACCGTCCGCATCTTCGTCCGATGTGACGATACGGATGCCGTGCAGCGAGGTGGCGCCGGCATAGAGGTTCGGAATGCCTGAGGGAACGCCGTCGCGGACGCCGTCGTCATAGGTGATGCCGAACACCTGGCCGATCTGCCCGGCCGTCACTTCGAAGGGCGGCGGCGTGAAGACGAGCTGGCCGGAGGCCGGCCCACCGAGCCTTGAAATGTCGAAAACGCGCAAGGTTGCGCGCGTCGTGTCGATAAAGGTTTCGTCGACCGGATCGACGCCGGGCGGCAGGCCCTCTTCGAAATTTGGAATGATGGTGCCGGAAAATCCGGTCACCGCCATCGAACCTGGATAGATGATCTGCGTTTCCTGCGCCTGGGCGGCACCACCCAGCCACAGGGTAGTGGCGAGCGCCAGCGTCAGGGAGCCGCCGGTTGCCAGGAAACCACTGGTTAATTGGATCGTACGGCGCAAGCGGTCAGCACGAGAGCGCACGAACGAGCCGTGGTCGCAAGACATGGAATTCCCCCCGTGGCCGACGGGAGAAACATCCGGCGTTGCCGCGCAAATCAGGGCAAGGCGCGACGTACCGGCACGTTTTTCCCTGATCGAATTGTCTGCTTTCCTCATAATCACGATACGCCGGCTCTTACGCAGGGTCAACGGAAGCAGCGGAACGCCTGGCGTATCGACCCCGTCCCGAAAGCGGTAGTCGCGCTGAGCTCCCGCTGTTCCCGGCGACCGTGGAATCTCTGGGTTTCCAGTCATGGGGCTTTCCTTTCCGGGCCGCACCATGCGGCACACCTGGATGTCAGTCGCGAACGGACGCGGAAAGGTTCATGGAAAGAGCCGGACGGCCTGGGCTCACCGTGTCATGGACGGAGAACGCGGCCGGCCAGAGCAAACGTTGTTAGACGCGTTGCGCAGAATGCTTGCGCCCGATGCTGCCTGTTCTTATATACGCGCCAAGCCGTTCGGCGCCGGAATGCCGGTTGCCGGAACGGGATTTCTTGTGAACAGGGGCTTTCGTCGGAACGCCTGTACGGGTCCTGAGAGCCTGCTTAGCGGAGAGACTAGAAAAATGGCAAAAGTAATCGGTATCGATCTGGGGACCACCAACTCCTGCGTCGCCATCATGGACGGCAAGGAGTCGAAGGTCATCGAAAATGCGGAAGGCGCGCGCACGACCCCTTCCATCGTCGCCATCAACAGCGATGGCGAGCGCCTTGTCGGCCAGCCGGCCAAGCGCCAGGCGGTCACCAATCCCGAAAACACCATCTTCGCGGTCAAGCGCCTGATCGGCCGCCGCTATGACGATCCGGTGACGGACAAGGACAAGAAGCTTGTCCCCTACAAGATCGTCAAGGGCGACAATGGCGATGCCTGGGTCGAGGCCGGCGGCAAGAAGCAGTCGCCCAGCCAGATCTCGGCGATGATCCTGCAGAAGATGAAGGAAACGGCGGAAGCCTATCTCGGCGAGAAGGTCGAGAAGGCGGTCATCACCGTTCCGGCCTATTTCAACGACGCCCAGCGTCAGGCCACCAAGGATGCCGGCAAGATCGCCGGCCTCGAAGTGCTGCGCATCATCAACGAGCCGACCGCAGCCGCACTTGCCTACGGCCTCGACAAGAAGGAAGGCAAGACTATTGCCGTCTATGACCTTGGCGGCGGCACGTTCGACATTTCGGTGCTCGAAATCGGCGACGGCGTCTTCGAGGTGAAGTCGACCAATGGCGACACCTTCCTCGGCGGCGAGGATTTCGACATGCGTCTGGTCGAATATCTGGCGGCCGAGTTCAAGAAGGAACAGGGCATCGACCTGAGGAGCGACAAGCTAGCCCTGCAGCGCCTCAAGGAAGCGGCCGAAAAGGCCAAGATCGAACTGTCGTCCACCACGCAGACCGAGATCAACCTGCCCTTCATCACCGCCGATGCCACCGGCCCCAAGCACCTGACGCTGAAGCTGACGCGGGCAAAGTTCGAGAGCCTGGTCGAGGATCTCGTCCAGCGCACCATCGAGCCCTGCAAGGCGGCGCTCAAGGATGCCAGCTTGAAGGCCGGCGAAATCGACGAGGTCGTCCTGGTCGGCGGCATGACCCGCATGCCCAAGATCCAGGAGATCGTAAAGCAGTTCTTCGGCAAGGAGCCGCACAAGGGCGTCAATCCGGATGAGGTCGTCGCATTGGGCGCCGCAATCCAGGCCGGCGTGCTGCAGGGCGACGTCAAGGACGTGCTCTTGCTCGACGTGACGCCGCTGTCGCTCGGCATCGAGACGCTGGGTGGCGTGTTCACGCGCCTGATCGAGCGCAACACGACGATCCCGACCAAGAAGAGCCAGGTGTTCTCGACGGCCGAGGATTCGCAGTCGGCCGTGACCATCCGCGTCTTCCAGGGCGAGCGTGAGATGGCCGCCGACAACAAGGCGCTCGGCCAGTTCGACCTGGTCGGCATTCCGCCGGCGCCGCGTGGCGTGCCGCAGATCGAGGTCACTTTCGACATCGACGCCAACGGCATCGTCAACGTCTCGGCCAAGGACAAGGGCACCGGCAAGGAGCACCAGATCCGCATTCAGGCGTCCGGCGGCCTTTCTGACGCCGATATCGAGAAGATGGTGAAGGATGCCGAGGCCAATGCCGAGACCGACAAGAAGCGGCGCGCGCTGGTCGAGGCCCGCAACCAGGCCGAGGCGCTGGTGCATTCCTCAGAGAAGTCGCTGAAGGAATATGGCGACAAGGTTTCCGAGGCCGACCGCACGGCGATCGCCGATGCGATCGCGGCGCTGAAGACCGCTGCCGAAGGCGATGACGCGACCGAGATCGAGGCCAAGACGCAGGCGCTCGCCGAAACTTCGATGAAGCTCGGCCAGGCCATGTACGAGGCTTCGCAGAAGGAAGCCGCGGAAGCCGACGCCAAGGCGGACGCCGCCAAGGACTCGGACGTGGTCGATGCCGACTTCGAGGAAATCGACGAGGACGACGACAAGAAGAAGTCGGCCTGAGCGGCCTGACGGCAGATAAAGTGGAAAAGCCCGGCGCAAGGCCGGGCTTTTTTGCAACTCTGGACGAAAAAGTGCGGCCTTAGCCGAAAAAATGCGGGCAACCCCGCGTCGACACTGGCATCCCGACCCCATCGCACCTAAATCGGAACTGCGTGCCGGCGAACGACGCAACAGGGCTTCAAGACGTTGAATATCCGGACTGCGGGAAAAAATGAAAGCTGATTTCTACGAAACGCTGGGCGTGCAAAAGGGGGCCGACGAGAAGGAGCTCAAGAGCGCGTTCCGCAAGCTCGCCATGCAATTCCATCCCGACCGCAATCCCGGCGATCATTCCTGCGAGCACAAGTTCAAGGAAATCAACGAAGCCTACGAGACGCTGAAGGACCCGCAGAAGCGCGCGGCCTACGACCGCTTCGGCCACGCTGCCTTCGAACAGGGCGGCATGAATGGCGGTGCGCAAGGTTTCGGCGCCGGCGGTTTCGCCGACATCTTCGAGGATATTTTCGGCGACATGATGGGCGGGCGCCAGCGCCGCTCGTCCAGCGGCCGCGAGCGCGGCGCCGACCTGCGCTACAATATGGAAATCACGTTGGAGGAGGCATTCACCGGCAAGACCGCGCAGATTCGCGTCCCGGCCTCGATCTCTTGCACGGAGTGCTCCGGCAGCGGCGCCAAGCCTGGCACCCAGCCCGTCACCTGCTCGATGTGCAACGGCCACGGCAAGGTGCGCGCCACGCAAGGATTCTTTTCGATAGAGCGCACCTGTCCGCAATGCCAGGGGCGTGGCCAGACCATCAAGGAGCCGTGCCCGAAATGCGCCGGCCAGGGCCGCGTCACCGAGGAGCGCTCGCTGTCGGTCAACATCCCGGCCGGCATCGAGGACGGCACCCGCATCCGCCTTGCCAATGAGGGCGAGGCCGGCCTGCGCGGCGGCCCGTCGGGTGACCTCTATATCTTCCTGGCGGTCAAGCCGCACGAATTCTTCCAGCGTGACGGTGCCGATCTTTACTGCAAGGTGCCGATCTCGATGACGACCGCCGCCCTTGGCGGCTCCTTCGAGGTGACGACGCTGGACGGCACCCAGACGAAAGTGAAGGTGCCGGAAGGCACCCAGAACGGCCGCCAGTTCCGCCTCAAGGGCAAGGGCATGCCGGTGCTGCGCCAGCACAACGTCGGCGACCTCTATATCCAGACCGCGGTCGAGACGCCGCAAAACCTTTCCCGCCGCCAGCGCGAGCTGCTGGAGGAGTTCGAGCAGCTTTCCTCGAAGGATAATTCGCCTCAGTCGAGCGGATTCTTCGCCCGCATGAAGGACTTTTTCGAAACCTTCGGCGAGCGCTGATGCCTATTCTTGCCAATCGGGTATAGAGTACAATTAGCGAAAGCTTCCCAAGCGTCATCAACATCTTATACCGGCTTCCGCCTTGCCTTGGACCCCGTAGCTGCTAAGTAGCCTCTCGGGGGAGCGTTCAGGAGAACTTGCATGGCACATGGTCCCGGATTGCGAAAAGCGCTGGCGGAAAAGTTCGACGACGAACTGAAGTTCTTCAAAGGCTGGATCGACAAGCCGAAGGCGGTCGGTTCGATCGTGCCGACCAGTTCCATCACCGCCCGCAAGATGGCCTCCGTCGTCAACCCGAAATCGGGCCTGCCGGTGCTGGAAGTCGGACCCGGTACCGGCGTCATCACGCGAGCCATCCTCGCCCAGGGCGTAAAGCCTGAAAATCTCTATGCGGTTGAATATTCCACCGATTTCGTGCGCCATCTGCGCCAACTCTATCCTGATATCAACCTCATTGAGGGCGACGCCTTCAATCTCGATGCGACGCTCGGCGACAAGAGCGGCCTGAAGTTCGATTCAGTCGTCTCCGGCGTGCCGCTGCTCAATTTTCCGGTCGCCCAGCGCATCGCCTATATCGAAAGCCTTCTCGACCGCATCCCGACAGGCCGCCCGGTCGTGCAGCTGACCTACGGTCCGCTGTCGCCGATCCCGCCCGGCCGCGGCGACTACACGGTCGAGCATTTCCATTTCGTGATTCGCAACATCCCGCCGACGCAGCTTTGGATCTACCGGCGCGGGGCGCATTGATCAGTATTTGGGATTTGAGGCGTGCCTGGCCTATACCTGTCCGTTGACAAAGGTGGCCCATGGCGGTGATGCCGAAAATTCTCGTCTTCGCGGGCTCGATTCGCACAGGCGCCTACAGCGGCAGGACCGCCGATGTGGCGCAGAAGGAACTTGCCATGCAAGGTGCCGAGGTGACCCGCATCTCGCTTGCCGACTATCCGCTGCCGATCCTGGACGAGGATCTGGAGAAGGAAAACGGCATTCCCGAAAACGCCATCAACCTTGCCCGGCAGATCGCCGCCCATGACGGGCTGCTGATTGCGACGCCCGAATATAACGGCTCCATCCCACCGCTGCTCAAGAACACCATCGACTGGGTGAGCCGGGTGCGCAAGGATGGCGGCCGGTCGCTCAGGCCTTTCACCGGCAAGCCCGCCGGCCTTTGTTCGTCTTCCAAGGGACACTTCGCCGGAGTACGCTGCATCAACCATCTGCGCGCCGTGCTGGTGCGCTGCCAGATGGAGGTGGTGACGCCGGAGTGCTCGGTGCCGGAAGGCGGCAACGCCTTCGACGAGGACGGGAATTTCAGGGACGAGAGACTGCACAGATCGATGGAGAACCTATGCCGCACGCTGATGGAAACCTCGCGCATGCTGTCCACGCGGATCGAGACTTGATCCACGCCGAAGACACTATGCGAGACAGGCTGATCGTCGGCCTCGACGTGCCGACGCTGAAGGAAGCCGAGAAGGCGGTGCGCGAGCTCGACGGGGTCGTCTCCTTCTACAAGATCGGTTATCAGCTCGCCTTCGCCGGCGGCCTCGATTTCGCCCGCGAGCTCGCCAGCGGCGGCACCAGGATCTTCCTCGACATGAAGCTGCTCGACATCGACAACACGGTGGCCAAGGGCGTCGAGGCCATCGTCAGGATGGGCATGACCATGCTGACGCTGCACGCCTATCCGAAGACGATGAAGGCAGCGGTCGAGGCCGCCAGGGGCAGCGATCTCTGCCTGCTTGGCGTCACCGTGCTGACCTCGATGGACGAACAGGACGTGATCGACGCCGGCTATGAATATGACCCGCATACGCTGGTGCTGAGGCGCTCCGAACAGGCCCTGCATGCCGGCATGGGCGGTATCGTCTGCTCGGCCGAGGAGGCCGAAGCGGTGCGCCGGATCGTCGGGCCCAACATGGCAGTCGTCACGCCGGGAATACGGCCCAAGGGCAGCGACCATGGCGACCAGAAACGCGTGGTGACGCCGGCGCAGGCGATCCGCAACGGCTCCAGCCATCTCGTCGTCGGCCGGCCGATCGTCGGCGCCGCCGACAGGCGGGCGGTCGCGGAAGCCATACTTGAGGAAATGCGCTCGGCGTAACGTCCACTTGGACGCACAAAGTACGCTCTAATACTTTTGATCTACGCATCGTGCTTTCCGAAAATCGACCCCGATTTTCGGGCCGATGCTTGGGAGCAATTTCGGAGAAAAAAACATGCCCAAGGGATATTGGATCGCCCGCGTCGATGTACGCGACGCCGAAGGCTACAAGGACTATGTCGCTGCCGCCAAACTGGCCTTCGACCGTTTCGATGTGAAATTCCTGGCGCGTGGCGGCGCGCATGAAAAGGCCGAGGGGCCGGGCCGCGACCGCAACGTGATCATCGAGTTTCCGTCATTGGCTGCGGCGCACGATTGCTACCACTCGCCCGAATACCAGCGCGCCGCCGCGATCCGCCAGAAGGTGGCCGACGGCGAGATCGTGTTGGTCGAGGGGTTTTAGTTCAGCGGCAACCGCCGCTGCGGTCAGACCGAATGCAGGATATAAAGCTTGCGCGTTTTCTCGTGGATGGTCCACTCGCCCTCCCAGCCAAGCGGCAGGACAAGCAATTCGCCGGGTCCGACATCCTTGGCCGCGCCGTCGGGGCCGTGCAGCGTCACGCGGCCGGAGACGATGTGGCAAATTTCGGAATTCGTGTCCCGGCGCGCGGTGAACCGGCCCTGCGAACATTCCCAGACACCGATTTCGATCTTGCCATCATCCGAAGTCCAGAGAGTGTTGGCCGCTTCCCGCTGATCGCCCTCCACCGAGGTGGGTTTCGGCTGGGGCTCACCGAGGTCGATATGCGCAAGGTGCGCGAAGGTCTTGAAGTCGATCATGCTGAAGTCCTCGAGGTGGTGCGGTTCAATGCCCGGTGATGCGATCGGCCAGGGCCGCCAGCCGCGATGTGCGCGGCAGCCCCTTTGCTTCCCGCTCGTCGGCAATTCGATAGAGCTGGTACATGGAATGGACGCCGAGCCAGCGCAGCGGCTCCGGCTCCCATTTGCGCACGGTTCGATTGACCCAGGGAAGCCGCGTCAGGTCGGTGTCGTTGCCCAGCAGCAGATCCCTCAATGTGCGTCCCGAGAGGTTCGAAGTGGAGACGCCCAGGCCCACATAGCCGCCTGCCCACCCTATTCCGGTCTGCCTGTCAAAGCCCACCGTCGTGCACCAGTCGCGCGGCACGCCCAGCGTTCCGCACCACGCATGATCGAGCCTGAGCCCCTTGGTCTGCGGCAGAAGCGTCGTCAGGATCTTGTGCAGCTTGTCGATCGTCGCCTGCTGGGTGACGCCTCGAACGTCGGTCTTCGAGCCGAAACGATACGGCACCCCGCGCCCGCCCATGGCAATGCGTCCTTCCCGGGTGCGCTGCGCGTAGCAGTATGCGTGCGCGGCGTCGCCGAGAATCTCGTAGCCATCCCAGCCGATTTCGCTCCACAGTTTTTCGGACAACGGCTCGGTCACCACGATGGCGCTGTTTAGCGCCAGCCAAAGTCTTTCGTGGCCGGCAATTCCCGCGGTGAAGCCCTCGGTCGCCCGCACGATCTTTTCGGCGCGCACCACGCCTCGGTTGGTTGCGACCTTGCCTTTTTCGATCGATAGCACGGTCGTCTGTTCGTAGATCGGAACATCGAGGCGCTCCACCGCTCTGGCGAGCCCCTGCACCAGCTTTGCCGGCTGAACCCGCGCAACTTTCTTGATGACGAAGGCGCCGCGCGCATTGTGCACCGCTATGCGCCGGCGCATCTCCGCTGCATCGATGTAGCCCACGCGTTCGTCGGTCAGCTCCCAGGATCTGGCATGGGCATACATCGCCCTCGCGCGCTGCTCCTGCGCCTCGTTGGTTGCGACCAGCAGTTCGTCGGTACGGCGAATGTCGGCGTCGATGCCTTCGGTTTCCGTGACCGATATGACCTCGTCGACCGTACCCATCATCGCCGCCTGCATGGCGACGACTCCAGCGCGCGACGATGCCTGCTCATATTTTTCGCGCGACCATGAGAATCCGCCGGACAACCAGCCGCCATTGCGTCCCGAAGCGCCGAACCCGGCGAACTCCTTCTCGACGACGACAATGTTGAGGTGCGGGGCTGCCTGCTTCAGGTAGTAGGCGGTCCAAAGGCCGGTATAGCCGGCCCCGACGATGCAAACGTCGGCCACGATATCGCCCTGCAGCGGCGGCCGATAGCCGGGCACGCCGCCGATATCGGCATACCAGAATGACACGTCGCCGTTCCTCTTCACGTCCATTGTCGCGATTTTCCCAGATAAGATTCAGGTCAGCGTGAAATCGGCGTTTTCGTCGTCCGCCAACAGCTTCGCGTCGCTGGCCGCGAATACGAGGTCGACCTCGTCGCCGATGGCGAAGGTTTCGGCGTCCAGCGTCGAGCGCACGATCGCCTTGGAGGCGTCGGCCAGCACGACCTCGTATTTGGAGCCCGATCCGAGATAGATGGCCTCGCCGATGCGCCCGGGCAGGGTGTTTCGATCCTGTCCGCCCTTCCCCCGTCTGGCAAGGCTCAGCTTCTCCGGCCGCAGCAGCATCACGGGTTTGGCGCCGTCGGCAAGGCGTTTGGCCGTGGCCACTTTCCGTCCGGCTATATCGATGGCGGTATCGTCGCCGGAAGTGGAGGCTGCGCCACGCAGTATCGTCGAGTCGCCGACGAACTTTCCGACGAACAAGGTCTCGGGCTCGTCGTAGAGTTGGCGACCGGTGCCGATCTGCTCGATGCGTCCCTGGTTGAATACGGCGATGCGGTCCGAGAGAACCAGGGCCTCCTCCTGGTCGTGCGTGACGTAAACGAAGGTGGTGCCCAGTTCCCGGTGGATCCGTTTGATCTCGAGCTGCAGCCATTCACGCAACTTCTTGTCGAGCGCGCCGAGCGGCTCGTCCATCAGGAGCAGCGGCGGGTCGAAGACGATGGCGCGGGCCAGCGCGACGCGCTGCTGCTGCCCGCCGGAGAGCTCACTGGGGAAGCGGTGGCCGAAATCCGCCATCTTCACCATGTCCAGGGCCTTGCGGACCCGGGCCTCGCGATCGGGAATGGCGATGCCGCGCAAGGTCAGCGGATATGCGACGTTCCTGCTCACCGTCATATGCGGAAACAGCGCGTAGTGCTGGAAGACCACGCCGATGTTGCGTTTGTGCGCCGGCACGCCGATGACGCTCTTGCCGGCGACGTCAAGCGAACCCGAGCTGACCTCGGTGAAGCCGGCGATGACGTTGAGCGTGGTCGTCTTGCCCGAACCGCTGGGTCCGAGCAGCGTCATGAACTCCCCCGGCTCGATGCGCAGCGAGACCTTGTCGAGAGCAACGAAGCTGCCATAGTGCTTGGCGACGGATCTGAGATCGATGGCTGCGCCGCGTGTCGATGGTGAAGCCATGTCAACGTTTTCCCTGTCTCGAACCGATCAGCAGCCCCGCCCCGATCACCAGCGACGTCGCGATAAAGAGCAGCGTGCCCACCGCCGCAACGGTCGGGTCGGCGTCCCGGGTAATGCTGGAGAAGATCTGGACCGGCAATGTCTTCAGGTAAGGGCTGGTGATGAACAGCGCGACGATGATCTCGTCGAATGAGGTTACGAAAGCAAACAGCAAGCCCGAGAGGATGCCCGGCGCGATCAGCGGCAACGTCACCGTCCTGAACGCCGTCAGCCGGGTCGCGCCGAGGCTCGCCGCAGCAGTCTCCAGCCGTTTGTCGAAGACTTCGAGGCTGGCGGAGACGGCGATGATGACGAAAGGGACGGCGAGCATCGTGTGGGCCAGCACGAAGCCGGTCATGGTGCCGACCAACTGCGTATCGAGATAGACCGCGTAGATTCCGACGGCGAGCACCACTCCCGGCACGACCATTGGTGTGATCAGCAGTGCGCGGAGCACGCCGCTGACGCGGCTTTTCATGCGATCGAGGCCGAATGCCGCCAGCGTGCCGATGACGGTGGCGAACACCGCCGTGACGATGGCAACCTTGAGCGAACCGACCAGGCTCGCCGACCATTCGGGGTTGGTGAAAAAGTTCTGGTACCACTGCCAGGAAAAGCCGGATGGCGGAAAGGCCAGCGACTTCTTGTCGTTGAAAGACATCGGCACGACGACGATTGTCGGTGCGACCAGCCAGACCGCGACGAGCAGGCAGAACAGACCGAGCAGGATTCGACCGGGCTGTTTCATCAGCGTCTCGAGCCCGTCTTGTGCGGTTGGCGCGTCAGCGGCGCCGCCAGCGCGAGCAGGACGAAGGTCGCTATCAACAACACCACACCCATCGCACCGCCGCGCCCCCAGTTGAGCAGGCTGAGCACCTGGTTCTGGATCAGGGTCGAAAGCATGGTCGAACGCGGACCGCCGAGCAGCGCGGGGGTGATGTAGAACCCGAGCGCAAGAATGAACACGATGATGGCGCCCGCGTACACGCCCGGAAGCGAGAGCGGCAGATAGACTTGGGCAAAGGCGCGCGCCGGGCTCGCGCCGAGGCTTCGTGCCGCCTGCATGAGCCGCAGATCTATCGTCTTCATCACCGAATAGAGCGGCAGGATCATGAACGGCAACAGTACCTGCGCCATGCCGATCACCACGCCTGTCTGTGTGCGGATCAGCTTGACCGGACCGAGGCCGGCGGCGCGGATGACGGAGTTGATCACGCCGGAGTCCTGCAAAAGGATGACCCATGCCAGGGTACGCACCACGCCGCTCACCCAGAACGGCACCAGCACGCAGAGGATGAGGATGAGCCGCATCTTGGGTCCGACCGCAGTCATCAGATAGGCATAGGGATAGCCCGCAACGAGACATACCAACGTCACCCAGGCGGAGATCGCGAAGGTCCGCTGAAGTACGGTCAGGTTGACCGGTGTGCCGAAAAACCAGGCATAGTTCTGCAATCCCCATTGCGGCTCGGAAAAGCTGCGCAAGGTCACGATGGCGAGCGGCAGGCCCAAGGAGACAACGAGCAGCAGCAGCGCCGGCGCGACAAGCCAGAAGGCCTGCCCCCGAAACCAGCGCCGCCGGTCGTCTGCCGCGACAGCCGGAACAGCGGTCCGGCTGTCGGTTGCTCTCGCTGTCACGGCGGTGAACCTAGTTGCCCGCCATCAACGCGTTCCATTTTTCGTTCGCCACCTCGAAATTCTCCACCCAGAACTTGATGTTCTGCTGATAGCCAAGCTTCAGTTTGTCCGGCGTGTTGGTCATGAACGCTGCGGTGACCTCGTCCACTTCGGGCTTCGCGTCCTTGTGGATCGGGGTATACGAGGTGGTTTTTGCAAGTGTCTCCTGTGCACTCTTGCCGACATAGGCGTTGATCAGCGCATGCGCCGCGTCGGGGTCCTTGACGCCCATCGGAATGGTCATCTGGTCCATCACGACCAGCCAATCCTGCCACACCGGCGTGTACGTCGCGCCGTTCTTCACCGCGGTCATGGCACGTCCGGTCCACATCGCGATCATGTCGGCTTCGCCGGATTCGGCGAGCTGCTGGGAATCGGCACCGGTCTTCCAGAAGATCGTGTCCGGACCGAGCGACTTCACCTTCTCGATAGCCTTGTCGATATCGGCAATCGTCATCTTTTCCACCGACCCGCCGGCCGCGAGCAGCGCCTGCTCGACCATGCCGCCCGACAGATCGCCGCTGCCCTCCAGGGCGCGCGAGCCCGGGAATTTCTCGATGTCGAAGAAATCCTTCCAGCTCTTGGGCGGGTTATCCTTGTACTTTTCGGTGTTGTACATCAGCACAACGCCATAGTTCATGGCCGGCACACTGCACTCGCTGATCTGGCCCTCTGGAATGTTGGACGTATCGATCTTCGAGAAGTCCAGCTTCTGGAACAGCTTGCCGCAATAGACGTAGGGCGGGAAGTCGCCGGTATCGACAACGTCCCAGGTCACATTCCCGGATTCAACCTGCGCCTGCAGTTTCGAGATTTCGGTCGGCCCGTCGCTGAGCAGCGTCACACCGGACTTGTCGACGAATTCTTTCAGCGCAGCGATCTGACCATCCTGATAAATGCCTCCATACGAGACGAAGGTAAGCGTCTTGTCCTTCAGCGAGCCCTCGGTCACCTCGCCCGCCACGGGCTTGCTCTGTGCTAGCGCTGCGGTCGTGATCATCAGCAGCCCGAGCGCGGTCACCTGTCCGATCTTCTTCATTCTTTATCTCCCATTTACGTGCACCCGCATTACTTCGGTCCACCCGGCTGCGAGCCTTGTCCAGGCGTGTATTGATTGAGTTCCGCCGCGCCGCTGGTCGGGGGCGCGATGATCCAGAGCACCTGCGCCGGCGTCTTGCCGATGTTCACCGTGCGATGCGGCGTCGAGGTTGCATACTCGATGCTGTCGCCCTCGTTCATGACGAAGCGCTCGTCTGCCAGCGTCAGCTCGACCGTTCCCTTCAGGACGACGAACATTTCGTGCTTGCCGCCATGCGTGTAAGCGTCGTTGCCGGTCGAGCCGCCGACGTCGAAATCCCCCGAATAAACCTCGAATTCATGGATCGGCCGCCGCGACAGCAACGTCTTTCGACAACCATGGCTGATCGGCAGCAGGGGACGGTCGGCTCTGGTGAGCACCTTGTGGAACCCACCTTCGGTCTGGTCAAACAAGTCGTTGATGCCGATATCCAACGCAGCCGCGATCCGCATAAGGGTGCTGGCGCTGGCTCCGCTCAGATTGCGCTCGAGCTGGCTGATGAAGCTCGCCGTCGTGCCGATCATGTCGGCCAGCTGGCGAAGCGAAATGCGTCGGGCCGTGCGTATGGCCTTGATCCGCTCGCCGACATGCTTCGCCTTGTCTGCTTCCGTAGGCGCCAGCGTTGTCATTTTCGGGTATATCGCAGGGTCGTGTTCCTCTCTTACTTAACACCCTATTAAGTGAGGCGCCGGAACGCAAGCCATTTGTCGAGACACGGTCCTGGGTCGCCGGCACAGCTGCGTACGCGGGCGCTGCTCATCTCGCTGGCGGACTTGGCTGCATGGCTCCGGGCAGCGTTACGCCGGATTTCTGCTTAAGACGCGGCCATTCGACTAAAACGGCTTGCGGCGGTCTCCGCCATCGCATCGGCGAGGCCCATCTCCCACTGCGTGCGGCAATAGGCGCGGAAATCGAAACAGGGCAGGCCGGTGCAGACCTCGAACTCGATAAGATGGATGCTGTCATCGACCTCGACGCGAAGATCGATGGAAAACACATCCCGCAGGCCAAGCCCGGCCGTCAGGCCTTCTGCGATCCGCCGGATCCTTGCATCGGCTCGCGGCTGGCTGGCGACGACCGGCAGCAGTTCAGGCTCGGCATATGTTCCCGTCGCCTTGGCAGCCGCGCCAGTGTCGCCGTAGAGCGCCAAGCTGTCCTCCATGGTCTGGAAATCACCACCCGAATCGACAAAGGCGATGCCGAGCGCCTCGACGCCGGTGTCCGGCCTCAGGCCCAGAAAACTGGCGCGCGCATTGCGCCCGGTGACATAGGGTCGCACGACGACGTCGTCGCGATAGGCGGCGAAGACACGCCGGCTGAGTTCCAGCGCGTGACCAAGATCACTGCTGCGCGAATCCGGCCAGATGCCGATCTTGGCACCGAGCCGGTTCGGCTTGACGAACCAGCCAGTTGGCGAAGGCGGTGGCTCGACCAGCCAATGACCGTCGCGAGCCAGACCGGCTTGCGGCACCGGCAGGCCGAGCGCACCGAGCACAGCGCCGGCGCGGAACTTGTCCTGGCAGAGCGCAAACAGCGCATCATCGGCGCCGAGCACCTTCAGCCCGTTCAGCCTTGCCAGAGCCGGTGCTGCACCACCGCGGAAATAAGCGACGCCGTCGGTCAGCGTCCAGACAAGCGTGGTCAGCGGGTCTTCGCCGGCAAGCGCGCCTGCGGCATCGTCGAGCGCCACCGGCGCGAAGGACAGGTCCCGCGCCTGGCAGGCTGCGGCAAGCGCGTCGAACTCAGGCGCGATGTCGGTCGACTGCGCCAGATACGAGGCGATTTCGGCAGCACGCTCCGGCACGTGACCATTGGCGACCAGCCGCTCGAAGCAGGCCTTTTGCTGCTCGTAGACAAGGATCAGCTTCGGCTTGCGGCTTGACATGGGATGAACGGGTCCTGGGGATGAACGGTCCTGGCAGTGCGATTGCCCACCATCGCATGTCGAATGTATCAGGCTTTCGCGAAAAACCGACGTCGGCCGGACGCCCGCACGACAGTTGGATATGCTCAGGCAATCAGCACGCGCGGCTCGAAGCGGCCGTTGACCGGAATGTCGAGCAGAAACGTCATGCCGGCTTGCGGGTCCAGCAGGCGCTGTTTCTCGTCCTTGCCCGACCAGGCGGAGGTGACCGCCAGCCGGTCGGCATTCCTGCCGACAAAGGCCGGGCAGGACGGTTGCGTCACCGGCATCGCAACTGACCGGACGAGCTTGCCGTCGGGTCCGTAGGCTTCGATCACGCTGCCGCCCCAGCAGGCGTTCCAAAGAATACCGTCGCGGTCGAGCACCGAACCGTCGACATAGCCCTTGGCCGAGCGGTGATCGACGAAGATCTTCGGCTCTCCGGCAGGCAGGCCGGTCGCCGGATCGCAGCCGACACGCATCAGCAGCCCGGTGCTGGTATCGGTGTAATAGGCGAGCGTTCCATCCTCGGAAAAGCAGATCGAGTTCGACACGGTGATGTCCGAATAGAGCCGGCGCAATTCCCCCCGAAAGAACCAGTAGATCGAGCCGGCGGCCTTTTCCTCGCCCTTGCCCATCGTGCCGACCCAGAAGGCACCACAGGGATGGACGCGCGAATCGTTCGAGCGCGTCACCGGATTGTCGGCCTCGATTGCGGTGTGCAGCGTCATCTTGCCGGTCGCCACGTCGCGAACATGCAGGCCGGTTTCGGTGGCGATCAGCTGTCTGTTATCGTCGATGATGGCGACGGCGCTGGCCATCTGGCCAAGTTTATGGATTCTGGCCGCACCGCCGGAAAGGCATTTTTCCAGAAGCTGGCCGTTGACGATATCGAACCAGTAGAGCGTATCGGTGGCGGGGTCGTAGCTCGGCCCTTCGCCGAGCTGGCAGACATCGTCGGAAAAGACCGAAACGTTGGCTTCACTCATCCTGCCGCTCCAAATGCCGCATCCCAGGCTACTGCGGCAGCACGGGCCCGCGCGGCCACCTCATCGGCGCTCATGCCTGGCTTGAACAGGCTGGAGCCAAGGCCGAAGACGCTGACGCCGGCTGCTTTGTAGCCGGCAAAGTCCTTTTCCGAAACGCCGCCGACCGCGCCGACCAGCGTCTCAGCGGGCAAAACGGCACGCATCGCAGCGATGCCAGCCGCGCCAAGCACGCTGGCCGGGAAGAATTTCAGGGCCGAAGCGCCGAGCCGGATCGCCTGGAACGCCTCGGTTGGCGTGAACACGCCGGGCATCGTCACCATGCCGTAATTCATCGCGCGACCCATGACCTCGGCATCGATGTTGGGGCTGACCAGCAGCCGTCCGCCAGCCTTGTGCAAGCGATCGACATCGGCTGCGGTCAGCACAGTTCCTGCGCCGACCAGTGCCGTCGCCGGAAGCGTCTCCACGATCTTTGCGATCGAGGCAAACGGGTCCGGCGAATTGAGCGGCACTTCGATGGCTTCGATGCCGGCTTCGAAGATCGCCTGGCCGACGGCCACCGCCTCGTCGGGCTTGAGGCCGCGCAAGATGGCAACAAGCCCGCGCCCGAGCTTGGGAAACGGTGCGGTCTCGGTCATGCGGCAACTCCGCTTCCGGCAATCATGCCATTTTCGCGCGCGGCCTCGATCAAGCCGGCACGCACTGCCTCGTCGGCGTCGACGGTCCGGACCGCAAGTCCGGCAAGGCCAAGAGCTTCAGCGTAGAGAGCACCGAGCGCGCCGGAAGCAATCAGCACGACGGACGCCGTGCCTTTCCCGTGGCGGCGACTGGCCGAGGCGATCTCGCCGCCGATCAGCAGGCCGGACAGGCATGCAGCGGCATCGTCGGGCTTCAGGTCCTGCAGCAGGCCCGCGGCGCGAATCGAGAACAGCCTCGACGTGACATCGCCGCCGTCGGCCAGCGCTTGTTCGCACCAGCGCCGGAAAAACGGATTTCCCGATGCAACTGGCTTGGGCTGCTCGCCCAGCGAATGGCGCAGGATCGAGTGCGCGGCCAGCACCGAAAACAGCTCGCCGGTCGGCCAGGTGCCAAAACCGGCAACGGTGCCGTCCTCGACCAAAACCCATTTGGAATGAGTGCCGGGCATGCAGACGAGATGGCGGCCCTTTGCCGGCAAACCAGCGCCGGCAAGTTGCGTTTCCTCGCCGCGCATCACGTCGGGTGCATCGGCCTGGCGCTGGGCAAGGCCCGGCACGATGCGGATGTCGCGGCGCTGGCCGGGAATGCGCGCAGCACCCGCCAGGATGGCGCCAATCGGCGCCGGCACGGTAACATAGGGCGCCTCCAGCCAGCCCTGGCGGGAGCCGGCCATGCCGCAGATGATGACGGGCATCGCCTCCGGCGCACCCATCGCCGTCAGATGTCCTTCGAGGATGGTCGAAAAGCCTGCGGCTTGCGCGGTGATCAGCCCATCGTCCCCGCGACGTTCGGCAAGAACGTTTCCAGCATCATCGATCAGCCAGACCCTGAGACGGGTGGTGCCCCAATCGACGGCCGCGACGGCCGGCGCCTTGCCCGGAAATCCCAAGCTCACAGGAAGCCCCCATCGACGATCAGCATCTGAGCCGTCAGCATGCGCGAAGCGTCCGACGCCAGGAACAGCACCGTACCGACAATGTCTTCCGGCTGCATCACCTGCTTGATGCATTGTTTGGCAACGTGGGCGGCGAGCGCCTGTTCGGTGGCCCAGAGCTCCTTCTGCCGCTCGGTGATCACCCAGCCGGGTGCGATCGCATTGACGCGAATGCCGTCGACGCCAAGCTTGCCGGCAAGCCCCTTGGTCAGGCCGACGATACCGGCCTTGGCCGCGGTATAGGCCGGCATGTCGGGGTGGTTGATCAGAAACGACGTCGAGGTGAAGTTGATGATCGAGCCGCCGCCGGCGCGCTTCATGCCCGGCGCCACCGCCTGTGCGGAGAAGAAATGCGGACGCAGATTGATTGCCTGGTTGTTGTCCCAGAACTCCACCGTGACGTCCTCCACCGCGTGACGGTCGTCAAGTGCAGCATTGTTGACCAGCACGGTTATGTCGCCATGCGCCTCGGCGGCGCTGGCGACTGATGCACGCAGCGCCTCGATGTCGCGTATGTCTGTCTTGAGATAGAGGGGTCGCCGGCCGAGATCCTTCTGGATGCGGTCGGCAAGTGCCGCGCTCGGGCGATCGGCGATGTCGATGAAGGCGACCTTCGCTCCCTGGCGGGAAAAACCTTCCGTCAGCGCCGCGCCGATGCCGGAGCCGCCGCCGGTGATCAGCACCGAAGCGCCTTCAAGGTCGGCAAAGCGCGCCGATGGCATCATTTTTTTCTCCCGATCCGGCCCCTATCTGGCCGGCGCGCATCCTATCCAGCTAGGTCGGAGGAGCAAGGGAGAAAAGCAAGTTCGTGGACTATGTCTGACAAAATGCGACGGCGCGGCGGCCGCGCACCGGTCGTCAGATCGCCTTGCGCGCGAGGCGAGCCTGGTCAACGGATCGGTAAAGGCCAGATCCGCGCTTTCCGTGCTTGCCTACCCGGTGCCAAACGTCGTTTGCATCGGTGTCCCTGTCTTGACGTCGGATCCATGCCGAGACTGGCAGCAAACCGCTTAGAGTCTTTCACGATTTGACGGAAGCGTAGCCTGCGTTTGCGAAGTAGTTGCTGCATTCGTTCGGCTCGATGGTGGTGACGAGGTGGCCGATATGCCGCCAGGTTTCCTCGATCGATCGTTTCTGGGCCTTCCGCATCCAGTGCTTGATCTTGGCGAAGGCTTGCTCGATCGGGTTGAGGTCGGGCGAGTAGGGCGGCAGGTACCAGAGCCTGGCGCCGGCTGCCTGGATCATCTGCCGGACAGCCGTCGACTTGTGGGAGCCGAGATTGTCCATGATGACTATGTCGCCCGGCTCCAGGACCGGCACGAGCTGCTGTTCGACATAGGCGCGGAAGCACTCGCCGTTGATCGGCCCGTCGAAGACGCAAGGTGCGGTGAGCCGGTCGCAGCGCAGTGCGCCGAGGAAGGTCAGCGTGCGCCAGTGACCGTGCGGGGCGAAGCCGCGCAGAGGCTTGCCCCTCAGTCCCCAGCCGCGCAACGGGGTCATGTTGGTCTTGATCCAGGTCTCGTCGATGAAGACCAGCCGGCGTGGATCCAGGCCGGCCTGCCAGGAGCGCCAGCGCTGTCGTCGCCGCGCGATGTCGGCGCGGGCCTGTTCAAGGGCGAACAGCGTTTTTTTTGAACCGCAGCCCTTCGCGCCGCAGGAACAGCCATACCGCGTTGTGCGATACCTTAACCCCGCGCGCCGCCAGTTCCTCCTTCAGCCCATGCAGCGTCAGGTGCGAGGTCTGGTTGATCCGCTCCACGATGAAGGCGCGATGCGGCTCCAGAAGCCGTTTGCGATGCCCGCCCATCTTGGCCGGCGCACCGAACCTGTCGCACGATAGCGCTGCGACCATTTCACCACCGACGAAACCGCAACACCGAACCGTTCGGCAACCGATCGGCAGCTCTCCCCGGCCGCCACCGCCGCCACAACGCGCCCTCGAAGATCATTGGAAAGAGGTCGGGTCATCAGATGCTGGCCTCCAATCCAGCCAGCATCTTGAATCACAATTCCGACCGAACGGGAATCCGTTCCGATTCAGTCAAGCTGTGAACCGCTCTAGGAAACGGATCCCAAATTCGATTTCTTTCACAGGTGAAGAATTGCTTCAGCGATCGAGCCGGACGCGGTACAATTCGAGGGGACCTCTGCTGATTTGCGTGACCGGTTCGAGCCAGTCCGGCACGCTGCCGCGCATCAGCCCGGCAAGAAAACCTTCCGGCGCCTTGGCGGCGAGAAGCTTGCTTTCCACACTGCCCCGACAAAGGACGACGAGGCCGACGTGATGTGTTTGCACGATCGCCCTGGCATCGACAGCCGACCCCAGAAATGCGTCGAGCGCAAGCAGATCTCCGGCGATGTTGCGATGATAGGGCCCAGCGAAGACGCGATGGCCGGAATAGGCGAGGATCGGCGATCCGAGATTGGAAATTGCCAGCACCGTGGTGTCCGGCAAACGGCCAAGCGCTGCAAAGGAGGCCTGGCCGTGGCAACCCATGTCGGCACCGCCGTCATCGACCGGCGTCTTGTCGGCTTCGAACACCACCGAGGTTGCCGCCGCGGCGCCTGTCCAGACGGCATTCACCGAGGCGAGCCAGACAGCGGCCATGCGCAGCGCCACGCTGCGCGAAGGGCTGGCCTCGGCCCGCTGACGCCAGCTGGCGATCCAGGCGGAAAGCGGGATGACCGCCAACGCGACCGAGAATGTCGAGCCGCGCACCTGCCAGGCGCTGACGACGAACGCCATGACAAGCAGCGCACCGACAAGGCTGTCCTGCCGCCGCCAGCCGCCACGGCCAAGGCGAAGCGCCATCAGGGCGAGCGCGACCGCCGGCGTGACATAACGCGCCACCACGCTGGCCGGATCGTGGACGACAAGCTCGAACAGCGACTGGGCTTCGTCGATATGATCTAGCCACAGCTCCTTGAGGCGCGGATCGAGGTTCGCGTAGGGGGTCGCCAGGCATTGCGGGAACAGCACCACGATGACCGTGCCCAGCGCGAGCGCGAGGACGCCAAGCGACACCAGCCGACGCGTCCGCCCGTCGGTGTCGATCAAGGCTATCGCGGCAAGGCCGGTTCCGGCCAGTACCGCGACGACGAACTGCACGGTCGAGAAGGCGTCGCATTGTGCCTGGCCCCAGGCGGAGACGGGAACAGTGGCGACGAAGACGAGAGCGGAAACGCCAGCGAAACCCAGGCCGAAATCCCTGGCAATCCGTCTTTCGCCATCTGCGTCAAAGGCGAACAGGATCGCGACGCAGGCACCGATGGTGGCGACATAGGGGGCTGTTTCCATGCCGACGGCCAGCATCAGCGCGGCGCAAACGCCGGAAAGCAGCGCCGCCGGCCCCCGCCGGGGGGCTTCAAGCAGAAGGCTGAGGCTGGCCATAGTCAGCATGAGCTGGACATTGTGATGATCGAGCGCGCCTGGCGAAAAGATGCCTATGAAATGCAGCGCCGCCGCGCCGACGACGGCGGCGGGCAGCACGGCGCTCTCACCGGCGAAACTGCGTGCCGCGCGGGTGATGAAAAACACCGCCAGGCAGAAGAGCAGCGCCGGCCACAGCACCTGCGCGACGTTCTCGGCCAGACCCATGTCGCCGGTCAGGGCCGACGCGGCAAGGATGATGGCGGCGATCGGCGCATCGACCAGCCGCGACCAATGCATGACGAAGCCGCCTTCGAGCCCCATCCTGTACTGATGCAGATCGAACCAGCCCTGGCCGACCAGCAAGTCGCGCACCTCGACCAGACGCAGCAGACTGTCGTTGTCGCCGTGGGCGTTGGTCAGTTCCGGAAACCCGACCGAGGCATTGATGGCGAGCGCCACCAGCGTGGCAAGCAGCGCCAGGATGAGGTCCGTTCGCCAGGAAATACGAGCAGTCCCTTTGGAAGGCATTACAGCATCGGGCATGGGATGGCTTTCAGCCTGTGTTCAACGGCGTAGGCTAGCGCCGGTCAGTTCAACAAAGCGTAAAACCGGATGCAAAACGTGCCAAAGCGCGTCGCGTCTGAAAGGATTCGTGCGACCCGCTTTAAGCCCTTGTTCTTTATCCATGTCGTTATCCCGAAATCGCCGCGCACCCTCGGGTCAAGTCCGCGGACTTGCTTTCGGGCGACATGCATTAGCCACGCGCCGGAAACACCCATAGGGAGGACAGGACGAAGCTTACAGCGCTCGCTGCGATCGTCATCAACGCGGACATGGAAAGAGGCGACATGCCGAAACGTGTTACCGCCACATGCGACACAAGGCCCGAAAACCCCGCGCACCCAGCCTGCAGCGCAAGATAACGCGGCATGGCGCGGGCATGGTCGTGCTTTCCACCAAATGTCCAGCCGCGCTGCGCCGAATACGCAACAAGGACCGTGATCGCATAGGCGACGACACTGCCGATGAAGGGCGAAAGGCCGAGTGAAACCAGGAGCCACGAAAGAACGAACAGCAGCAGGGCGGCGCCGAGGCCGACCGTCAGGAAGCGGAACAGGCGCGTCTGGACGAAAACTGGCGGCGCTTGGCTCATGCGTCTTCGCGCACCGACGAATTGTCGGATTGGCCGGCGGAGCCAGCTTTCAGCCGCGTAACCGGTATTTCAAGGACCCCGAGCAGAAATGCCGAGAAGAAGGCCTGGAACGAAACGACGATCAGGCTCAATCCCAACACGACGATGCGGGGGATTTCGGAATCATCCAGAGCACCGAAACCGAGATGTGCCCAGCGCAGAACGGCATAGCCGAAGAACAGCACGCCGCCGGCAAAGCAGATGCCGGCGTTGGCGGCGAGACGGTCGGTGCTGATGGTTCTGGTCAACCAGCCGGAATGCCGACTGCGCGGCAGGATGCCGGTTATCTCGGCATAGTAGCGCGAAATGGCGCCGAAGGTGACGAGCTGGACGCCGGTCACCACCATGAAACAGGCGGCGACGAAGGTGTTCAGGTCGAGCGACAGATTGTCGATCACTCTAAGCGGCCCGAACACAAGCAGCGCCGCAAACAGCGTGCCAAGACCGCACAGAACCGTGCCCGGAATGAAGAACATCCAGCGTGGATTGTACACCAGCAGAAACTTCAGGTGCCGCCAGCCGTCGCGCCAGGTCCTGAGATGCGGCGGCCGGCTGCGACCGTCAGGCTTGAGTGTGGTCGGCACTTCCTCGATGCGCAGGCCGGCAAGAGCGCCGCGCACCACCATCTCGCTCGCGAATTCCATGCCAGTCGTCTGCAGGTCGAGCTTCCTGATGCTCTCGGTGTTGAACCCACGCAGGCCACAGTGGAAATCACCTGTCTTGATGCGGAAGAACAGGCGACCGACGAAACTGAGCACCGGATTGCCGAGATAGCGGTGCAGCGGCGGCATGGCGCCGGCCTCGATGCCGCCCTGGAAACGATTGCCCATGACCAGATCGGCGCCGTCGCGCAGGCGCGAGACGAACGCTTCCAGGGCGCCGAAATCATAGCTGTCGTCGGCATCGCCCATGATGATGAAGCGGCCCCTGGCGGCGGCGATACCGCCCAGGATCGCGGCGCCATAACCCTTCCGCGCCACCTGCACGACGCGGGCACCCTTTGCGGCTGCGATCTGCTGCGAGCCGTCGGTGCTGCCGTTGTCGGCGATCAGCACCTCGCCCGAGATCTGCGCCTTGTCGAGAAAGGCCTTGGCCTTGCCGATGCAGATGGCTAGCGTCTCGGCCTCGTTGAGGCATGGCATGAGGATGGTGAGCTCGAGCGGTCTGGTCGAGGCGGCGCGGATGGTGGTGACGGCGTTCATCGTTGTTCCATCGGGAGCTCCCGGTATGGGCGTTAGTCCGGCCGGAGAGCATTTGGTGCCTATCCTTGCACGACAAGGCTTAAGAAAACGATGACGCACAGCCTCGCTTTGTCTCCAACCGACCGACCGGCGCCCGGCCTGCAGCTGGCAATCCTCAAAATGTCGCGATTGGCAGATGACCGGCAAGCCTGTACAGGCAAGCACAGCTGCCCATCCGATCCGCCGGAGATCCGCCATGCCTCTGAAAATCGCCGTCCAGATGGACCACATCTCCACCGTCTCGATTGCCGGCGACACGTCCTTCGCGCTGTCGCTGGAAGCACAGCGTCGTGGCCATCAGCTCTTCCACTACACGCCCGACCGGCTGTCGCTGCGCGACGGCAAGGTGTTTGTCCGCATCGAGGAAATGCAGGTCCGCGACGAGAAGGGCAATCACTATTCGCTGGGCGAACAAGTGCGCACCGACCTGTCGGAGATGGATGTCGTCCTGCTCAGGCAGGATCCGCCGTTCGACATGAACTACATCACCACCACGCACATCCTCGAGCGCATCCATCCCAGGACACTGGTGGTCAACGACCCGGCCTGGGTGCGCAACAGCCCGGAAAAGATCTTCGTCACCGAGTTTTCCGACCTGATGCCGGAAACGCTGATCACCAAGGACAGCCAAGAGGTCGCCGCCTTCCGCAAGGAGTTCGGCGACATCATCGTCAAGCCGCTCTACGGCAATGGCGGCGCTGGCATCTTCCACCTGCACGAGGCCGACCGCAACCTTGCCTCGCTGCTCGAGATGTTCGGCCAGATGTTCCGCGAGCCCTATATCGTGCAGCGCTACCTGATGGACGTGCGCAAGGGCGACAAGCGCATCATCCTGATCGACGGCGAGCCGGTCGGCGCCATCAACCGGGTGCCGGCCGAGCATGATTCACGCTCCAACATGCATGTCGGCGGCCGCGCCGAAAAAACCGAACTGACGAAGCGCGAGCGCGAGATCTGCGCCCGCATCGGCCCGTCGCTGAAAGAGCGCGGTTTTATCCTCGTCGGCATCGACGTGATCGGTGACTACATGACCGAGATCAACGTGACGTCGCCGACCGGCATTCGCGAGGTGCAGCGCTTCGGCGGCGCCGACATCGCCAGCCTGTTCTGGGACGCGGTCGAGGACAAACGCAAGTAACTCCATCGCTCTCGGAACCAGCGTTCCCGACCAACAACGCAACGCAGCCCCGTTGCAGCCGCGGGCTCCCACCTGTTCCCGTAATGTTCTTGCCTTCGCCTGAAATCTGTGGTTGTCTTCTCCTGCCGCCGTTCACGGCATGATCGCACAGGCTTAGGCAAGCCTGCATCCGGGGTGAAAAAATGGTTGCGCGGGTCCGCACGGTCGCTTTCCAGGGCATCGAAGCCGTGCCGGTCGACGTGCAGGTGATGATCGCGCCGGGCAAGGTCAACATGCACATCGTCGGCCTGGCCGACAAGGCGGTGGCCGAAAGCCGCGAGCGGGTGCAGGCGGCACTGCATGCGTCGGGCCTGTCGATGCCGTCGAAGAAGGTCACGGTCAATCTGGCGCCGGCCGACCTGCCCAAGGAAGGCAGCCATTACGACCTGCCGATCGCGCTCGGCCTGATGGCGGCGCTTGGCGCCATTCCGGGCGACATGCTGGCCGGCTATGTCGTGCTTGGCGAATTGTCGCTCGACGGCACCATCGCCGCGGTGGCCGGCGCGCTGCCGGCGGCGATCGGCGCCAATGCCGAAGGCAAGGGGCTGATCTGCCCTTTCGCCTGCGGGCCGGAAGCGGCCTGGGCCGGCAAGGATTTCGACATATTGGCGCCACGCAGCCTGATCGCCATCGCCAATCATTTTCGCGGCACGCAGGTCCTGTCGCGGCCGGAAGCCGGCATCCGTGCCTCGGCGCGCGACCTGCCTGATCTCGCCGACATCAAGGGTCAGGAGACCGCCAAGCGGGCCCTCGAAGTGGCGGCGGCCGGCGGCCACAACCTGCTGATGATCGGACCGCCGGGATCCGGCAAATCGATGCTGGCGCAGCGGCTGCCGTCGATCCTGCCGCCGCTGGCGCCGAAGGAATTGCTCGAAGTCTCGATGATCGCGTCGGTGGCCGGCGAACTGGGCGAAGGAAAACTCACCGACCGGCGGCCGTTCCGCGCCCCGCACCATTCGGCCTCGATGGCGGCGATGGTCGGCGGCGGCCTGCGCGTGCGGCCGGGCGAGGCGTCGCTTGCCCATCACGGCGTGCTGTTCCTCGATGAATTCCCAGAATTCTCGCCGCAGGCGCTCGACGCGCTGCGCCAGCCGCTGGAGACCGGCGACTGCATGATCGCCCGAGCCAACCATCGCGTCACCTATCCGGCGCGCATCCAGCTGGTCGCGGCGATGAACCCGTGCCGCTGCGGCATGGCCGGCGAGCCGGGCTATCGCTGCCTGCGCGGCGAGCGTTGCCGCACCGACTACCAGGCGCGGATATCAGGCCCGCTGCTCGACCGCATCGATCTCCGGATCGAAGTGCCGGCGGTCTCGGCCAGCGATCTGATCCGGCCTGATAGGGCGGAGAAGAGTGCCGATGTCGCGCTGCGTGTGGCACGCGCCCGGACGATCCAGCGCGAACGTTTCGAACGGCTCGGCGCCACCTCCGCTACCACCAACGCGCATTGCTCGCCCTCCGTCATCGAGGAGGTCGCCATGCCGGATGAATCAGGCCTGTCGCTGCTCAAGGATGCCAGCGAAAAACTCGGCTTTTCCGCGCGAGCCTACCACCGGGTGCTGAAGGTGGCACGCACGCTGGCCGATCTCGAAGCCAGCGAGACGGTCGGCCGCATCCATCTGGCCGAGGCGATATCCTACCGCATGAGCTCGGAACGGATGGCGCAGGCAGCGTGACAGGGATCCGCTCCCTCGCCGGCGGGCTGGAAGCGGCCCGGGCCGGCAAGGAACTCGACAGTCTGACGCCACGCCTGATCGCTATCGCCATCCATTTCGCGGCAGCTACTTAACCGGGATCATGAGATGTGCGTAGGGAGTGCCCGCCCACATCACATAGGGACTCGACGTGTCCGGCTTGGGGTCCGTCGGATAGCCCTGCATCATATCCGTTGCATTGACGATCATCACGTGCGGGCCAGTCTCCACCCAATTGTTGCCTTCCTCGGGCTTCGTCGCATAAGGATCGGTGTTGCTCCCGTCGGTGCCGCCGGACAGCATATACATGAAGCCGACCTTGCCCTTGGGCGGTTCCTTTTTTCCGATCCACGCCACCGCCCATTCCATCGCGTTGGCATCGCCACACATTGGATCCGGGCCCGGCGAGGCCGGGTTGTCCGGCATGCACCAGAAGCCGTTTGTGCCCTCGCGCAATGTGCGCATCGCGCCCTTCTCATCCATGGCGTGGATCGTGGCGCCGCTTGCCACAGCGGGGGGCGCGGCGGATTCAGCGCTCTTGATCATCGCAGCGTCATCGGCGGCTGCGCCTTGCATCGCAAACAAACTACCCGCCGCCAAAAGGGCAGCGACCGTCAGAAGCCGTTTCATGGCCGTTCTCCGGTTTGAGTTGATCTTGTGCATGATGTCGGACGCACGGCCTCCCAGAGCCGTTTGTCGGTAATCAAATCCTAGCAGATCGCATGCATCGGGACAATGATGCTTTAGCGATCTCTAATGTCTGTCGGATGATTCAGGCTGCGCATGTCTGCAACGCGCCTTCGGCCTGAGCGCACGGATAGGCGCACAATTTCTACCTCACTGGAAACATCCAGAGCGAGGTCAGGCGTCAGCGACGCATCTCAAACATGCGTCGGACGATTTTCTATTTCGCGCCTCGTATCTTGAGACCGCGCCTTGGCAACGGCGGGCTGCTATCCAGCCCTTTCCTTCGCCTTCAGCTCCAGCCGCCGCGCGTGCAGGACCGGCTCGGTGTAGCCGTTGGGCTGGACCCGGCCCTTGAAGACGAGATCGCAGGCGGCGAGGAAGGCGATGGAACCGTCGAAGTCGGGCGCCATCGGCCGGTAGAGCGGATCGCCTGTGTTCTGGCGGTCGACGATCGCCGCCATGCGCTTCATCGTCTCCATCACCTGGTCTGAGGCGCAGACGCCATGGTGCAGCCAGTTGGCGATGTGCTGCGAGGAGATGCGCAGCGTGGCGCGGTCCTCCATCAGGCCGACGTCATTGATGTCAGGCACTTTCGAGCAGCCGACGCCCTGGTCGATCCAGCGCACGACATAACCCAGAATGCCTTGCGCGTTGTTGTCGAGCTCCTTCTGGATATCCGCCTGCGACCAGTTCGGCCGCACGGCGACCGGCACCGACAGGATGTCGTCGAGCTTGGCCTTGGGCCGGCTCTTCAGCGCTTGCTGCACGGCGTGGACATCGACCTTGTGATAGTGGGTGGCGTGCAGCGTCGCTGCCGTCGGCGACGGCACCCAGGCGGTGTTGGCGCCGGCCTTGGGGTGGGCGATCTTTTCCGCCAGCATCGCCGCCATAAGGTCGGGCATCGCCCACATGCCCTTGCCGATCTGGGCGTGGCCGGCCAGCCCGCATTCCAGCCCGGTGTCGACGTTCCAGGCCTCGTAGGCGGCAATCCAGGCGGCCTGCTTCATGTCGCCCTTGCGGATCATCGGGCCGGCTTCCATCGAGGTGTGAATCTCGTCGCCGGTGCGGTCGAGGAAGCCGGTGTTGATGAAGACGACGCGGTCCTTGGCGGCGCGGATCGCCTCCTTGAGGTTAACGGTGGTGCGCCGCTCCTCGTCCATGATGCCCATCTTGATGGTATTTTTTGCCATCCCCAGCAGCGCCTCGACACGATCGAATATCTCGACGGCGAAGGCGACCTCTTCCGGCCCATGCATCTTGGGTTTGACGACATACATAGAGCCGGCGCGGGAGTTTTGCCGGCGTCCGCCCGGCCCGACGTCATGCAGCGCGATCAGCGCCGTCATCGCCGCATCCATGATGCCTTCCGGCACATCGTTGCCGTCGCGGTCCGCTATCGCCGGATTGGTCATGAGGTGACCGACATTCCTGACCAGCATTAGCGAGCGGCCGGGCAGCGACAGCGCGCCGCCATCGGGCGCGGTATACGACCGGTCTGGATTGAGCTTGCGGGTAAAAGTCTTGCCGCCCTTGGTGATCTCCTCGGCAAGGTCGCCCTTCATCAGCCCGAGCCAGTTGCGGTAGACCACGACCTTGTCCTCAGCATCGACCGCGGCGACCGAATCCTCGCAATCCTGGATGGTGGTCAGCGCCGATTCCAGGATGACATCGGCGATGCCGGCGGGATCGGTCTTGCCGATCTGGTTGCTGCGATCGATTGATATCTCGATGTGCAGGCCGTTCCTGGTGAGCAGGACGGCTTCGGGATTGGCGGCGTCGCCGCGATAGCCGGCAAACTGTCCGGGATCGGCAAGCGTCGTTGCGCCGGCGCCCTCGCCCAGCCGCAACATGCCGTTGGCAACCGAAAGCCCGTTCACCCCTGCCCATTTGCCCGAGGTCAGCGGCACCGACTCGTCGAGAAAACTCTTCGCCCAGGCGATCACCCTGGCGCCGCGCTCGGGATTGAACCTCCCGCCCTTTTCGGCGCCGCCGGTCTCGGGAATGGCGTCGGTGCCGTAGAGCGCGTCGTAGAGCGAGCCCCAGCGCGCATTGGCGGCGTTCAGCGCATAGCGCGCGTTCATCACCGGCACCACCAGCTGCGGCCCGGCGACCACCGAGATCTCCGGGTCGACATTGCCGGTCGCGACCGAGAAGGCCGGCCCTTCCGGCACGAGATAGCCGATCTCCTTCAGGAACCCTTTGTAGGCTTCCATGTCGACCGGCGCGCCATTATCGCGGTACCAGCGGTCGAGCTTGTCCTGCATGGCGTCGCGCTTTTCGAGCAGCGCCCGGTTCTTGGGCGCCAGATCGCTAACGATGGCCGAGAAGCCGGTCCAGAAGGCGTCGGCTGCAATGCCCGTGCCCGGCAGCGCCTCGTTCACGATGAAATCATGAAGCTCGCGGGCAATCTGCAATCCGGCGATCTCGACGCGATCGGTCATCAGGGCTTCTCCAAGATGAAAGGCTTTGGCCGGGCCTTTGGCATGTCAGGGTGGCAGGGTCAATTCAGCTTAGGGTGTAGGGATCATTTCGTCATCCTAGGGCGGAGCGAACGCGAAGCGGAGCGCAGACCCTAGGATCCATGCCGTGACGGGAGTGAGAGTCGCTGCGATCCAGAATGAGGTGACCATCAGTGCCTCACAAGCTTCAGTTCTGCAGGCGTGGCGAAGCTCGAAGGTATCGGCATGGATCCTAGGGTCTCCGCGACGTCGCTTCGCTCCTGCTTCGCCCTAGGATGACGAAGGCGCAGGGTACTCACACCGCAATCCTTGGCCTGCCGGACGCCACCGCCACCACATGCGCCTCGATGAACATGCGCTGGCCTTCTACGGTGGAGACGCGGAATTCGCTGGCGACCTCGATCTCGGCGCTGTCGGTGCCGGCGTCCTTCGCCCGTCCGGCGGCAATGGCGCGGACATCGGTTTGCGCCGCCTCGATCGCCGCCGCCTCGCTAAGGAAATCGCGCACATTCTCGCCCGAGGCGACGCGAAACAGCCCCTCCTTGGGTTGGCTGACTCGCGCCTCCGCCGAGACCCTGACCTGGCCGACGACGGCGCCGAGCGCGTTGGCGACATCGGTATCCTCCGGCACGACGCAGCCATTGCCGACTAGCGGCGGCAGCCCCGCATAGTGCAGCGGTGCCGAGGCGCCGAGGCCGATGACCGGACGGTCGAGCGCGACGCTGAGCCGGGCGATGCCGGGGTGCGCGTCAACGGCGCGCTGCACCAGCGCATGGGCGACAGTCGCCGCGCCATCGAGCCCATCCTCGGCGAAGGCGGTTTCAAGGATGCATTCGGCCGACCAGCGGGTCAGCGTCAGCAGCACGCGTTCCGACAGCGCCTCCGGCGTGGCGGCGATGAACTGGCCGCGGCCGTCGCGCTTGCGGGCGAACAATTCGGCGCCGAGGCGGGCCGTCGCCGCATCCCAGTTGGCCTGCTTGCCCAGCACATGGGCGGCATCGGACGGGGTGAAGCCGCAGATGTGCACCAGCCCGCGCGCGACCAGCCGGTTCAAGGTGGCGTTCTGGGCGTTCGAGGTGAGCAGCCTGTCGAGGGCGAGCGGCACAGCACCTATCAACTCGTAGAGTTTTGCTTCGGCGCCGGTCAAGCCGGCGGCGAGCCGCTCCGGCACGCCGGTGCGGACGGCGAAGCGGCCGTCCATGCGGCCGGGATTTGGCGCGCGCAGCTGACGTTCCAGCTCTGATGTGACGGCCTCGCCATGCACCATGCCGGCCAGCGCCAGCGGCACCAGGCGGCGCGGCCCGAGCAGGATTCTTGGATTGAGCGCGCCATCCTCCAGCGCCACTTCGGAATCGCCGCCGAGGCCGAAGGTGCGCATGGCGACGGCCTCGACCATGGTGCGGAAGCCGCCGACGGTGGCGCCTTCCGGATCGAGCCTGGGACGGCCCCCGTCGAGCACGGCGACGTCGGTGGTGGTGCCGCCGATGTCGGAGACCACCGCATCGTCGAGGCCGGTCATGTGGCGGGCGCCGACGAGGCTGGCGGCCGGGCCTGAAAGAATCGTCTCGATCGGCCGCTGGCGGGCAAACGCCGCCGAGACCAGCGCGCCATCGCCGCGCACCACCATCAGCGGTGCGGCAATGCCGCGCTGGCCAAGAAAGCCTTCGGTCGCCGCCACCAGCCGGTCGATCATCGAGATCAGCCGGGCGTTGAGCAGCGTCGTCAGCGCCCGGCGCGGACCGCCGAGCTTGGCCGACAGCTCGTGGCTGGCGGTGACCGGCAGGCCGGTCCTTTCGCGGATCAGGTCACGAGCCGCGATCTCATGCGCCGGGTTGCGAGTAGCAAAGTAGGCGCAGACGGCAAAGCCGGACACCGAGGCGCCGAGTTCCGGCATCGCCGCCTCCAGTCCGGACAGGTCGAGCTTGGCCGCATTGCCGTGGACATCGTGGCCGCCGGGGCAGAACACCACCGGGTCGGTGCCGAGCGCGGCCTTCAGCCCGTCGCGCGCCAGATCACCTTCGGAAAAGCCGATCATCACCAGCGCCACGCGCCCGCCCTGGCCCTCGACCAGCGCGTTGGTGGCGAGCGTCGTCGACATCGAGACAAGTTTTATCGCCGCAGGATCGGTGCCGGCTTTTTGCAGCACCGCATCGACCGCGCCCGAGATGCCGACCGCAAGGTCATGGCGGGTGGTGAGCGCCTTGGCCTTGGCCAGCACTTTGCCTTGGGGGCCACCGGCTTCCGACCACAGCACGGCGTCGGTGTAGGTGCCGCCGGTGTCGATGCCGAGGAAGAGAGGTTTTGGCTTGGCGGTCATTTCTTGGCGCGGTCCGGAGATTTTGTTCTCCGCCCTTAGCCGATACGGACCGGCCGATAAAGCCGCGAGCGTCTGTCGCGCGCTATTTCGCCGTGACAGTGCCCTTCATTGACGCGTGGATCGAGCATTTGAAGGGGTGAGCGCCAGCGGCTGATATCTTGACCTTGGCGCTCTTGCCCTTGGCGAGCTGGCCGGTGTCGAAGGAACCGTCCAGCGCGGTGGCGGTGTGCGTCTTGGGACCGGCATTGGTGAAGGTGATGGTGTCGCCGACGGCGACACTGATTTTCGCCGGGTTGAATTTCATGCCCTTGATCTGGACCGCATGGTTGGCGGCGTAGGCGGGCATGGCGAAAACAAGCAAAGCAAGGACGAGTGCGGTACGCATGGTGGATTTCCTCCTAAGCGCGAGAAGGCTCATGCTACACTAACGTCGGCACACGGCCGTTCATGCCACGAACCCCACCCTTTTATGCGAGCCATCGCAGAACGGCTTGTTGGCCGAATGGCCGCAGCGGCAGAGGAAGGTTCGCGTCGTCCGGTCGACCGTATGCCCGGTGCCGGTGACGATCTCGAGATTGCCCTCGAGCTTGAGCGGGCCGTTGGTCGTCGGGGTTACCTTCAACGGCCCGTCCCGCGTCTCCAGCGCCGGCGTGTCCTTCAGCGGCGGCTCGCCGGTGGCGGCAAAACCTGATTTAGCGTGACTGCCGTCGCAGAACGGCTTGTTCTCCGAAGCGCCGCAGCGGCAGAGCGTGGCGCGGAAGAACGTCTCGCCGTCCAGCACGATTTCGGCGTGCAGCGCCAGCGGGCCGTTTTCCCGCAGGCGCACGGTGTTGACCACCGGCGGCTGTTCCTGCGGGCCGCCATCCTTCCTGACATAGGTGATGGCGCCCGACGGGCAGCTTTCGGCGATCGCCACGATCTTCTCGACGCTGGCCGCCTCGGGATGGATCCACTGGCCGGGCGCGTTGGGCTCAAAGACATGCGGATCGCCCAGCACGCAATTGCGCGAATGGATGCAGCGCCGGCCGGAAAAGCCAACATCGATTTTCTCGCCTTGGACCATGCCTGCCATGCTGTGCTCCTTGCTCAAGCCTCACGCTATGGCGGTGGCCGGGACGGCGTCAAGCCGGCGTCCGCGATACCCTTCTCCCCTTGTTTGTGGGAAAAGGCTGGGCGCTCAGCCGTCGACCGCCACATGCGGCGCGAGCCGCCGGATCGCCGCGATCATGTCGGCGCCGGTGATGTCGAGCGAGGAGATCTCCATGTGGACGATGTTCTTGCCGAAGGGCAGCAAGAGGGCAAGCGCGTTGGCCGGCGCGTATTTGATCGCATCGGGAGGCGGCTCGGTCAGCTCGAAGCTGATCATCGCCGCGCCCTTGCCGGAGGTGAGGCGCACGCTGCGCACCCTCTGCCACGGCACCAGCACGTCGCCGCCGCGCCGGTCGCGAAAACCGCTGGCGTCGAGCACCACCTGGACGCCGGTGTCGAACGCCCCGCGCGCCAGGAACAGACCAAGCCCCAGGCAGCCAAGCGCAAGCACCGCCACCACGAACAGCCCTTGGCCCGCAGCACCTGACGCAAGCCCCTTCAGCGCGAAGAAGCCGAAGATCGCCGCGATCAGCAACGGCCCGATCGCGGGAAAGAGCTTTCCGGTGGGGCTGTTGCGGATTTCGACGCGCGAAGACACGGGCGGAAGTGAAGCGGAAAGAGAGGCGCAAGTCGAGGGGGCCTGCTGCCTCGGGTGCTGCGTGGCGGCGCCTCAGACAAGAGTCAGGGCGCAGTCTCCCAGAGTCATTGACTCGGTCGCTCCACGCGCCACAAGATGCGTGGTCTTAGGATGGGGGAGAGGCGATGTTTCGCGTAGCTGTTATTGCTTTCTTAGTTTCAATCATTTCTGCTTCAATTGTTAGAGCGCAGGAAAACGGCCCGATCGTTATTCCAGAGCGCCTTCAGAGGATAGCTTCTAGCTCCCAGCTGGCAGAACGATTGGGGGTGAACTGGGGATCTGTCTCGCCCGAAGAAATTGGGCGTTACATGGGCCTTCTGGCGGCCGCGAACGAAGTAGCCCGTGTCGTTGCGCTTAAGAATGGTCGCGAGACTCCTTCTGACGAGGACTATGAGGCGGGACTCGCTGCATGGTGCCTGTGGCCAAATAAGCCGCCGATCGCAGAGCCATACTGGCCGAAAGCATATGCTGCTTTCGGCAACGAAAGCGTCCGAGACGAAATTCGCGCTGCTGTTGGACCTTTGGTGACGCAGTTCCCCGCCTTTATCGAAGACGGCCAAGCCCAACAGGTGATTGAAACCCAGTGGCCGAAAGACCCAAAAACCTATTTCAGTAATGTTCTAAATCTTGAAAGTTTGAGCGATGTCAAATGACCTCCCAGTGCCTGACATCGGTATTGCTGCTATTTGGCTGCTTATTTCTCTCAATTATTGGGTAGGCTACAAGCTAGAAAACAAACTGGAAGCACCCGACGAGCGAGCTTTAGGAGCATCTGTGATTATGGGGCAACTGAGCTCGGTTATCACCGGCTCGTCAGTTATCCTGGCTGGCATCGGGGCATTTGTTGCACTAGAAAATAGACCTATCGATGGCCCCGAAAAATATCACATACTCTATGCTGCTGTTTGGGCGGTTGTGGCGCTAGGACTGGCTATTTTTACGATGGGCATTCTTCCTCCCCATGCTCCCAAGACAAATTTCG
This sequence comes from Mesorhizobium sp. M9A.F.Ca.ET.002.03.1.2, assembly GCF_003952365.1. NCBI lineage: Bacteria > Pseudomonadati > Pseudomonadota > Alphaproteobacteria > Hyphomicrobiales > Phyllobacteriaceae > Mesorhizobium > Mesorhizobium sp. M9A.F.Ca.ET.002.03.1.2. The sequence continues at coordinate 1,532,306 of NZ_CP034443.1, read as the reverse complement.
TTAGGCTTCGAAGCATTGGGATTCTGTGCTCGATATCATTGTTTTTCTGCCTGGCGGCGGGCGTTCGGTTTCTCTTCGCCGTAGCGTCAATATTATTTTCCTAACCTTTTACGCCAGCTCATGAGGGGTCGCCTTTTGCAGCAATTGACACGTCAAGGCAGAATGAAAGAATTTGCCTCCCAAATTTACCAAGCTGTGCGCTCGGGCCGTCTCTCTGAGCCCTTCAACGCTGCCGATGTGAAAAGGGCCTGTCCTGGCTGGGCAGATCGCACCTATTCAAATTTCCTGTCCAAGCACAGGGTTGGCAATCCGAGCGGAACCACGGAACTTTTTGAACAGGTCGCTTCCGGAAGATTCCGCACTACCCAATTGCACGGACCGCCGAACCCTTCATAAGTGGAGATGAGCGCGAGGCGCTTTTCTATCCCCAGTCTTCACATTTCAGACGCCCAAGACGTTGGGACATAAAAGCTACAAACGAATCCTTGACGGGCGAAAACGAGTCGCCCTTTATAGGCTATGCGTTTCTGTTGAGAGCGCGACCGGAGTTCTGAGCCCGGTCTTTTTCCCGGATTATGTGCGTTTTGCCCCGCATTTCCGCCACTTGGGCGGTGGCGGAAGCGCGCGTGGATTGTTGGAGTCTGGCAGGAAAGGGAAAATTGTCGGACTGGGAATAAATTGTCTGTTAACGCTATATTTAGTGTTTGCAGGTATGATTAGCGCTAAATAAGGTTGCCATCCAGAGCAACCGAGGCGTCTACAGGATTTACAAGGTCGTTTGAAAGAATCGTCTGGCAATTCGTTTGAAGAGCCCGACGGTCGGAATGTGGACCGTGGTCTTGATCTCGCCTTGATAGCGAGCCCAGCCCAAGGATTTGATGCGCTCTTTAGCCTCTTCCGGCGAACGGGCGACTATCTCGACACCCCATTCCGCTCCACCGTGCCGGTACTCGAACAGGTACCGGTTAAACTCAACGTCTGAACCCGAGAAGGAAACATCAGACATGCACTTCCACCTCTATACGGATATTGCAGGTTATTGGCGCTGGACGCTGTACGCCGCCAATTCCAAAAAGATCGCCAATTCCGGCGAAGGCTACTTCAACAGGACTGATTGCATCTCCGCAATCACTCTTGTGAAGGGTTCAGGGTCAGCTCCCATCAAAGAGTAAGCTGACCCTGATTTGGTTAACAGCGAGTAAACCAACTTGGCCCCGTTAGCGCGGGGCCATTTTTCATAACAGATTGATTCACAACATGGAATCGGCATGTGAATCACGAATTGTTGCAGTACGGGAAAGCTCATCTCTTGTTTCGAACGACCGGTTTTGGGCGCGGCCTTCTTAGGCTTTCGTCCTTTAGATGGGTCGCCCCTGCCACCCTTTTTCAAGATGCGGCCATTGTGGCCTCATATATCGGATGTATCTGGATGAAGTAGGCGCCTCCTGGAGAGTAATCTCCACCGTGCAGTGTCAGCGCCGCGCTGGCGAGGGCCCGCTGCCTCCGGCAGTTCCCCCGCTTTCGAAGCCTGACATCGATCCACCGGATCGATGTCTCGGCTCCGCGCTGCGCGCGAACGCCGACCGGCTTCTCAATCCCCCATCTTCAGCGCCTGGATAAACGCCTCCTGCGGGATATCCACTTTGCCGAACTGCCTCATCCGCTTCTTGCCCTCTTTCTGCTTGTCGAGCAGCTTGCGCTTGCGCCAGACGTCGCCGCCGTGACGTCCTTGCGCAGGGCCGAGATGGTTTCGCGGGCGATGACCTTGCCGCAAATCGCGGCCTGGATCGGGATCTTGAACAGATGATGCGGGATCAGCTTCTTCAGCTTTTCGCACATCTGGCGGCCGCGCTTTTCCGCCGCGGTGCGGTGGACCAGCATCGACAGCGCGAAGTGCCGGCAAAGCCCAAGGCGCCGCCGATGGCGAGGCGCCTGTTTGACTTGCCGACGCGGCTCCGGCGTCAGCTCGAAATTGACAAGGGAGTGAAGGAGAAAAAAAGCGAGGACTATCGAGAGAACGGTCCGCAACGCCCACAGTCGACCAAGTTAGCCTTGCCCGAGAACCGATATCGGCGCATCGCGGCGACAGTAAGTACCTTTACGCTTGCCTCGAAGGCATCCTATTTTGGAGGGCAGTAGCCGCTCGTGGGCATAGAATGTCGGTACTACCTTTAAGAATTTACGCGCCGCTCAACACGCTGCTGGCTGCCATTGGGCTTGTGGCGGTGGCTACGCTCACGATGCCGAACATGTCCGGACGAAGCAGACTGGCTCTGACTGCCGTGCTCGCTGTCATTTGGGGCGCCTATCTTCTGCAGATGGCCGAGACGCTGCTCAAGCGCCGGGCGGGAGACCTTCGGGACAGGACGCCGGCAATCGCCATTGATGTGCTCGCGGTTTTGGTTCCACTCGCCGCATTTCTGCTCGACGGCACGCCCGACCGGAGCCTCTACTGTGCTGTCTGGCTGCTGAAGCCGCTGCGCGACTCGACCTTCTTCCCGGTGCTGGGCAGGGTGCTGGCCAACGAAGCGCGCAACCTGATCGGCGTCACCACGCTCTTCGGCGTCGTTCTGTTCGGTGTCGCGCTCGCGGCCTATGTCATCGAGCGCGACATCCAACCGGAAAAGTTCGGCAGCATCCCCCAGGCAATGTGGTGGGCGGTGGTCACGCTGTCCACCACCGGCTATGGCGACGCTATTCCGCAAAGCTTCGACGGCCGCGTCCTTGCCGGGGCGGTCATGATGTGTGGCATCGGCATCTTCGCGCTCTGGGCTGGCATTCTTGCCTCCGGCTTCTATCAAGAAATCCGTCGCGAGGATTTCGTCCGCAATTGGCAATTGGTTGCCGGCGTGCCGTTGTTTCAGAAGCTTGGCCCGGCTGCGCTGGTCGAGATCGTGCGAGCGTTAAGACCTCGTAATTTGCCGGCGGGCGCCGTGATCTGCCGCAGTGGCGAGACCGGTGATCGGATGTTCTTCGTCGTGGAGGGGCGCGTCAGCGTCGTGATGCCGAACCCGGTGGAGCTTGGCCCTGGCGCCTTCTTCGGTGAGATGGCGCTGATCAGCGGCGAACCGCGTATGGCGACCGTCAGCGCCGCAACAGCGGTCTCACTCCTGTCGCTGCACGCGGCGGATTTCCAGATGCTGTGCAGCAGCAGCCCGGAGATCGCGGAAATCATCCGCAAGACCGCGCTTGAGCGGCGTGGCGCGGCACCGACGGCTTGATCGTGCAGCTTCAGCGTCGCGGTGGTGGGGCCGGCTGCCTCCGGCAGCTCCCCCGCTTTCGAAGGCTGCCATCGATCCACCGGATCGATGTCTCGGCGCCGCGCTGCGCGCGGACGCCCGACCGGCTTCTCAATCGCCCATCTTCAGCGCCTGGATAAACGCCTCCTGCGGGATATCCACCTTGCCGAACTGGCGCATCCGCTTCTTGCCCTCTTTCTGCTTGTCGAGCAGCTTGCGCTTGCGCGAGACGTCGCCGCCGTAGCATTTGGCGGTGACGTCCTTGCGCAGCGCCGAGATGGTCTCGCGGGCGATGACCTTGCCGCCGATGGCGGCCTGGATGGGGATCTTGAACAGATGGTGGGGTATCAGCTCCTTCAGCTTCTCGCACATCTGGCGGCCGCGCTTTTCCGCAGCCGTGCGGTGGACCAGCATCGACAGCGCGTCGACCGGCTCCTCATTGACCAGGATCGACATCTTGACCAGGTCGCCCTCGCGATAGTCGGTCAAATGATAGTCGAAGGAGGCGTAGCCCTTGGAGATCGATTTTAGGCGGTCATAAAAATCGAAGACGACTTCGTTGAGCGGCAAATCGTAGGTCAGCATGGCGCGCTTGCCGACATAGGAGAGATCGGCCTGGATGCCGCGCCGGTCCTGGCAGAGTTTGAGGATGCCGCCGAGATAATCGTCGGGGGTGAGGATGGTGGCGCGGATCCATGGCTCCTCGATGGCCGCGATCTTGACCACGTCGGGCATGTCGGCCGGGTTGTGCAATTCCTTGACCGTGCCGTCGGTCAGAGCCAGGCGGTAGACGACGCTGGGTGCGGTGGCGATGAGGTCGAGGTTGAACTCGCGCTCCAGCCGCTCCTGGATGATTTCCAGATGCAGCAGGCCAAGGAAGCCGCAGCGATAGCCGAAGCCGAGCGCGGCGCTGGTTTCCATTTCGAAGGAGAAGGAAGCGTCGTTGAGGCGCAGCTTGCCGACTGCGGCGCGCAGATCCTCGAAATCGGCGGCATCGACCGGGAACAGGCCGCAGAACACCACCGGCTGCGCCGGCTTGAAGCCGGGCAGCGCGTGTGCCGTCTGGCGCTTGTCCTCGGTGATGGTGTCGCCGACGCGGGTGTCGGCGACTTCCTTGATCGAGCCGGTGAAGAAGCCGAACTCGCCGGGGCCGAGCTCGTCGACATTGATGCGGGCAGGCGTGAAGACGCCGGTGCGCTCGACCAGGTATTTTGCGCCGGTGCCCATCATGCGGATGGTCTGGCCCTTCTTCAGCACGCCGTCGATGATGCGGACCAGCACGATGACGCCGAGATAGGCGTCGTACCAGCTGTCGACCAGCATCGCCTTCAGCGGGGCCGTGATGTCGCCCTCGCGCGGCGGCGGCAGGTCGTTGACGATGGCCTCCAGCACGTCGGGAATGCCGAGGCCCGTCTTGGCCGAGATCAGCACGGCGTTGGAGGCGTCAATGCCGATCACCTCCTCGACCTGCTCGCGGATGCGCTCGGGCTCGGCCGCCGGCAGGTCGACCTTGTTCAGCACCACGACAATCTCATGGTTGTTGTCGATGGCCTGATAGACATTGGCCAGCGTCTGCGCCTCGACGCCTTGCGAGGCGTCGACGACCAGCAGCGAGCCCTCGCAGGCGGCCAGCGAACGCGACACTTCATAGGCGAAGTCGACATGGCCGGGCGTGTCGATCAGGTTGAGGATATAGTCCTCGCCATTTTTAGCGCGGTATTTCAGCCTGACGGTCTGCGCCTTGATGGTGATGCCGCGCTCGCGCTCGATGTCCATCGAGTCCAGCACCTGCTCCTTCATGTCGCGCAGCTCCAGCCCGCCGGTCAGCTGGATCAGCCGGTCGGCAAGCGTGGATTTGCCATGGTCGATATGGGCGACGATGGAGAAATTGCGGATGTTCTTGATCGGCGTGGTCATGCCGCGCGCTTTAGCAGGGGCAGCTTGCCCGGGCAAGCGGCGGGCGGCTGGGCAACCGCTTGAGGTTTGCGCTGCCCAGCCAGCTGTGTTCCGGCGTTGGTGATTGGCGAAAGCCGAAGCGACATCCGATCTCCCTCCATGCGGGGAGATCGGCAGTTTCGCCGACGGCGCCTGCTTGCGGGGGCTCGAACGTCGTTAAACTTTAATCCATCAGATTAGAGCATAATTCGCGCCCTGCGTGATAGGCCGCACCTGTCACCGTTTGGGGGTTTCAAGGAATGTCACTGTCTGGAGGCCATTTCCTCAGTTCCGAGGACGGCTCGCTTGCGCCGATACTCGCCATCATGCTTATCCCGATGTGTGCCGCTCTGGGCATTTCGGTCGACTATAACGCGGCTATCGAGACTAGGGCATCGATGCAGAATGCGCTCGATGCCGCGGCTCTGTCGATCACGACGCTGCCAACCAGCACGTCGTTGGCGGACCGTCAGGTGAAGCTGCAGGAGTCGTTTGCGGCCAATAGCGGGCAAGGCACCGCCAAGCTCGACAGCTTCGTCGTCGCCGCCGACGGCACCGCCAGCATCGATGCCTCAGCCAGGTTTGCCATGCCGACGAACTTCTTGCAGATCGCTCGCATCGACACGGTGAAGATCGGCGTGAAGTCGGCGGCGCGCAAGAGGCCGGCGCTGGTGCAGACCACGTTCAAGGTCGACCTGGTTTCGGGCCATTGGGACAAGACGATGACGCTCTACGGCACGAAGTTCGGCGAAACGGCGGTCAACCCGCTGATGAAGATCACCTATGCGTACAACGATTTCGGTGACCCGAAAGGCTACGGCACGTCGACAGTGTATACGGTCAATGGATCGACGAACACCAAGGTCCAGGAACAAAAATGCACAACCAAGACTGTGAAGAATTTCAACAGCCTGCCTACCGGGGCGATTACACAGGTTAGCGGCAGCAAGAGATACCTGACCACCTGCACCAACACCATGTACCCCGCGAACGGCGCCGGCGCGGTGGTCGACGTCAGCCTGATGGACACGCTGTATTTGCAGATGGACGTGCCATCGGCCCAGCTGACCAGACTCAAGTCGAATGACCCGAACACATCGAACCGGCTGTACATCGACGACGTTGAAGTCGCGAACGGCGAAAAGGTGGACATCTTCACCGCGGTGCCGTGCGGCCAACCCAGCCAGCAGGCCTGGGAAGACGGCGGAAACGCCGTACCGGCTCCGGTGTCCAACGCCGATTTCTTCTATACCGTGACCGGCAGGTGCGATTTCAATCAGCGGCCTTCGGAAACTGTGCTTACACAGTAAGGGCAGGCGCCTGAGCTGCCAACCTCCTCCCTCGTGGGGAGATGGCCGGCAGGCCAGAGGGTGGCATTGTCCCGCCGGCTTTGCCAGGATCCATGATCTCCGCCTCCGATACCCGGAGGCCCTGATTATCTGAGCATCATTCCAGCGTTGCACGACGAAACTCGTGGAGCCGGGGCTCTGTTGGTGCTCTACGACGCCCCCTCTGTCCTGCCGGACATCTCCCCCTCGTGGGGGAGATCGGCTGTCGTGACGGCCTTCGCCAATCTCCAACCTCGCAAAGATAGCCAGCCTTCCGATCACGAAGCGGTGAAGGCTGTAACGAAGCCCGTGGCGGCGGCGAATTGTGGACATGGCCGGCAACCGGCCGCCGCAACGGAGACCCTAGATGACCGGATCGAAAGCAAAACCCGGCAAGGCGTGGCTGGCCGGCGCCGGCGCCGCCCTGATCGCTCTCGCCGCGACCGGTGCTGCCTTGGCCCAGCCGCTCACCGTGGTCGAGCTGTTCACCAGCCAGGGCTGCTCGTCGTGCCCGCCGGCCAACGCCAATCTGATCAAGGTCAAGGACCGGCCTGACGTGCTGGCGCTCTCCTTCAACGTCACCTACTGGGACTATCTCGGCTGGAAGGACACTTTCGGCAGGGAGGAATTCACCCAGCGCCAGGTCCGCTACGAGCCGTCGCTCGGACGTTCGGGTCCGTTCACGCCGCAAGTGGTGGTCAATGGCAATGCCGACGCGGTCGGCGCCCGGCCCGGTGAGATCGAGCAGCTGATTTCGAGCAGCAGCCATGCAAAAGGGCCGTCGCTGTCGCTCGACGGCGGCAAGATCGCCATCGGCGCCGGCGCGGTGCCGGGCGGCAAGGCCGATGTGTGGCTGGTGCGTTACCACCGGGGCGTCGTCGAGGTGCCGGTGGCGCGCGGCGAAAACACCGGCCGCACGCTGCCGCACGCCAATGTCGTGCGCTCGCTGAAAAAACTCGGCAGCTGGACCGGCGACGCCACGACACTGCGGCTGCCCGCCGCGTCCGGCGGTCTGAGCACCGCGGTGCTGGTGCAGGTGCCGGATGGCGGGCCGATCCTGGCCGCCGCCACCAACTAGACTCTCGAGATTTGCGCAACGCCGCATGAGCGGCGCCGCACATGCCGGCCGCATCAGCGCGCCATCAACCCCAGAGGAGACCACCATGACCAACCGCCTAACGCTGCCGGCGCTTGCCTTCGCGCTTTGCTCGACGGCGCTTTTTGCCGGCGGCATCGCCCGCGCCGAGGATGCGATGAAGCCCGCGGACCCGATGGCCACGGATGCCATGAAGCCCGCCGATGCGATGGCCACCGAGGCGATGAAGCCGGCCGACCCGATGGCCGCCGAAAAGGTGAAGGACTGCATGGACAAGGCAGCCATGGAGACCGACGCGATGAAGAAGGACGAGGCGACAAAGGCCTGCGACGCGATGGCCAAGTAGGTCTGGTCCGGCTCCGGCAGTCCCTGTCCAGGCCAAGGACCCTTGTGGCACCGGCGCGGCGGCTCAACCCTGCGCCGGAGCACCGTTCCGGCCTGAGCGGCGCACGGCAATGTGAGACGCTGGCGGACCTATATGTTCTATAGTCACAACACCTTCATGGGAGATCAGACATGACCGGTATACGAGTATCCATTGCAAGGCCGTCGACGAGCTTCGCCAGGGGCGTGCTTGCGGCGCTGATCCTCGCGGCGGCCGGCGCCGCCTTGTGGCAGACGCCGGCGGTCTCGGCCGAGGACGCGGTGGTGATCCCGCCGCCGGCGATGGACGAGAAAGCCGCCGGCGGCACCGCGAAGGCGGTCTTCGCCGGCGGCTGCTTCTGGGGCGTGCAAGGCGTGTTCCAGCACGTCAAGGGCGTGACCAGCGCCGTCTCCGGCTATGCCGGCGGGACCGAGGACACGGCTGTCTACGAGACGGTCGGCACCGGCCGGACCGGGCACGCCGAAGCCGTCGAGATCACCTATGAACCGTCAGAGGTGACCTACGGCCAGCTGCTGCAGGTGTATTTCTCGGTCGCGCACAACCCGACGCAGCTGAACTATCAGGGCCCGGACCGCGGCCCGCAGTACCGTTCGACGATCTTTGCCGAAAGCGACGCCCAGAAGAAGATCGCCGAGAGCTACATCGCCCAACTCGACAAGGCCAAGGTCTTTCCGGAGCCGATCGTGACCACGCTGGAGACCGAAAAACCCTTCTATCGCGCCGAGGACTATCACCAGGATTTCCTGACGCTGAACCCGACCTATCCCTATATCGTCTACAACGACCTGCCCAAGGTCGAGAATCTAAAGACGCTATTCCCCAGCCTTTACAGCGACAAGCCGGTGCTGGTGCTGGCCGCCAACAAGAGCTGATTTTTCGCTGGGCCAGGCGGGCGGCGACGCCCGCCTATTGCACGCCAAGAAACTGCCTGAGCTCCGGCGTCCTGGGGTTGGCGAAGACGTCCTCGGGGGCGCCGATCTCGTGGACGCGGCCCTGATGCATGAAGACGACGCGCGAGCAGACGTCACGGGCGAAGCGCATCTCGTGCGTGACCATCACCAGCGTCATGCCTTCCGCGGCCAGCTCCTTGACGACAGCCAGCACTTCGGCGACGAGTTCGGGATCGAGCGCCGAGGTGATCTCGTCGCATAGGAGCGCGATAGGCTGCATGGCGAGCGCCCGCGCGATCGCCACGCGCTGCTGCTGGCCGCCGGACAGTTCATCCGGCAATGCGTCGAACTTGTGGGCGAGACCGACCCGGTCGAGCATTTTTCGCGCCACCGCTTCGGCGTCCTTTTTCGGCGTCTTCTTCACCACCATCTGCGACAGCATGACATTGCCGCCAGCCGTGAGATGCGGGAACAGGTTGAATTGCTGGAAGATCATGCCGACCTTCAGCCGCAAGGCCTTGAGATGAACCTCGTCGGGCAGGAACTGGGCGCCGGCGACGACGATCGAGCCTTCATCGATGGTCTCCAGCCCGTTGATGCAGCGCAGCAGCGTCGACTTGCCCGAACCGCTCTTGCCGATGATGGCGACGACCTCGCCCGGCGCGACGTCGATGGAAATTCCCTTCAGCACCTCGTTGTCGCCGAAGCGCTTCTTCACCTCAGTGATTGCGATGAGCGACATTGAGCTTCCTTTCCAGGAGCTGGCTCGATTTCGACAGCGGCCAGCACAAAGCAAAGTAGATGAGCGCGACCAGGCCATAGACGGTGAACGGCTGGAACGTCGCGTTGGTGACGATCGAACCGGCCTTCGACAGTTCGACGAAGCCGATGATGGAGGTGAGCGCGGTGCCCTTCACCACCTGCACCGAGAAGCCGACCGTCGGCGGCACCGCCACTTTCAGCGCCTGCGGCAGGATGACGTAACGCATCTGCTGGAGATAACCCATTCCAAGGCTGGCGGACGCTTCCCATTGCCCCTTGGCGATGCTCTCGACGCAGCCGCGCCAGATCTCGGCGAGGAAGGCGGCGGTCCACAGGATGAGGGCGACACAAGCGGCAAGCCAGGCGGGAACGTCGATGCCGAACAGGCCAAGGCCGAAGAAAGCGAGAAAGAGCTGCATCAAGAGCGGCGTGCCCTGGAACAGTTGGATGTAGCCGCGCGACAGAAGCCGCATCCAACGCCGGCCGCCGATGCGCAGGAAAAGCAGCGCCGCGCCGACGACGCCGCCACCGACAAAGGAGACAAGCGAGAGCAGGACGGTCCAGCGCGCGGCCAAGAGCAGGTTGCGCAGGATGTCCCAGAAGCTGAACTCGGTCATGGCGCGTGCCTCATCGCGACGCCTTCCTTGGAAACAGCATCCAGCCCAGGCCGGCCAGCAGCTGGCGCAGGAGGATCGCGAGGGCCAGATAGATCAAGGTGGAGACGATGTAGGTCTCGAAGGCCCTGAAATTGCGCGACTGGATAAAGTTGGCGGCGAAGGTCAGGTCCTCGGCGGCAATCTGCGAAACGACGGCCGACCCCAGCATGACGATGACGATCTGCGACGACAGAGCAGGCCAGATGCGCTGGAGCGCCGGGACCAGAACCACGTACCAGAAGGCCTGGAACGGGGTCATGGCGAGGCTCGCGCCGGCCTCGAACTGGCCGCGTGGCGTGGCCTGGATGCCGGCGCGGATGATCTCGCAGCTGTAGGCGCCGAGGTTCACGATCATGGCGAGGTTGGCGGCGGTCAATTCCGACATCTTGATGCCAAGCGACGGCAGGCCGAAGAAGATGAAGAACAGCTGGATGAGAAAGGGCGTGTTGCGGATCAGCTCGACATAGGTCGCGACGACGGGCTTCAGCCATCTCGGACCGAGCGCGCGCACCCAGGCGCAGGCAATGCCCAATGCCACGCCGAACACCGCGCCGATCAGGCTGAGCTGCATGGTGATGCGGATGCCCTTGAGCAGCACCGGCACATAGTCGATCAGCCAACCGAAATCGAAATGATAGGTCACAGTCTGCTACCCGGCGTGCTGCACGCGACGGGCGCTCACAAATCCGCCGGCAGGTCCACCTTCAGCCATTTTTGCGAAATCGCGTTGAGGGCGCCGTCGGACCTGGCAGCGGCGATAATCCCGTTGATCTTGGCCATCAACGCCGGCTCCTCCTTGTTCATGCCGATGTAGCAGGGCGAGTTCTTGATCAGGAATTTGAGCTCGGGCCGCTTAGGCGGGTTCTTTTCGAGGATGGCGGCGGCGACGACATTCCCGGTCGCGATCACTTCGACCTGGCCCGAAAGGAAAGCGGAGATAGTGCCGTTGTTGTCCTCGTAGCGCTTGATCTCGACGCTCGCGGGCGCGACTTTGGTCAGTTCGAGGTCTTCGATCGCGCCGCGGGTGACGCCAACGGTCTTGCCGGCGAGGTCTTCCGCCTTCGCGACCGCAATGTCGGCCGGAGCGAACACGCCGTTGTAGAAGGGGGCGTAGGCTTCGGAAAAGTCGATGACCTTCTCGCGATCGGGGTTCTTGCCGAGGCTCGATATGACCAGGTCGACCTTGTTGGTCTGAAGATAGGGAATGCGGTTGGCGCTGGTGACCGGGACGATCTCAACCTTGGCGCCCAGCTTTTCGCCAATGAGGTTGGCCATGTCGATGTCGTAGCCCTGCGGCGTCATGTCGGCGCCGACACTGCCGAAGGGTGGGAAATCCTGTGGAACGGCGATGCGGACGGTGCCTCGCGCCCCGATGTCGCTCAGGGCGTCAGCCCGCGCCTGCGGAGACGGAGCCATGGCCATTCCAGCCACGGCGGCGAAGGCCAGCATGCACGCATTGCGACGATTCATCATTTTCCCCTTTGACTGAACAAAACCGATTGGTCGTCAGGGCAAAGCAACAGACATGCCAAACCATCGAAACCATGCTGAATCGAAGCCTTATGGCGCAGCCCGAAAGCCGCCGTAACGACCTTGATGCCGCCCATATGGCAGATGTGCCTAAAATATATGCAGATAATTGATGTGCTGGAATCGCTGTGAGCGAAGCCACAACCCCAGCGCGTTGCAGCGCTTGTCGGTCAGTCGTAGGTCAGATCCGTCGCCTTGCCGCCGAAGACGCGGTAGGCGTAGAACGAATAGAAGATGATGATCGGCAGCACGACCACTGTGCCGGCCAGGATGATGGCGAGGCTTTCGGGTGCGGACGCCGCCTGCCAGATGGTCAGCCTGTCGGGCACCACGAAGGGATAGAACGACCAGGCCAAGCCGGCAAAGCCCAGCGTGAAGATGGCGGCCAGTGTCAGGAACGGCGTCAGCGCATGGCGGTCGTCCGCCGTGGGCAGATGGAATGTTTGCCGCCACAGCCACAGGAACAGCACCGCCGACAGGATCGGCAGCGGCGACAGATAGAGCATGGCGGGCCAGACGAACCATTTGTCGAAAATGCGCGGACTGGCGAGCGGCGTGGCCAGCGAGACGGCGACCATGCCGAGCGCGGTCAGCACCAGCGCCCGGCGCAGCCAGAGCACCGCCTTCCTCTGCAATTCGCCTTCCGTCTTGTAGATGACCCAGGCTGCGCCCATCGCCGCATAGGCGGCGGCAAGGCAGAGTGCCACCAGCGCGCCGAAGGTGATACCGCCGAAGCCGACATCCAGGCCGAGCACATAAATCCCCAGCATGTAGCCCTGCGCCAGCGAGGCGATGACCGAGCCCAGGAAGAAGATACGGTTCCAGCGATGCTTCCTGCCGGCCGGCACCTTGGCACGAAAATCGAAGGCGACGCCGCGCAAGATCAGACCGACAAGGAGCAGGAAGACCGGAATGTAGAGCGCGGTGAGGATGGTGCCGTGTGCCAGCGGGAAGGCGACCAGCAGCAGGCCGACGGCCAGCACCAGCCAGGTCTCGTTGGCGTCCCAGAATGGGCCTATTGCCGCGATCATCGTGTCCTGCTCGGCGTCTTCGGCGACCGCGAACAGGATGCCGATGCCGAGATCGAAGCCGTCGAGGATGACGTAGATCAGGATGGCAAGGCCCATCAGGCCGGCGAAGATGAGGGGGAGCAATGTCGGCCAGGGAAGCGTCATCACCGTTCTCCTACTTCGCCGCCGGCTGCGACAGCGCCGCGTTCATGACGCCCGGCAGCGGCGAGGCATCGCCGTCCTTCGCCGCCTTCAGCGCCAGATGCACCAGCACGCCGAGATAGGCGATCAAGAGCAGCGCGTAGAGGATGAGATAGACCGCAAGCGACAGCGCGACCTGGCTGCCGGCGACCGGGCCGACTGCGTCGGCGGTCTTGAGCACGCCGGTGACCAGCCAGGGCTGGCGGCCGATCTCGGTGGTGTACCAGCCGGCCAGCGTCGCCAGCCAGCCGGACAGCGCCATCGGCACCATCACCAGCGCCAGCGGCTTCGGCAGGCTGTGACGGCGCTTCAAGAAAAAGGCGGCCGACCAGGAGACGACGAGCATAAGAACCCCGACACCAACCATGATGCGAAAACCCCAGAACACCGGAAAGACCGGCGGGTGGTCGCCGGCATAGTCGTTCAGCCCCGGCACGACGCCGCTGGCGCTGTGCCTGAGGATGAGGCTGGCGCCGTCGGGGATGGTGACTTCGAATCTGTTCTCCCTTGCCGCTTCGTCCGGGAGCGCGAAAAGGATCAGCGGCACGTTGGGACCGGTGTTCCAGTTGGCCTCCATGGCGGCGATCTTCTGCGGCTGATGCTCCAGCGTGTTGAGGCCATGCTGGTCACCGGCGAAGATCTGGATGGGGATCAGGATTGCCGCGGTGAAGACACCGGTGCGTAATGCCTTCCACATCGATTCCGAGCGGTCGCCATAGAGATAGCGCAGCGCCGACAGGCCGCCGACCAGGAACGAAACCGTCAAGCCCGAGGCAAGCAGCATGTGGACGAGCCGGTAGGGCATGGACGGGTTGAAGACGATCGCCCACCAGTCGGTGGCGTGCGCTACGCCATCGCGCATCTCGAAGCCGACCGGCGTCTGCATCCACGAATTGAGCGCGATGATCCAGAAGGCGGACAAAGTGGTGCCGCCAGCCACCAGCACGGTTGCCAGCGTGTGGATGCGATTGGAGACGCGGCGAAAGCCGAACAGCATGATTCCAAGGAACGCTGCCTCGAGGAAGAAGGCGGTGAGGACCTCATAGGCGAGCAGTGGGCCGGCGATGTTGCCGACAGTCTCCATGTAACCGGGCCAGTTGGTGCCGAACTGGAAGCTCATGGTGACGCCCGAAACCACGCCCATGGCGAATGACAACGCGAACACCTTCACCCAGGTGAAATAGGCGCGCATCCAGGCGGAATCGCCGGTGGCGTTGTAGCGAAGCTTGAAGAACAGCAGCACCCAGCCAAGCGCGATGGTGATGGCCGGAAACAGGATGTGGAACGAGATGTTCGCGCCGAACTGAATGCGCGACAACATGAGCGGGTCCATGGCGGGCTCCGGCTGCGGTTATATCAAGGAAGATATGCCGGATGCGTCAAACGTCAAAGCGGCGTGGCGTCACGCGAGGCGGAACGCCGCAGGGTCATGGGGATCTTGGGGTCAAAGGATATGGAAATGCAAATTTACATCTTCCGATCAGTCTCTTGCGCCGCCAATGTCCAGAACTGTCAGGAGTGCCATTGACTTCCGGCTGCGCGCACCGACATTCAGCGGACCAAAATCAACAGTTCTTCTTTCAAGCAGCCGTTTTTCAGTCATGCCATCCATCATTTCCATTTCCGGGGTCACCAAGACCTACGCGACCGGTTTCAAGGCGCTGAAGGAGATCAACCTCGATATCGAGCGCGGCGAGATCTTTGCGCTGCTCGGGCCGAACGGCGCCGGCAAGACGACGCTGATCTCGATCGTCTGCGGTATCGTCAACCGCTCGTCGGGCACGGTCACCGTGGACGGCAGCGACATCAGCCGGGATTATCGCACCGCGCGCAGCCTGATCGGGCTGGTGCCGCAGGAACTGACCATCGACGCATTCGAGAGCGTGTGGGCGACGGTCAACTACAGCCGCGGCCTGTTCGGCAAGCCGGCTGACCATGCCTTCGTCGAGAAAGTGCTGCGCGACCTGTCGTTGTGGGACAAGAAGGACGCCAAGGCGATCACGCTGTCCGGCGGCATGAAGCGGCGGCTGATGATCGCCAAGGCGCTGTCGCACGAACCGAGGGTGCTGTTCCTCGACGAGCCGACGGCCGGCGTCGACGTCGAGCTGCGCCAGGATATGTGGGCGATGGTGCGCCGGCTGCGCGAGGATGGCGTCACCATCATTCTGACCACGCACTATATCGAGGAGGCCGAGGCGATGGCCGACCGGGTCGGCGTCATCAATCGCGGCGAGATCGTGTTGGTCGAGGACAAGGCCGAACTGATGCGCACGCTCGGCCGCAAGCGGCTGTTGCTGGAACTGCGGAGCCCGCTCGCCACCATACCCGAGACGTTTTCGCGCTATGCGCTGGAGCTTTCGCCGGACGGTGATCGGCTGACATACACCTATGACAACCAGAGCGAACGGCCGGGCGTCGCCTCGCTGCTCCGCGACATCGAAGCGGCCGGCATCCAGTTCCGCGATATCGACACGCAAAACAGCTCGCTCGAGGAGATCTTCGTCAACCTGGTGAGGAAGGACGCATGAACCTGCGAGCAGTCTGGGCGATCTACAAGATGGAGATGGCGCGCGCCTTTCGGACCGTGCTGCAGAGCATCGTCTCGCCCGTCATCTCGACATCGCTCTATTTCGTCGTCTTCGGCTCGGCCATCGGCTCGCGTATTACCGAGATCGACGGCGTCAGCTACGGCGCCTTCATCGTGCCGGGGCTGATCATGCTGTCGCTGCTGACGCAGTCGATCTCCAATGCGTCCTTCGCCATCTATTTCCCGAAATTCGTCGGCTCGATCTACGAGCTGCTGTCGGCGCCGGTGTCCTATCTGGAGATCATCCTTGCCTATGTCGGGGGTGCGGCGACCAAGTCGATCATACTCGGCCTGATCATCCTGGCGACCGCAGGGTTGTTCGTGCCGCTGACCATCGAGCATCCGGTCTGGATGCTCGCCTTCCTGGTGCTGACGGCGGTGACCTTCAGCCTGTTCGGTTTCATCATCGGCATCTGGGCGAAGAGCTTCGAGCAGCTGCAGCTAGTGCCGCTGTTGATCATCACGCCGCTGACCTTCCTTGGCGGCAGCTTCTATTCGATCGACATGCTGCCCGGCATCTGGCGCACGGTGACGTTGTTCAACCCTGTCCTCTATCTGGTCAGCGGCTTTCGCTGGAGTTTCTACGGCAAGTCCGACGTCTCGATCGGCATCAGCCTCGGCATGACGGTCGTCTTCCTGCTGGCCTGCATAGCGATCGTCGCGTGGATCTTCAGGACCGGCTACCGGTTGCGGAACTAAAAACGTTCAAATTGCCTTGACCAGGCGGAGCAATCCCAGCATCTCGATGGGGGTCCCCTTGCGGAAGGCGACGTAGGTCGGCTCCTCGATGCCGTGGAAGCGGCGCTTGAAGGCAGCCTGCCCCTGCAGGTTGAACTTGCGGCGATTGATCCATGGCGAGTCATAGGCGCGCCGGAAGGTGGCGCGCCAGAAGTCGCTTTCGGTAAATCCGCTGGGTCCGATGTCGACAAGCGGCGACAGGCCGAGCGTGACGATGGAGACGCCTTGCTCGCGGAAGCGGTCGACCGCGAATTTGGTCAAGCCGATCTCGGCATGCGACGTGGCATCGACATGCTTGCGCTTGAACGAGGTGGTGTAGCCGATCACCTTGCCGCCGCTGAACAGGGGATCGAAGTCGAGCAAGGCAACGAGCTCGCCATCCGGGCCATGCAGGACGAAGCGGCGCATATCGACGCCAAAATGATCGTCAAAGGGGCGGTTGAGGAAGGCCATCTCCCATCGTTTGACGATGCGGTCGGCCCGCCAATTCTGCGAGAGCCGCCGGATCTCGTCGGGAAAGATGGTGCGCTTGTCCTCGGCAAAGGAAAACCCTTTCTTCAAGAGCCAGCGCTCGGAGTAGCGCACGGTTTCGTTGCGCTTTCCGGAAAAGTCGTGGGCGGGCAGGAGCAGCCGCGTATCGACACCGAGACGATTGACCCGGTATCCGAGTCCAGCCAGAACGCGCGCCGTCTGCTCGCCGATCTGCACGAACCAGGGGTTGCCGGCACTTTCGACGAAACGCCTGATGTAGCCGGGCCTGTCGGGCGGGCGAACCACCGGATCGCCGAGCGCGAAATGCTGCTTCATCTTGGTGCCGAAGGCGATGTAGCCATCGGCATCGCCGAAATAGGATAGGCTGCGCTGGACGGCGGTCGAATAGGCGAGCGAAAAATCGCCGTGCCGGCGGACCAGCGCCAAGCGCTCGATATGCGTCAGCTCCTGCCGGGGGACCTTGGGCGCGGCGCCTTCGAGCAGGCGATCGAAATGGATGCGCAAGGAGGGCATGATCGAGATTCCGCGTGCCGCGCTTCGGTATTAAGAATACCCGCCAGCCCGCGGGCTCCGAATCAATCGCTTTGGGCGGTCTGATTGTCGATCATATCGCGCATGTGCCCAACAGAACGCAACCGGCGCGGTGAACACCGATGAATTGGCGGCAGCGATACTTGAGCGGGAGCATAAAACCTGACAATTGGGCATAAAAAAGGAGGGGCTTCGGTCGAGCCGAACCCCTCCTTCACGATTATCGGCGTGCGCCTTAGAGCGACATGGACTCTAGACCGCGATCTTGCCGCCGCCCTGTTTGGTGATGGCGACGACCGACGGCCGCACCGGCATATCGGGTTTGAAGTCGGGCCAGCGGGTCGACAAGTCCTCATAATAGGAGGGACGGCCAAAAGCCTCCCAGTCTTCGCCGCCGTCGGCCGGATGCTGGACGGCGACGAAGGCGGTCTGGTCGTCCGGCGCGAACAGCGGACCGCACATTTCGGCGCCGATCGGTACGCGGAAGAACAGCTTCGAGGTGGCTCGCGCCGGTCCTTCCGTATCGACCGCCCACAGGCCGTCGGTGCGGCCGGTGGCTTTCGGACCCTGGCCGTCGGTGGCGACCCAGAGACGGCCGGCCGAATCGACGGCGCAATTGTCCGGCATGCCGAACCAGCCGTTGGCGCTGGTTGCCGTCGAGAAGGTGGCGCCGACCTCAGCCACCGAAGGATCGCCGCATTTCAGGAGCACTTCCCACTTGCCCTTGGTGGCGGTGAAATCGCCACCGTCCTCAACGATCTCGATGATGTGGCCGAAGGCGTTTTCGGCGCGCGGGTTGGCGGCGTCGACCTGGTCGGCCTTGCGCTTCGAATTGTTGGTCAGCATGACATAGACCTTGCCATTGGCGGCATTGGGCTGGATGTCCTCGGGGCGGTCCATCTTGGTGGCGCCAAGCAGATCGGCGGCACGGCGCGTTTCGATCAACACGTCGGCTTGGCTGGCAAAGCCGTTTTCGGCGGTCAACGGGCCCTGGCCGTGAGCCAGCGGTAGCCATTCAAGCGTACCGTCCTCGGCGAATTTGGCGACGTAGAGCGTGCCGTCGTCGAGAAGATCCATGTTGGCGGTGCGATCATCGGGGTTGAACGTGCCTGTAGTGACGAACTTGTAGACATAGTCGAAGCGCTCGTCGTCGCCGAGATAGAAGACGACCCGGCCATCCCCGGCGACGATCGATTCGGCGCCCTCGTGCTTGAAGCGGCCCATAGCGGTGCGCTTCTTTGGCATCGAGGTCGGATCGTCGACGTCGACCTCGACGATCCAGCCGAAGCGGTTGGGCTCGTTCGGTTCTTTGCCGATGTCGAAACGGTCGTAATGCGCCGCCCATTCATAGGAGCCTTCAGGAATGCCCAGGCGCTTGTTATTGGCCGCTTCCTTGTGGCCTTCCGGCAGCTCGCCCGAGAAATAGCCATGGATGTTTTCCTCGGCCATGACATAGGTGCCCCACGGCGTGACGCCGCCGGCGCAATTATTGACGGTGCCGATGACTTTCGTCCCTGTCGGGTCCGCACTGGTCTTGACGCGGTCGTGGCCGGCGACCGGGCCGGACAGCGCCATCTCGGTATTGGAGGTGATGCGGCGGTTGAGCTTGCCGTCGCGCACCACTTGCCATTTG
The DNA here is from genome assembly GCF_003952365.1 of Mesorhizobium sp. M9A.F.Ca.ET.002.03.1.2. Taxonomy (NCBI): domain Bacteria; kingdom Pseudomonadati; phylum Pseudomonadota; class Alphaproteobacteria; order Hyphomicrobiales; family Phyllobacteriaceae; genus Mesorhizobium; species Mesorhizobium sp. M9A.F.Ca.ET.002.03.1.2. The sequence continues at coordinate 1,513,293 of NZ_CP034443.1, read as the reverse complement.
CCTGATACCTTGCGGATCTCGACGATGGTGCCGCCATGCGCGGCCATCTCGACATCGACCTGTTCCTTGCTCAGCGGCGCCTGCTTGGCCTCGCCCTCGACGATGGTGACGAGGCCCGGGAACATCAGATGCGGGTTGGTGTATTCGTGGTTGACCACCAGCAGGCCATGCTCGGCCGATCCGTCGAGCGGAATATAGCCGACATAGTCGTTGTTGTAGCCGAATTGTTTGGCCTGGGCGTCCGACGACTGTTTTGTCGGATCGAATTCCGGCGAATCGGCAAACAGCGGATCGCCCCAGCGCAACAGCACGTCGGCGTCGTACCCGGCGGCGACATGGTGCTTGTCATCGATGCCCGCCTCGACCTCGTCGAAGGTGAAGGCCGAGCCGCCGCCGGCGCGGGCATCGTCGGCGAGGATCAGCGCGAGCGGGCTGACGGTAACGGCGATGGCGGTTGCCGCGAGCGATCCCTGCAGGAAGCCACGGCGCGAGAAACGCGCGGCGATGATCTCACCCATCGTGCGGTTGTCGGTACGATTGGCTCCTGGCCCATCGTTTTCCTCAAGCAGGCTGGTGCGGAAATGGGCGTTTGGGGAAAGATGTCCGGTCATGGGCTTGCCTCTGGCTTCTTCGGGATGGCTGGAGCGTGCTGCCTATCCGACCGCGTATCGCCAGCAGATCACAGTTTGATGACGTTGCCGGCCAATTTCCACCTCCGATTCGTGTCCTTGATCAGCCCGCTTGACCGCGACCGACGCTTCGGAAACAAGATCTGCGGCAGGCGCGGCAAAGGCCGCATCAGGAGGGGTGAAAAGTGAGTTTCTGGGGACTGTGCAGCTCGGCATTTCGACAGTGATCTTCCTGCTGGCGGCGACGGCGGCGAAGCAATGGGGACTGGCGCCAAGCTTCGGCAAGATCGCGCTCACGCTGGTGCTCTATTCGCTGGGCAATCTGGTCATGCTGAGGCTGATCCGGGAATTCGGCATGTCGGTGTCGTTCAGCCTGTCGGCGGTGATTCAGCTGGTGTCGGTGAACGCGGTGGCACTGGCTTTCTTCGGCGAGCGCGTCAACGCCTTGCAGGCGACCGGCATTGTGCTCGCTGTCGCGGCAGTAGCGCTGATCACGCTCGGTCCCTATCTGCAAAGACTGTAGTTGCGCATGATCCCAAGATCGAAATCGATTTTCTTGGGGTCATGGCACAAGAATCAAAGCGCTACAGCGTCCTTTTGCATGTCCAAAAAGGATGCGCGGCGTTAGGGGACGATCGGCTCGATGAAGAACCCGCTGCTCAACTGGATCGAATTCCCGGTGTTGCTGGCCGGGCTGGTCATTGCCGGCGGGTTGTGGGGGTTCGAGGAGCTGATGGAGGCGGCGCTAGCCACCACCCCGCACGCCTTCGATACCGAAATCCTGCTCGCCTTCCGCGAAGCCGGCCAGCCCGACAATCCGGTCGGCCCGGCGTGGCTGGAAGGGGCGATGCGCGACATCACCAGTCTCGGCAGCGTCAGCGTGCTCGGGCTAATCACAGTGGCAGTGACCGTCTATCTGCTCCTGATCCGCAGGCAGGGAACAGCGCTTCTCATCTTCGTGGCGGTGGCGGGTGGTCAGGCTCTGTCGAGCCTGCTGAAAGCCGGTATCGACCGGCCGCGCCCGGAGCTCGTCTCGCATCTCGCCGACGTGGCGTCGCTCTCCTTCCCGAGCGGCCATGCCATGCTGTCGGCGGTGACCTATCTCACGCTGGGCAGCATGGCGGCGCGCTTCCTGCCTGGGCGGACGACGAAGATCTATGTGCTGGCACTTGCCGTGCTTACGACAGTGCTGGTCGGCATCAGCCGCATCTATCTCGGCGTTCATTGGCCGTCCGACGTGCTGGCCGGGTGGTGCGCCGGCTTCGCCTGGGCGATGCTGTGCTGGCTCGCCGCACGGACGCTACAGCGACGGCGCGGGCAGGGAGATGACGCCTGAACCGACGGGAGAGCTTCGGCTCAGAACAGCGATCCGTCCGCGATCTGATCGCCGGCCGTGGGGCAGGCTAGCGATCAGGCATTTCTCAGTCGAGCGTCAGCGCCGCCACCTCGCCCTCGCTCATCAACGGCACGAAGATCCTTTCGCCGTCGGTGCCGATGTCGGCGCTGCCCGGCTTGAGATGCGCAACCACCTCGGGCGTGCCGCCGTCCTTGTAGCGATAGAGCGTGCCGGTCATGTAGGCGGTGGCGTAGATGCTGTCGCCGTTGGCGATGACGCCGTCGAGGTCGGCAAATTTTTGCGCGCCGGGCAGCGGCGTGACCGCCTTCGTGGCGAGATCGACTGCAAGCAGGCCGCCCGGCTCGGCGGTGCTGAAGTCTGATTTGATGCCCTTGCCCCAGGACGCGACGATCAACCGGCCGCCATCGGCGAAAATGCCATTGGGCGAAGCAAGTGTCGCATCTCTGACGAACAGTTCCGGCTTGTCGCCATCGATGCGGTAGATCGCATCGGCCAGCATGTCGGTGACATAGACTTTGCCGGAAGCGTCTGCGGTCACGTCGTTGAGGAAGACGGCATTCGGTACGTCGATGGTCGAGACGAGCTTGCCGCTGGCGAGATCGACGACGCGGATTTTCGTGATGTCTGCGACATAAAGCTTGCCGCCGGAGATCGCCATGCCTTTGGGCGCATCCATACGCCCGGTCCAGTGCCGGGTGATCGTCTTGCCATCCGGGGACAGCACCGACAAATAGCCGTTGCCGTCGGCCTCGAGAGGATTGCCGATGATGTTGGAGACGATGATGCGGTTGTTGGCTGCGTCGAAGAGCGCCGATTCAGGCTGTTCGAGACCGGAGGCGCGCCAGATTTCGCCGGCCTGGGCAGCGGGCAGCGACACGGCACCGACGATGGCGAGGAATGTCGAGGTGATGAAAGTCTTCATGGCTATAGTCTCCTGCGTGGTGGCGAAGAGCTAGGCAATTCGATACTTTTCTGGAAGGTCGATTGCATCTAGTATCGAATATCGATACCAAATCGCGCGAACGAGGTGCATCCCATGAACGGCCTGATCTTCGAGGCGCTGAAGCGGACGCTGAAGGCCAAAGGCGTCAGCTATCGTGTGCTTGCCGAGCGCATGGGCGTTTCCGAGCCGACGGTGAAGCGTATGTTTCACGAACGCAACTGCAAACTCGACCGGCTGATGGAGATCTGCACCGCTGCCGGCGTCGAGCTGGAAAACGTGCTCGGCTCGATGAACAGGGGGCCTGGCCCCGTCAATCACATCGCGCCGGAGATCGAACGCAAGCTCGCCGGTCGGCCGGCGCTGCTCTTCATCTTCGTCATGCTTTCCGAAAAATTCACGCCCGAAGGCATCATGCGCTCACAAGGGTTGAGCGAGGCTTCGATGTTCCTCTATCTGCGTGACCTGGAGGAACTGGGCCTAGTCGCGCTCGGCCGTGGCCTGTCGGCCCGGCTACTGGTCGAGACGCCCATCCAGTGGAATTTCGAAGGGCCGCTCAGGCCGCTTTTCGAGATGACCAACAAGAATTTCGTCGGCTGGGCGATCACGCATCTGGAGCGTGAGGCGACGTTCGTCAGCTTCTCCAGGCGGATGCGGCCGGAGACGGCGGAAATGGTGAGGCGCGAGGCGGAGGAACTGGCGGACCGCGCCAAGCTGCTTGCCCATCACGACCAGCACACGACGCCCGAAGACGGGCTGGTCGGTTACAAATGGACTTTTGCTTTTGGTGCAACGCCGTTCCCAGTGATCATGCCGATCGGGCCGCATCCACGCGATGCCGGCGCGCAAGCGAATGACCGGTCCGCTGCCGCCGCGAAGGGACGACACCCGCTGCTAGCATAGACGAGCTACTATTCGGTGACCTTGGTCTCCGCACCGGCAGCCTTGTCGCCCCAAATCATCTGCCGGTAGTCGAACCCGTATTCCAGCGTCGGCTTGACGATGCGGAAGTAGGGCGACAGGTCGAAATCGCGCGGCGTGTAGAGCGAGTGGTGGCGGATGTGCAGGATTTCCTTGCGCGAATAGTTCGACTGGGCCGAGGCGCGGCCGGGCGCCTGGGTGATCTCGGGCAGGATGGGATAGCGGATCTGGCCATAGGCCTCGGCAATCAGTGACGAGCAGATGGCCCGTGTCGGATCGCCGGAGCCGAAAGCCAGCATGCGGCGGCGCCAGCGCACCGGTACCGGCGGCGTTGGCAAGAAATAACGCAGCATGTCGAAGATGTTCTTGAGGTCGTATCTGAGGCCAAGCTTGCCGATCATGAAGGCAACGACCTTGTCGCGATCTTCCGGCGCCAGGCCGCTCGCCCGGCAGATGCGCGTGTTGTAGGTGCGGTAGCGCGACAGCGGCACAGCGATGCAGCCCTCGCCAAGCGTGACCTCGATCAGGCGCCGTCGTTCCGATCCGTCCGCCGGTTCGGGCAAGGCATCGCCGACATAGAAGGCCGCATGCGACCAGGTCGACTGGGTCAGGTATTTGATCGCCGCCGAGATCTTCTGGTTGCCCTCGATGAGCAGGATGTCGCCGGGCTCGAGCGTTCGGCGCAGCGTTTCGGCATCGGACGGCGTGTAAGGCTCGTAGCCGGACGATTCCTCCTGCAGCCGGCCGGCAAGCCAGCGCCCAAGTCGGTCCAGAAGCGTGTCACCGGTCTCGATCATGCCAGACGGCGATTACCACAAGCCGGCGGTCTAGACCATGATCCCGAACCGGAGGAACGCGTCAGCCAGCGGTGCCGGGCGCGCTGGCGTCTTCGCACGGCGCGGCGGCCAGATCGTCGCGCGCCTTGCGCGCAAGTTTCCTTGTCGAGCGCTTGGGGCTGTCGCCGAACAGATCAGCTGCCGCGGCGAGACAGGCCTTTTTCAGGCTTTTCTCCGAACGTTTCAAAAGCTTGCCCAGGAGCCGCGTTTCTTGAGGAGAGCCGAGCGGCCGGTCGTCGGCATCGAGAAGTGCACGCATGACGAACACATCATGCAGTTCGCCCAGTTTTTCGCCGAGTTCGTCAACCGCCTTGCGCCGCGCCTTGATCGGCGTCGGCCATAGCCTTCCGAGCAGCGACAGGTGCATGCCGTGGGTCTTTGCCGCCTTACGCAGATCGTGGAAATCGTCGGCCTCGCCGCGGGAGCCGGCCTTGTCCAGCGCCTTTTTGGCACGACGCAAGGTGATGCGGGCGCCTTCGGCAAGCACATCGGCGGCCTGTTCGGGCTGGTCGGGCAAGGCCAACCTGTCGGTCCGGCTGATGCCCTCCTCGCAAGCGGCGATCGCGGCGTTTATCGCAGCGTCGAGGCCGGCACCGCTATGCAATTCGTGCTGGCGCGCGACGACCGTCTCGCGAACGGCATCGAGACCGCCGCCGGCGCTCTGTTCGGGAAAGCTTGCCGCCAGCCGGTCGATTGTTTCAACCAGCGCAGTCGCCTCGCGCGGACCGGCAAGCAGAGCCGCCACCTGTCGGTAGCACTGGTTTTCGGTCACGCAGAATGTTTCGTCTCCGGAACGGACCAGGCGCAGCAGGGCGCGGACGTTCTTCAGCCGCTTACGGCACTTGTGCAGCCCTTGTTCCGGCCTGTCGCGCGCCGCGTCCAGATGAACAAGCGCCTTGCCGATCTCCTCGGCGAGAATGCGCCTGACTTCCCCGGTCAACGGCAGGCGTGGATCGATGCGATAGCTCATGCGGCGATCTCCGGAATCCCCCCAAGGGCGAGCGACGCGTTGTAGAATCTCTGCTCGCCGGTGACTTCGCGGCCGAGCCAATCTGGCAGCAGTTCGTCCGGCACGTCCTCGGACGTCTCGAGCTCGGCGACCACCAGACCGCTAAGCATCCCGCCGAAAACATCGACTTCATAGAGATAGCCGCGATGCCTAACATGGTGGCGTGTCTTCTCGATGACACGCCCGATCGCGAAGGCCAGCATCTCTTGCGCCTCCGCCAGAGGGATCGGATATTCGAATTCGTCGCGTTCGCGGGGTCCGCTGCCGAATTTGAGCGTCAGCTTGGCCAAGGCGCCGTCGCTGATGCGCACGCGCACCGAGCGGCCGGGCGCGGCAGCGAGATAGAACTGGCGAATGCGGATGTCCGCCTCGACCAGATCCCGCCACTCATTGCCGGAGACCAGGAACTTGCGCTCTATTTCCTTGACCATGGCCAGCACTAAAGCGCGTGCGGCTGGAGATGGCAAGGTGGAGATAGGCTAGGGTTGACGTTAATCATTCGATTGATTAAATTGCTCACCATGAGCAAGTCAACAAACGCCAAAATTCCGCGTCGCGAGGTATCTCCCGCCGACAAGACGCGCGCGGCACTTGTCCGCGCGGCGCTGAAGCTGTTCGGACGGCAAGGGTTCGACGGCACCTCGACGCGCGAGATCGCGGCTGAGGCCAAGGCCAATATCGGCTCGATTGCCTATCACTTCGGCAGCAAGGAAGGACTTCGCGCTGCAGCGGCCGATTATATCGTCGACACCATCCAGACCATTGCCGGCCAGGCGATCGGCAATCTGCAGGCGCCAAGCGACCCCGAAGCGGCGCGGGCACAACTCTTCACCGCGCTGGAGCGGATGGTGATGTTTGTCGTGGCAAGGCCGGAGGCCGGCGAGATCGTGCAATTCGTCCTGCGCGAGCTTTCGCATCCTACGGCGGCCCTCGACCGCATCTATGACGGCGTGTTCGAGCCAACGCATCGCCGGCTCTGCCTGATCTGGGAACAGGCTACGGGCGAAGCGGCAGAAAGCGAGGCTACCCGGCTCACCGTGTTCACGCTGATCGGCCAGGTCATCTATTTCCGCATCGGCCGCGAAGCGGTGATGCGCCGCATGGGCTGGCGCGGGATCGGCAATGACGAGGCCGCCAAGGTGGTGACTGTGGTGACGGATAACCTTGGGGCCATATTGGCCGCCCGGAAGGATCGTAGATCATGAGTTTTCTTTGCTCCCTACCGCTCGCCGCCCTGCTTTTCAGCGCCTGCGCACCGGCGGCGCCGCTCGCCGTCGGCTATGTCGAGGGCGACTATGTGCTGCTCGCGCCGATCGAGGTGGCGCAGGTCGAGACGGTCGCGGTCAAGCGCGGCGACCGCGTCGAACCAGGCACGCCGGTGGTGACGCTGGAAAGCGCCGACGCAAGAATAGCTGTCGCGCAAGCCGAGGCGGCCCTTGCCCAGGCGCAGGCGCAACTCGCCGATCTGCAGGTCGGCAAGCGGCCGGAAGAGATCGAGGTGCTCAAGGCGCAGGTCGACATGGCCAAGGCGCAGGCCGCCGATGCCAAACGCAGATACAGCCGCGCCAGCGACCTGTTCAAACGGGGCACCGGCACGCAGGCCGATTACGACACGGCTTCCGCCACGCTGGAAACGGCCAACGCGCAGGTCGGCCAGGCGGAGGCCAATCTCGCCGTCGGCGGCCTGCCGGCACGGCCGGAGACGATCAAGGCCGCCGAGAATCAGGTCAATCAAGCGCAATCGGCGCTGGAGCAAGCGCGATGGCGGCTGTCGAAGCGCGTACTGGCGGCGCCGTCGCCCGGCCGTGTCAACGACGTGATCCGCAATCCGGGCGACACGGCCGGCCCGACCGCGCCGGTCATTTCGATGTTGCCGGACGGTGCCATGAAGCTCAGCGTCTATGTGCCGGAAAATGCGTTCTCGTCGATAAGGGTCGGAGCGCTGCTTAATGTCCGTTGCGACGGCTGCGGACCTGACGTGAAGGCACGGGTCAGCTACGTGTCGCCGGACCCGGAATTCACGCCGCCGGTGATTTACTCGCTCGAGACCCGGCAGAAGCTGGTCTATCTCGTCGAGGCGCGGCCGGAAGGCGAGGCCAGCGTGCTGCAGCCGGGGCAGATCGTCGATGTCGATCTTGCGGATACCAGCAAATGAACGCCATCGATGTCCATGGCCTGGTCAAGCGCTTTGGCGACAAGACCGTCGTCGACCATGTGACGATGACGGTGGCCGAAGGCGAGATCGTCGGCTTCCTCGGCCCGAACGGTTCGGGCAAGACGACGACCATCCGCATCATGTGTGGCCTGCTGACGCCGGATGAGGGCGAGGGCACGGTGCTCGGCTTCAACATCCGCACCGACAGTTTGAAGATCAAGCGCGAAGTCGGCTACATGACGCAGAAGTTCTCGTTCTACGAGGATCTGACCATCGCCGAGAATCTCGAATTCGTGGCGCGGCTCTACGGGTTGAAGCCGCTCGACGGACACGTCGGCAGGACGCTGGAGGAGCTCGGCCTCGCCTCGCGCAAGGACCAGCTGGCCGGCACGCTGTCCGGCGGATGGAAGCAGCGGCTGGCGCTGGCCGCCTGCATCATGCACCAGCCGAAATTGCTGCTGCTCGATGAGCCGACGGCGGGCGTCGATCCGAAGGCGCGGCGCGAATTCTGGGATGAGATCCATCGGCTGGCCAGCGGCGGACTGACCGTGCTGGTCTCCACCCATTACATGGACGAGGCCGAGCGCTGCCACCGCATCAGCTATATCTCCTATGGCAAGCTGCTGGCCACCGGCACGGTCGACGAGGTGGTCAGGAATGCCGGTCTGACGACATTCGTCGTGCAAGGCCCGCGCCTCGATAAGGTTGCGGCCGCGCTCGAAGGCCGCCCCGGCGTCGACCAGGTAGCGCCGTTCGGCGCCACTCTGCATGTCGTCGGCTCCGACAAGGAGGCGCTTCAGGCCGCGCTTGCCGATGTTGAAAAACAGCACAAGAGCGTGACGGTGACGCCGGGCGAGACCAGTCTGGAGGATGTGTTCATCCAGTTCATGTCCGGCTCGAAGGACAACATGGGATGAAAAACGGGATAAACAGCGTCTTCTCCTTCGCTCGGCTCGGCGCGCTGCTGATCAAGGAGTTCATCCAGATGCGGCGCGACCGCATCACCTTCGCCATGATGCTGGGCGTGCCGCTGATGCAGCTGGTGCTGTTCGGATTTGCCATCAACAGCGATCCCAAGAGCCTGCCGACAGCGCTCGTGGCGATGAGCAACGACCAGTATACGCGCGCCATGGCCTCCGCCCTGCAGATGACAGGCTACTACCGTTTCGACCATGTGGCGCAGAGCGCCGCCGAGGCCGAAGCGCTGATGGCCAAGGGCGCCGTCTCTTTCGTCGTCACCATCCCCGCCGACTTCGCCCGACGGGTCGAGCGCGGCGACAGCCCGCAAATCCTGATCGAGGCCGATGCAACCGATCCATCGGCGGCGAGCGGCGCCGTTTCGACACTGAGCAAGGTGGCGAGCCAGGCACTGCTGCGTGCGCAGGGCATGCAAGCGACCGCCGCTGAAAACGCCAAGGAGCAGCTGCAGGTGGTGGTGCACCAGCGTTACAATCCGGAAGGCATCTCGCAATACAACATCGTGCCCGGCCTGCTCGGCGTCATCTTGCAGATGACCATGGTGATGATGACGGCAATAGCGCTTACCCGTGAAACCGAACGCGGCACGATGGAGAATCTTCTGGCGATGCCGTCCAGCCCAGCCGAAATCATGTTGGGCAAGGTGCTGCCTTTCCTTGTCGTCGGCGCGGTGCAAGTCGCGGTGGTGCTGGTGGCGGCGAAGCTGCTGTTCAGCATTCCGTTCGTCGGCTCCCTGACGCTTCTTCTGTCGACCGTGCTTGTTTTCGTGCTTTCGCTGGTGCTGCTCGGCTACACGATCTCGACCATGGCGCGTTCGCAAATGCAGGCGATGCAGCTTACGTTTTTCTTCTTCCTGCCATCGTTGCTGCTGTCCGGCTTTATGTTTCCCTATCGCGGCATGCCGGGCTGGGCACAGGTCCTGGGCGAGATTTTCCCGCTGACGCATTTCCTGCGCATTACCCGGGCAGTGATGCTGAAAGGCGCCGACTTCAGTGCGATAGGGGCCGAGGTTGGCTGGCTGCTGTTGTTCGTGGTGGTATTTGCGGGCACGGCACTGCTGCGGTTCCGACGGACGCTGGACTAGGATCAAAAAATCAAACAGCTAGCGCAGATGGGCGGATGTCCAACGCGAACGCGCGGAACAGCGGCTTGTGGACGAAGCGGACATCGCCATTGGCGCGACTTCCGCGTGGCAGGTCGTGCTTGCGGTATCCGCGACAGGCAGATCCAATGTTTCGCATGATCATTCGGATCGAGATTCATGCGGGCTTCCCGGGACCGGCGGCAATTCAGGCGCATCCAGTCCTTTGAAGGGATCGCGCCAGGCGTCGATTTCTTCAAGCTGGCGATACCAGCGACTGACGGAAGGATAATCTTCGAGCGGCAATCTGGCGACATCGTTGAAGGGCAGAAACGTCGCCATTCGAAAGTCGGCATAGGAAACCGAATTTTCAACCAGCCATTCTCGCTCGGAAAGCGCGGCCTCAAGTGTTGCAGCGGCAGTGCGGAAGTCTCTCAGCCCCTCCTCAACGCGGTCCTGATCAATCGGGCCGAGCCCATACCGCTGTTTGGTCCCGCGTTCGAAATGCACGACGTCGCAAGCTCTTGCGAAGTTCTCTTTGCCCCAACTGAGCCATCGGATCATCTCGGGTTCGTCCTCGCCGGTGCGCCAGAGATCCGAATGCGCGTCGCGCGAAAGCCGGCACGCTATGGCGTCGGCCTCCCAGAGGCTCTTTCCCGAGCCTACAAGTATGGGCAATGAAAGATTTGGATTTAGCGGGCGAAATCGCTCAGCCTGCCCCGAAGCGAAGGGGGAGGCGAATTCAAACTCGACCTTCGCGTTGAGATAACGCGCCACCGCGACCGCGAGGCGAGGATTGGGATTACGGCTGAAGAACAGTTTCATTCCATGTCAGCCTTTGAATGGTACCGGTGTCGACTGGGCGCTGGGCGCGCTTTGACACTTTTGAATCGGCGCGTGACCCGGAACTGATCGCCACCTAAGCCGCCGCCATGATCGCGGCATAGGTGTTGAAATCGACATTGCCGCCGGAGAGCACCACGGCGACGCACTTGCCTGATAGCTCGATCTCGCCTGATGACAGCGCAGCCAGCCCGACGCAGCCGCCGGGCTCGACCACCAGCTTGAGATGGGCCATGGCGTCGCGCATCGCCTGTGCCGCGGCGCTGTCGGAGACGGCAATGCCGCCGGCGAGGTTCCGGCGGTTGATCTCGAAGGTGATCGCGCCCGGTTCGGCGGTGAGGAGCGCGTCGCAGATCGAAGTGTGGCCGGGTTCGATCGAAACCCGGGTGCCGTTGGCCAGGGAACGACAAGTGTCGTCGAAATGCTCGGGTTCCACCGCCCAGACGGCCGTGCCTGGCGAGGCATCCTTGACGGCGATGGAAATGCCGCTGCTCAAGCCGCCGCCGCCGCAGGGGATGACGACCGCATCGAGCGTCGCGCCGAGCGCTTTCGCCTGCACCATCAGTTCGAGGCCGATCGTGCCCTGGCCGGCGATGATGGCCGGATCGTCGAAAGGCGGAACCAGAACCATGCCCCTTTCGATGTAAGGGCGAACGACCGTCATGCGGTCATCGCGGAAACGGTCGAACGGAACCACTTCCGCTCCCATTTTCCTGACATTGCCTACCTTCATCGCCGGCGCGTCAGTCGGCATGGCGATGACCGCCTTGACGCCGAACATCGCCGCCGACGCGGCGACACCTTGCGCATGGTTGCCCGACGAAAAGGCGACGACACCGCGGCTGCGCTCCTCGGCGCTGAGCGAAGACAGCTTGTTGTAGGCGCCGCGGAACTTGAACGAGCCGGTGCGCTGCAGCGTTTCCGGCTTGAACAGGATCCTGGCGCCGAAGCGCTTGTTCAACTCCGGCGATTCGATCAGCGGCGTTTCGACGATCAGGCCGGAAAGCCGCGTTGCAGCGTGGCGGATATCGGCGATGCCGGGAGGCGTGGTCATGGCGAGGCCCTGCAGAAATGAGATCGCCCATGGTGCACGGAAAATCGGGCCGCGCACCACTGGAAAAATGTGACCGTTACAAATTCGCCTTTTGAGCAGGAGACGGGCGTGCCTGTCACCTGCCCGTCCCGGGCCGGGGCCTGCTGCCTGCGGCCAGCCGTTCAGCCGAGCAATGTCCGTTGCCGTTTGGCGCCGCCCATCTTGCGCCAGGTGTTGAAGCGATGGGTGGCGGCGGCGAAGGAAATCTTCATCTGCTGGGCAACCGAATAGCGCGATTTGCCCTCGTCGAACATACGGTAGCAGCATTCGACGCCCTCCTGCGTCAGCTTGCCGTCGGGGGCCTTATTGTGCGGATTGGCCGGATCGAATTTCTCGACCTGCTGCTCGACCAGGCCTTTGAGGCGCTGCAGATCGGCCTCGATGCTGGCGATGAGGTCGAGAACGGGCTTCGGGTCAAATGCATGTGTGGGCTGTTTTGCCGGCATTTACGGATTCCTTTCTCTTCACTTAGGTTCAGTTATATAGGCGAACATTCACCAATAATGAAGAGTGGAAGGAGGATTCCCGGAGCCAATAAATTTCGACGTCCGGCGACGGGCGCGATTGACCAATGGCACACCAAACCCTAGTTTAGAACTATTCTAAACTAGGGTGATTTTCTCATGCTTTCCCGTGTTTTCGGTTTCGGCCGCCGTCCCTTCGAATCGCTCTCGGAGCAAGAGATCCTGGCGCTCGCCATCTCGTCCGAGGAAGATGACGGGCGTATCTACCGTGCCTATGCCGACGGGCTGGCGGATAGCTTTCCGCATTCGGCCAAGGTGTTCGAGAAGATGGCAGAGGAGGAGGACGGCCATCGCGACTCGCTGATCGAGCTTCACCGCAAGCGTTTCGGCGAACGCATTCCGCTGATCCGGCGCGAGCACGTGAAAGGCTACTACGAGCGCAAGCCAGACTGGCTGGTCAGACCGCTCGGCATCGAGCATGTGCGCAGCCAAGCCGAGGCGATGGAGCGGCAGGCCTATCTGTTCTACGTCGAGGCGGCGAAACGCACCAGCGATGCCTCGACACGAAAGCTGCTCGACGATCTGGCGGTGGCCGAACAGGGCCACGAGACGCTGGCGCAGCGGCTGGAGCAAAAGCATGTGCCGGGCACCGTGAAGGACGAGGAAGCCGCGGCCGAGCAGCGCCAGTTCATCCTGACCTATGTGCAACCGGGGCTGGCCGGGCTGATGGACGGATCGGTGTCGACGCTGGCGCCGATCTTTGCCGCAGCCTTTGCCACGCACGACACTTTCCAGACCTTTCTGGTTGGACTTGCCGCCTCGATCGGCGCCGGCATCTCGATGGGCTTCACCGAAGTCGCCTCCGACGACGGCAAGCTGTCAGGCCGCGGCTCACCGGTGAAACGCGGCATCACCACAGGCGTCATGACGGCGCTGGGCGGCCTCGGCCATGCGCTGCCTTACCTCATCCCGTATTTCTGGACGGCGACGATTATCGCCGCGGTGGTGGTGTTCTTCGAACTGTGGGCAATCGCCTTCGTGCAGAACCGCTACATGCAGACGCCATTCTGGCGCGCCGCCTTCCAGGTGGTGCTGGGCGGTGCGCTGGTGTTTGCGGCGGGGGTGCTGATCGGCAACGCTTAGCTGTTTTATCCATTCACCGCCCGGCTGTCCGCCGGTGCCTCAACGCGTTCGGTGAGGCCATAGTCGCGTATGACATGGGCGATGCGCAAACGGTAGCCGGCAAAGATGCCGCGGCGACCGGCCTTCTGCGCCTGCCGGTGTTCCTCCGTGTTGCGCCAGACTTGCACCGCTTCCTCGTCGCGCCAGAACGACAGCGACAAGATGCGGTTCGGGTCGGCGAGGCTCTGAAAGCGCTCGATTGAGAGAAACCCATCGATGCCGTCGAGCAACGGGCGGAGGTCGGCGGCGATGCCGAGATAGGCATCGCGCCTGCCTGCCGCCGGCTCGACCTCGAAGATGACGGCGATCATGGCTTAACCAACTTCGCGTGTGGCCCGGAGGCCCGTTTCAGGAACATGCGATCCTCCTTAAGGATGAATTTTTCGCGCCGGGCGAATTCGTAGTTCGCCTTGCCGGCCGGATCGGCGGCGAGCCTGATACGGTAGGCTTCGTAGGCCGCAAGGCTGTCGATGTTGTAGGCGGCATAGGCAGTGGTCGCCGAGCCTTCATGCGGCGCGAAATAGCCGATTAGATCGGCGCCACAGCGCGGGATGGCCTGGCCCCAGTTGCGGGCATATTCCTCGAACGCCGCCTTGCCGAACGGATCGATCTCGTAGCGGATGAAACATGTGATGGTCATTCTTTTCTCCTGACAATTGAATATTTCCCTGACGTCGAAGCTTCGATCAAGGTCGAAGCGTCGCGTCGATCGATCTGCTAAGCAGTTGCCGGAATGGTCATGCTTGCCAGAACGATTTCGCGCACTCCCGGCGCACGTCTTCGGGCGTCAAGCCAAGATCGCGCAAGAGATGATCGTCGATCGCGGCGAGGTCGAGGCGCTGCAGATGGCGGTCGTACCACCGCGCCAGGAGCCGCGGATGGAGCCGGCGCAGGATCACGAACGGGAAGGGCAGGCGGCCAGCGGGACCGACAGGCACGGCGTTGGAAGCGGTTCTTGAGGTCATCGTCATCTCCTTGATCCGATCGGAGAATAGTGGTTATCTGACAAGAATGCTTCGATGAGGAACGAACTATGCGTGAAGGACCCGACATAGCCCGCATCGCCAGTCTTGTCGGCGATCCGGCGCGGGCAAACATGCTGAGCGCGCTGATGGGCGGTACCGCGCTGACCGCGAGCGAACTGGCGCTGGAAGCCGGCGTGTCGCTGCCGACCGCCAGTTCGCATCTATCGAAACTAATGGAGGGCGGATTGCTGACGCTGGCAAGCCAGGGGCGGCACCGCTATTACGGTCTCGCCGGGCCGCAGGTGGCCGGCATGATCGAGGCCATCACCGGCGTCGCCGCTTCGGTCGGGCCGCAGCGGGTGCGGCCAGGCCCCCGCGACGCGGCGATGCGCGTGGCGCGGGTCTGCTACGACCACCTCGCCGGCGAACAGGCGGTGGCGATGCTGGATCGCCTTGTCGACAAAAAAGTCCTTTTGCGCGACGACAAGGAGATCCGGCTTGGGCAGTCGGCCGCCTCGCACTTTGCCGCGCTCGGCATCGACATCGACAGCAAGGCGCGGCGACCGGTGTGCCGGGCCTGCCTCGACTGGAGCGTGCGGCGCTCGCATCTTGCCGGCACGCTGGGGGCCGCCATCCTCGACAAGATCCTTCTGGAGAAATGGGCGCGACGCGACAAGGACAGCCGCGCGGTGATCTTTTCGCCACCAGGCAGGCAGGAATTCGAGAAGGTGTTTCTGGCGTGATGGTTTGCCGGTGACTTCGTAGCTAGCCGTGCTTGAGCGGCTTGCCTTGCTTGAAGAAGTCTTTCCAAGGATCGGCCTCGGCCAGGCGCTTCAGCGTCGTCCTGTCGCCGATCGGAAAGGCGTTCGGCGCCAGCCCGCCCTCGATCTCCGCCCAGGTCACCGGCATCGAGACGGTCGCGCCCTTCTTGGCCCGTGACGAGTACGGCGCGACCGTGGTCGAGCCGCGGCCATTGCGCAGATAGTCGACGAAAATCTTGCCGGTGCGCGCTTTCTTCGACAGCGTCGCAGTGTAGCGCTCGGGTGCCGCCTGTTCGAGGGCACGGGCGAAATCATGGGCGAAGCCTTTCACCTCATCCCAATCCGCCGACGGCTTCAGCGGCACGACGACATGATAGCCCTTGCCGCCTGACGTCTTGACGAAATTCGGCAAGGACAGCTCATCGAGCTGGCCGCGAATTTCGAGCGCCGCCGCGCGCACCGCTTTCACATCGACACCCTCATCGGGATCGAGATCGAAGATGATCTGGTCGGGTTTCTCCAGTTCGTCTGCGGTGCAGCCCCAGATGTGGATCTCGACCACACCGAGCTGCACCAACGCAGCGATGCCGTCGAAATCGCGAACGAACAAAATCTCCTCGCCGTCGGTCGGATCTTTCATCATGGCGATTTTGTAATGCATGCCTGCCGAGGCATGCTTCTGGAAGAAGCGCTGGCCGCCGATGCCGTCCGGCGCCCGCACAAGGCTGAGCGGCCGGTTGACGACGAACTGCTTCATGCGTGGCCAGACGAGCGCATAGTGATCGAGCAGATCCTGCTTCGATATCTTCTCCTGAGGCCACAGAAGCTTGTCGTGGTTGGAGAGCTTTACGTCGGTTTTTGCCACGCCCATGGATTTGACAGAGGTGGATTTCTCCCCCTTGCCGTCGGCAGGCTTTGCCTTGCCTGCGGGTGCCTTCGGCTTTTCCTGCATGACCTCCTCCGCCGGCTTGTCCTCGCGCAATCCCTGGAACGAGGCGTGACGTATTATACGGTCGGACGTCCAGCTGCGGAACTCCACCTCGCCGACAAGTTCGGGCTTCACCCAGACCAGCCCCTTGCCCCTCGGCACCGCCCTGTCGAAGGGCGAGGTTTTCGCCTTCAGCGCATCGAGCTTTTTCTTCAGCTCGTTGGTGCTCTTGGTCGTGAACCCGGTTCCGACGCGGCCGGCATAACGCAGCTTGCCGCCCTCGTAATAGCCGACCAGCAGCGAGCGCAGCCCACGCCCGGTTTTGTCCGACGGCATATAGCCGCCAATGACGAATTCCTGGCGCAGCGTGCATTTCGACTTCACCCAAGACAAGCCGCGGCCGCTGCGATAGGGCGCGTCGGCGCGCTTGGAGACGAGGCCTTCCAGCCCCATGCGGCAGGCGTGCTCCAGCATGACCTTGCCGGGTTCGGCAAAATGGTCGCTGAAGCGGACTGCCGGGTTGCCCGGCTGTTTGCCAAGCAAGTCCTGCAAAGCCTGCTTGCGCTCGACCAGCGGCTCTGTGCGCAGGTCTTCGCCGTCGAGTCGCATCAGGTCAAAGACGTAATAGAGAAAACGGTCCGTTCGGCCCGCCGACAGGTCAGCCTGCAGCAGTGCGAAGGACGAGACGCCGCTATCCGCCAGCACGACGATCTCACCGTCGATGATGGCATCGGTGCATTTCAGACGCCTGAGCTCTGCAACAATCTCGCCGCCGAATTTCTCGGTCCAGTCGAGACCGGTGCGCGTCAACAGCCGCACTTCGGTGCCGGCAAGCTGCGCCTGCATGCGATAGCCGTCGAACTTCACCTCGTGCAGCCATTCCTTGCCGGGAGGGGCATCTCTCTGCAGGGTGGCGAGACACGGTTCGATGAATTCAAGCCGTTTCCCCGTCCTGGCCTTCGCCTTGCCGGCGGCCGGTCTGTTGGAATGCCAGACCTTCGCCTTCTTGCCATCGGCGGTCTTACCTTCGCCGACCTCCTCGATCGTCAGGCCGGACTTCACCGATTCCGGCGCTTCCTGCAATATATCCTCGCCGGGCCGGGCGGCAGCATCGTCGGACTTGATCAGCAGCCAGTTGTCGCGCTTTTCGCGGGGACGCGGCTTCAGCCGGACTAGATGCCAAAGGCCGTGCAATTTGTGGCCGTTGAGCTCGAAGCTGATATGGCCTTTCTTCATCGCCTTGGCCGGATCGGTCGCCGGTGTCCATGTCCCCTCGTCCCAGACGATGACCGAGCCGCCGCCATATTCGCCCTTGGGAATGATGCCTTCGAACGGAGCATAGTCGATCGGATGGTCCTCGACGTGGACGGCAAGCCGCTTCTCGTGCGGGTCGAGGCTAGGACCTCGCGTCACCGCCCAGCTCCAGAGCACGCCGCCATGCTCAAGGCGGAGGTCATAATGCAGCCTTGTGGCGGCATGCTTGTGGATGACGAAGATGCCGCCGGCATGGCCCTTCTTGCCACGTGAAACCTTGCCAACCGGCTCGTCGGTCTTCTTGAAATCTCGCTTTGCGTGATATTGTTCGAGACTGGCCATCGCACGCGATCCTATGCCGATTGATATGGCGTCGAGGACTCCGCGGCGCCGGCGCACTTGAACGGATAGAAACAGTTTCAGTTCCGGGCACCGCAAAGCACGGCAAAGCCGGATTTGTCCGACGTTGCCCTGATCGAGAGTCTTTTATTCGGCGGCCTGGAGGTTGACCTTGGCTTCCGCGATCTCGGTAAGCTTGCGATCGGTCGCCTGCTCTTCCTTGATGTTGTTGGCCAGGACATTGGCGCAGTCGCTGCGGCCAAGCTGCTTGGCCCAGGCGATCAACGTGCCGTAACGGGTTATCTCATAGTGCTCGACCGCTTGCGCGGATGCGATCAGGGCGGCGTCGAGAACGTCCTTGTCGTCGATGTCGCCGCTGACTTCATCGGCCTCCTCGAGAATGCCGTCGATGGCCGGACAGTTGACCGTTTTGGCCTTCACGCCATGCAGTTCGAACACCTTCTCGACGCGCTCGATATGGCCCTTGGTCTGACCGAGATGCTTCTCCAGGCCGGCTTTCAATTGCGGATCGGTCGCCTTGTCGATCATCTTCGGCAGCGACTTCTCGATCTGTTTTTCGGCGTAATAGATGTCGCGCAGCGTGTGGACGAAGAGGTCGTCCAGCGTCTTGATGTCTTTCGAAAAGAAACCCATGGCTTTTGCCTTTCCATTGTTCTTGCTGTGTCGGGGTTGCGGCGGCGGTTCCCACGGAAGCCGCCTGCCTGCTGGGCGGGGTTGGTCCCGGCTCCTGCGGTCAACGTGCTTGTGCCGGGAGGGGTTCCTGACTTTCCCGCGGCAAGTACGGAAATTTCGCGGCGCCGGCCAAGGCTGAAACAGAAGCGCGCCGCAGCGACATCCAAACGAAACATATGTGATGCAAAAGTCACATCGACCGATATGTCGACGAACTGCATGGAAAGACCCCGAATCAGCCGCATTGCGGCCACGAACCAAGGCATTTTCGACCAGATATTAACATCGTGTTCACCGACTATTCACGCCTCGACGCTATGATCCTCGCAATTCGGAAGGGACATCCGAAATCGGGACAGGGACAGGTAAAATGCACTTCTGGAATCACATCGCCGGCTATGCTGCCGCCATCCGCGAATTCGTCGCGCCGACCTATCGGCCGGAGCGCTATTACATGCGCGGCCCGGGTCCCGCTTGCGCCCGCCGCGGCAACACGCTCGGCATCAGCGCACACTGATGACGGCCATGGAAAGCCGTCACGACAGCCGGATCTGCAGGCCGGCCACAAATCATCGCGCAACCACCTACCGTGCGGAGCGTCCTGCGCTGGCCGACAGGCGGCGTACGACAACACTGGGACTTTGATCCCGCCGCCGGCAGGCTTAGTGTCCCAGGACATAAGCTGCCGGGCGCCACGTGACCATCAAGCTGAACCATCCTCCTGAAAAGCCCGCCTTCGACGGCGCCTTCACCCGCCTGGACAGTTTCGTTGCCGTCATGGCCGAGCTGGGCTGGCCGTGGCGGGCGGCGAGATTGCTGCTGCTCTTGCCGCGGCCTGTTCGCGACTGGCTCTACGACCGCTTCGCGAAGAACCGCTACGCCTTGTTCGGCAGGAAGGAGAGCTGCGAGATCCCTTCCGCCGAATTGAAGGCGAGGCTGATTGGCTAGACGCCGGCCGCTGGAAAACTTCTCTTCTGTCCGATATCGCGGGCGCGTCGGCACCACCTTGCCGATCGTCCGCTACCGCGGCTGGCTCGAACCTTCCGGCCCGCACGGCTCCAGCAAGATCGTGTCGCCTGCCGCCTTGCCCAATTCGCGGCAGCCCTGAACCGTGCATAGCGTCCACCCTTCACCCGTCGCGCCAGAGGCCGCGAGCACAAGGTGCGGCTGAGGGCCGATCCGGGGTGTATAGGCCCACCAGCCGTCTCTCAGCACTGAGCCTTCCGGCGGCTCCATGCCGGCGCCCGAACCCTTGATCCGTGCCTCGACGACTTGCAAGCCAGAGGGCATCACCTTCCAGTCTTCCTGCCAATGCATCTTTTCCACCGAATGGGTCCAGGAAAGTGTGAAAGCGGTGACTGCGATCGTCACCGTCTTGCCGGCGGCAAGGATGCAAAGGCTCATGCGGTAGCGGACGCCTGCCGCGCGCGCCAGCAGTGCCAGCCGATCCAGGCGACAGAGAGCGCCCAGCCGGCTTCGTCGGTGACAGGCAGCGCGGCAACCAGCAGCACGCCGGCGGCGAAGGCGCCGACACGTTCCCACCAGGCCATGCGCCGGGCGAGGAAACCGACAGCGGCCGCGCCCCACAGGACTATGGCCATGCAAGCCTTGCCGACGATATAGGCGACCTCGACGGGATAGCCGAACTGGGCGGCGATCGGACCGGCGTCCTGCAACATCAGTGCCGGCGTGTAGACCGCCATGAACGGCACGACGAAGCCGGCGACGGCAAGCTTGGTGGCCTGGATACCGATCTTGAGGCCGCTCTCCTTGGCCATGGGCGCGGCGGCGAAGGCGGCCAGCGCCACCGGCGGTGTGAGATCGGCCATGATGCCGAAATAGAAGACGAACATATGGCTGACCACCAGCGGCACGCCGAGCGACAGCAGTGCGGGCCCGGCCAACGACGAGGTGATGATGTAATTGGGGATCGTCGGTATGCCCATGCCAAGCACCAGGCAGGTGAGCATCGTCAGCACCAGCGACAGGAACAGATTGTTCTCGCCGATGGAGATGATCCAGCCGATGAAGGTGGAGGCGATGCCGGTGAGCGTCAACGTGCCGATGACGATGCCGACGATGGCGCAGGCGATGCCGACCGGCAGCGCGTTCTTTGCTCCCTCGGCAAGCGAGTCCACGCATATACGCAGCGTCTCCCGGCCGCCCTTGAAGGCGACGCAGGCGACAATTAGCCCAGCGATCACAAGGCCGAGGATGTTGACGCCGAACTCTAGGAAAGAGGCGGCGGCAAGTCCCAGCGCCAGCCAGAAGACGATGCGGAAGGCAAGCGGCCCGATCAACGCCGCCAGCGGCGTGCCGAGGATGAGCACAATGGTCAGCGCCAGGCCCATGGTGCCGGCGAAGATCGGCGTATAGCCGGCAAACAGCAGATAGATGAGAGCGGCCAGCGGCAGCACCAGCGGCCAATGTCTTCTCACCGCCTCCCACGGATTGGGCAGGTCCGCCTTGGCCATTCCCCGCAGGCCGGCCTTGCCGGCTTCCAGGTAGACCTGCCAGAAGCAGGCGCCGAAATAGAGCAGCGCCGGGATGATCGCCGCCTTGACCACCTCGGCATAGGGGATGTTCAGCGTCTCGGCCATAATGAAGGCGACCGCGCCCATCACCGGCGGCATGATCTGGCCGCCCATCGAAGAGGTCGCCTCGACGGCGCCGGCGAAGGCCGAACGGAAGCCGAAGCGCTTCATCAGCGGAATGGTGAACTGGCCGGAGGCCACCACATTGGCGACGCCGGAGCCGGAAATGGTACCCATCAGCGCCGAGGACAGAACGCAGACCTGGGCCGGGCCACCGCGCCATGTGCCGACCAGGCCAAGGGCGAAATCGTTGAACAGCGCGATCATGCCGGCGCGTTCGAGAAAGGCGGCGAAGACGACAAAGATGAAGATGTAAGCGGCCGAGACGTAGACCGGTGTGCCGTATATGCCTTCAGTGCCAAAGGCGAAGGTCTCGACGAGCTGGGCGAAATCATAGCCGCGATGGATGAAGGGCGGCGGCAGGCGATTGCCGAAGAATGCGTAGGCGAGGAAGATCAAGGCGATCAGGGCAAGCGGCAGCCCCATCAGCCGTCTAGCGGCCTCGAAGACCAGCACGACCAGCACCGCGCCGATGATCAGGTCCGGCGTGGTGAGGAAGCCGGACCGGCGGATGAGGTCGGCATAAAACACCCAATTGTAGAGGCCGGTGGCGAAGCCGAGCACACCGAGCGTCCAGAACACTGCTTTCGCCGGGACGCTTTTGGCGTGCAGATTGGCGATCAGGGCAAAGCCGAGCAGCAGCAAGAAACCGACATGCATGGCACGCACCACCTGGCTCGGCAGGCTGCCATAAGCGGCGATGTAGATCTGGAAAATGGAGAAGGCGATGGCGATGAGAAAGGCGGCCTTGCCGGCGAGCCCTTCGCCGAAACCCGGCGGCAGGCCTTCGACCGGGGCTTCGGCGGTGGGGGAAAGAATGGTCGGGGTTTCGCGATGGGCGTCGGTCATTGGCGGTTCCTGGCGGGCGCCCCTTCCCCTCGAGGGGAGGGTGCCGAGCGAAGCGAGGCGGGTGGGGTCGGTTCAGGCCGCGCACTGCCGCAGCGACCCCACCCGTCCATCCACCTCCGGCGGCTGTCCACCCTCCCCTCAAGAGGGAGGGAGCGGCCCTACTTCACCAGCCCCTTCTCCTTGTAATACCGCTCGGCGCCTGGATGCAGCGGCACCGGCATGCCGTCGAGCGCCTTGGCCGGATCGATCGCCTTGGCGGCGGCGTGGGCAGCAGTGAGCTGGTCGAGATTTTCGAACAGTAGCTTGGTCATCTGATAGGCGGCCTCGTCGGAGACATCGGCGCTGGTGATGAGGAAATTGCCGACGGCGGCGGTAGCGACATCCTCGGCCTGGCCCTCATAGGTGCCCTTGGGAATGGTCACCGAAAGATAGGGCGAGCCGATCTTCGCGACGTCCTGCGCCGGCACGGCAACGACGTTGATGGGCACCGATGTGGCGAGATCGCGGATCGAGGCGACGCCGAGGCCGGCCGATTGCAGCGTGGCGTCGAGCTGGCGGTTCTTGATCAACTCGACCGATTCGGCGAAGGGCAGGTACTCGACCCGTCCGAGATCCTCGTATTTCAGCCCGGCGGCGGCGAAGATGGCGCGGGCGTTGATCTCAGTGCCGGAGGCCGGCGCGCCGACCGACAGGCTCTTGCCCTTGAGGTCTGCGAGCGTCTTGATGCCGGACTCCTTGCTGGCAACGATCTGGATGTAGTTGGGATAGATGGCGGCGATGCCGCGCAGCTTGTCGAGCTTGCCTGGGTAGCCGGCTTCGGTGTTGCCCTCGGCGGCCAGCTTGACGGAATCGCCGAGCGCGAAGGCGATCTCGCCCTTGCCCTGCTGAAGCAAATTGAGGTTCTCGACCGAAGCTTTCGTCGCCTGCACCTGGGTGCGGGCGCCTTCGATGCCCTTACCGTAGATTTCCGACAGCGCGACGCCGAGCGGATAATAGACGCCCGAAGTGCCGCCGGTCAGCACGTTGATGAATTCCTGCGCCTTGGCCGACACCGCGCCAAGGCCAAGCGACAGCGCGAGCGCGCCGGCAACAAACTTCGTCCTGAAATTAAACATGTGATTTCCTCCCTGAAATGTCAGCGCCCGTACCGCCCTCCCCAGCACGAGCCAAGGCGAGTTTAGACAGCGGGCGGGAAATGCCAACCCGCAATTGCCGCCATTAGACGAACGGTTGAGTGGGTGCGAAACATATGCCCGCTTGCACAAGACGCCACCGCAGACGAAAGATTTTCACAACGCCTGTCGAAATCGAACGAGGCCGCACGACATACGTCCGGCTCGCAACGATGCGGCCTTCGAAAATATGGGAGAAGACCATGCGATACATGCTTTTGATCTACGGAAACGAAGCCGGGATGGCGGCAGCGCCGGCGGACGCGGTGACACAAATGTCGAGCGCCTACGTCGCCTATACGGAAGCGTTGAAGAAATCCGGCGCCTGGCTCGCAGGCGACCGGTTGAAGCCGACGCAATCCGCCACCTCGGTGCGGATAACCGATGGCAAGACCAACGTGCTCGACGGCCCTTATGCCGACACCAAGGAACAGCTTGCCGGTTTCTATATGATCGAGGCGGAGGATGTCGACGCTGCGATTGCCTGGGCAGCGCGCTGCCCGGGTGCCAGCACCGGCACGGTCGAGGTTCGGCCGATTTGGGAATTGACCATGTGACGGGGCAAGAGCCCGACAACGCGCGGGCGGCGGCGGAAGCGGCTGCCCGGCAAAGCTACGGCAAGCTGGTCGCTTATCTCGCGGCCCGCACGCGCGACGTCGCCGGCGCCGAGGATGCGCTGGCCGATGCCTTTGCGGCAGCGCTGGAGCGTTGGCCGCAGGCCGGCGTGCCGCACAAGCCGGAAGCCTGGCTGCTTGCGGTGGCGCGCAGACGCCGCGTCGACGCGATCCGGCGGCGGCTGACCAGCGAGGCCAGCCGCGACCATCTCAGGCTGATCGCCGAGGAGATGGAGGCACGCATGACCGACGAAGACCTGCCCGACGAGCGGCTCAGGCTGATGTTTGCCTGCGCCCATCCGGCAATCGAAGCCGGCGTGCGCGCGCCGCTGATTCTGCAGACCATCCTCGGCTTCGACGCGGCAACGATCGCCTCCGCCTTCCTGGTGTCGCCGACAACGATGGGCCAGCGCCTGGTGCGCGCCAAGGCCCGTATCCGCGAGACCGGCATCCCGTTCCGCGTGTCTGAAAGAGCCGAGCTCGGCGAGCGGTTGGACGCGGTGCTGGAAGCGATCTACGCCGCATTCGCCGAGGGTTGGTCCGACCCGGCCGGCACCGAAACCCGACGCCGCAATCTCGCGACCGAAGGCATCTGGCTCGGCCGGCTCGTGGCCTCGCTGATGCCGGACGAGCCGGAAGCGCTTGGTCTGCTGGCGCTGATGCTGTTTGCCGAGGCGCGGCGAGCGGCGCGGCGCAATGCCGCAGGAGACTATGTGCCCTTGGCCGAGCAGGAGCTTGCGCTGTGGGACGGCGCCTTGATCGACGAAGCGGAGACGCTGCTGAGGCGCGCCGCGACCAAGGGCGTTGTCGGCCGCTATCAGCTCGAGGCAGCCGTGCAATCCGCCCATACGACAAGGCGGCTGACCGGCCGGACCGACTGGGTTGCGATCAAACATCTCTACGACGCGCTGTCGGTGATTGCCGGCTCGCCGGTGGTGTCGATCAATCGCGCGGTGGCCATTGCCGAGGCCGAGAGTGCTGCGGCGGGATTGAGCGCACTTGATGAGCTTGGCGACGACAAGCGGCTTGCAGACTACCAGCCCTATTGGGCGGCGCGCGCCGATCTTCTGGCCAAGCTCGGCAAAACCCGGGAAGCAACTGAGGCCTATGACCGGGCGATCGGCCTTGAACGCGACCCGACCGTGCGCCGGTTCCTGCAGGAACGACGGGCGGGGCTCGGCCGCACGAAAAATGCCTGAGACGAGGCGATCGATTCAGGCCGGCCACATGGCGTGGGAAGTGTTCAGCTTCCTCATCACCTGATGCTCCCGTAACTTGGCCCACAGGCGTTCGATGTTCGGCCAGGCGCTGGGGACCTTTTCAATCTCGGGATGCCAGGCCACCAGCATGACGAGATAGATGTCGGCCAGCGAGAGCCGGTCGCCGACCAGCCAGTCTCGGCTTTCGAGGGCAGCATCGAGAATGGCGAAGCCGCGGTCCATTTCGGCAACCGCGGCCTCCTTCACCGCGTCCATGCCGCTGGGATCGGCGGTGTAGCGATGGGCGTAATAGAACCGCAGGTCGGCCGGATAGACGACCGACGACATGAAGGTCATCCAGCGCAGGAAATCGGCACGGGCGGGCGAACCCACCGCCGGCGCCAGAGCTGCTTCCGGGTGGCGTTCGGCAAGCAGGATGCAGATCGCCGCCGATTCGGTCATCGAGCTTCCGTCCGGCAAGACCAGGACCGGCACCTGGTTCAAGGGGCTGATGTCGAGGAAGGCCGGGGCGGGTGAGGTCGACTTCGGAACGTCGATCTGGTCGAAAGGCACGCCCGCCAAAGCGAGCGCCGCCTCGACGACAAAGCCGCCGGTGTTGGGACGCGTATAGAGCTTGTACATGAAATCCTCCGCCAGCCTGCATAGGGCCGGTGGCGATTTGAACCAGAAGCACCGCCCTGCTCAAGCGGGCGTCCGCTGTCACAGGACTTTTTCCAGCGGTCCAGGCCGTCGATGCTTTTGATGCCGGGCGACAGCCCCCTTGCCGATCGCAATACCTGTGTCGAGGACCTAAGCCCCCAGCCCCTCGAACAGGATCGTAGACAGATAGCGCTCGGCGAAGGACGGGATGATCACGACGAGGTTCTTGCCCTTGTTCTCCGGCCGCGAGCCGACGACGATCGCCGCCTGCAGGGCAGCGCCCGACGAGATTCCGACCGGCACGCCTTCGAGGCGGGCGACGAGCCGCGCATTGGCGACCGAATCCTCGTTGGAGACCTTGACGATCTCGTCATAGATCGTCGTGTCTAGGATTTTCGGCGCGAAGCCGGCGCCAATGCCCTGGATCTTGTGCGGACCGGGCTGGCCGCCCGACAGGACCGGCGAGGCTTCCGGCTCGACGGCGACGACATGCACGGAGGGTTTGCGCTGCTTCAGCACCTGGCCGACGCCGGTGATGGTGCCACCGGTGCCGATGCCGGCGACGAAGATGTCGACTTCGCCATGGGTGTCGTTCCAGATTTCCTCGGCGGTGGTGCGGCGGTGGATTTCCGGATTGGCGGGATTCTCGAACTGTTGCGGAATGATGGCATCGGGCAGCGTCGCGGCCAGCTCGTCGGCCTTGGCGATGGCGCCCTTCATGCCTTTCGGCCCTTCGGTCAGCACCAGTTCGGCGCCGAGCAGCGCCAGCATTTTCCTGCGTTCGACAGACATGGTTTCGGGCATGGTCAGGATCAGCTTGTAACCCTTGGCGGCGGCTGCGAAAGCGAGCGCGATGCCGGTATTGCCCGAGGTCGGCTCGATCAGCGTGGTCCTGCCGGGTGCAATCCTGCCCGATGCCTCCAGTGCCTCGATCATCGAGACGCCGATGCGATCCTTGACCGAGGCGATCGGGTTGAAGAATTCGAGCTTGGCCAGGAGATTGGCAACGACGCCCTTTTCCCCGGCGAACTTGTCGAGCCGCACCAGCGGCGTGTCGCCGATCGTCTCGGTGATCGAATTGTAGATTCGGCCGCGGCCGGGCGTGTGCGCGGTGGTGGCGGGCTTGTTCATTGGTTTCGCTCCCCAGAATGAGATGGGCCAGAGTCAGTCAAGCAAGAGTCAGTCAAGCAAGAGTCAGCCGGGCAAAGTCAGGCGGGCATAAGATAGGGCCATCCGCCGCGCAAGATAGTCTGTCGATTGAAATTATCGAGTGGGGCGCATGCTGAAAACATGCTTCGCCCCGGAAAAGCATTTCAGGCCTGTCTTAGGAACGGCTTGGCTGCGAAATGCCTATTGCCGGGCGGCGATGGCAGCTGCCGCTCCGACCATGAAACCGGCGGCGGTGCGGTTCAGCGCCCTCAGCGCGCGCGGCGACTTCAGGAGCCCGCGCGCCTTGGCCGCCAGCGCCAGATAGGGCACCAGCACGACCAGGAGCACGACGAGCGTGAGCGCGACGAGGATGCCATAGTCGGCGAGCGTTATGGTCTTCAGATCGACGATGGTCGGCGTGATGGCGAGATAGAAGAGCATCGTCTTCGGATTGCCGAGCGTGACGGCGAGGCCGGCAATAAAGCTCGAAATCAGCCCGCCCTTGCCTTTCTTCGCCTCGACCGTTTCCGGCGTGATGCCGCTGGTCCAGAAACGCCAGCCAAGGAAGGCGAGATAGGCGACGCCCAGCCATTTGATGGCTAGGAAGGCCATGCCGAAGGTCTGCGCGACGAAGGCGAGGCCGAGCACCACGGCTGTGAGATAGGTGAGATCGCCGAGCATCAGCCCGAAGGACATCGCGAGCGCCGAGCGAAAGCCGGACCCAAGTGCGCGAGCAATAAGCGCGGTGAGCCCTGGGCCAGGGATCGCCGCGGCGATGGCGAGGGCCGCGCTATAGGCGAGGAATCCGGTGAGAGTCATGGTTTCGGCCTCAGCGCATGACCCCGAAAATCGGAATCGACTTTTTAAGACTGCGCCTTGTCGCACGAGGGCGGGCAGGCGTGTACCCCCTGAGGCCGGATTCGATTGCACCAGCGCCGCCGGCCGGGCGAACCCGCCGGTCGGCACGGGCTGCCACCGCAGGTGACGCGCCAGATGATGCCGTCCTCGGTGACGATCAGCGCGCCGTCCTTGGCCACCGCAGATTTGAAGGGATCTCGGCTCCGTTTCGAAGCTCAGTTCCCGGCCGCGTAAAAATCGTCGTCGAGGCGCTTTTCCAGTTCGACGAGATCGGCCGGCAGCGGCAGGCCCATGGCGCGCATTTCCCTCAGCTTTTCGCGCAGCTGTTCCTGCACTTCATGCTGATCCTCGGGCTGGTTGATCATCTGCTCGAGCAACAGGCTGATCTGGGCTTTGAATGATTCCAGCGCCATTTCTTTCTCCTTGAGGTCCGCCCTGAGCGCTTCGCGTTCGAAGGGAACCTGCGACGCGCTTTAGTTCCTTGTTTTATGCATATCGTTATCGCAGCATGCGGGAAATAAGCTGCGCGGTATAGTCGACCATCGGCACGATGCGAGCGTAGTTCAGCCGGGTCGGGCCGATGACGCCGAGCGCGCCGATGACCCGGGCATCCTTATCGCGATAAGGCGCCACGACCAGCGACGAGCCCGACAGCGAAAACAGCTTGTTTTCCGAGCCGATGAAGATGCGCACGCCGGACCCTTCCTCGGCAAGGTCGAGAAGCTGGATCAGCCCGTCCTGCGTCTCCAGATCCTCGAACAAATGCCGTAACAGCTCGATGTCGGCCTGGGCGGTGACGTTTTCCAGCAGATTGGCGCGGCCGCGCACGATGAGACGCGCCGGCAGGCCGCTTTCGGCGCCGGCCCAGACCGCAAGGCCCTTCTCGACCAGGTCCTGCGACAGCGTGTCGAGGGCGGCCCTGGTCTCTTCCTTGATGCGGGCGATCTCGATCCGCGCCTCGGCCAGCGTGCGGCCGCGGATGTGGGCATTGAGGAAGTTCGAGGCTTCGTGCAATTGCGAGATGGTGATGCCGGCGGGCAGGTCGACGACGCGATTTTCGACGTCGCCGTTCTGCGACACCAGCACGGCCAGCGCCTTGGTCGGCTCAAGCTGGATGAATTCGATGTGCTTGAGCGCCACCTCGTTCTTGGCGGCAAGCACGAGACCGGCACCGCGCGACATGCCGGATAGCATCTGGCTGGCTTCGGTGAGCATATGCTCCAGCGTCGCGCCAGAGCCGGAGGCGCGCACCTGCGCCTCGATGATGCGGCGCTCGTCGTCGGAGAGGTCGCCAAGCTCCATGAAGGCATCGACGAAGAAGCGCAGGCCGGCCTGGGTCGGCAGCCGGCCGGCCGAGATATGCGGTGCATAGATCAGGCCGAGATGCTCGAGATCGCTCATCACGTTGCGGATGGTGGCCGGCGACAGCGACGACGGCAGGATCCGCGACAGGCTGCGAGAGCCGACCGGCTCGCCGTCCTTCAGATAGGAATCGACGATGCGCCGAAAGATGTCGCGCGAACGCATGTCAAGCGATTGAAGTGCGGGCGACTGGAGCACGGGCGACTGCGAACCGGGATCGACTGCTTTGGTCATTCGGGCCAAAAACCTCCGGCCCAAGGATATAGACTTCGGCCGCGCCCGCGCAACCGGCCATTTTCCTTTGCGCCATGCGCCCCATGCGGCTACAAGCCGGCCACGATTCCGAAAAATGACAAGAAAGAAGCCTGAATGCGCCCTTCCAAACGCCAATTCGACGAAATGCGCGCCATCTCCTTCGAGCGTGGCGTCTCCAAGCACGCGGAAGGCTCGTGCCTGGTGAAGTTCGGCGACACGCATGTGCTGTGCACGGCCAGCCTGGAAGAGAAAGTGCCGGGCTGGATGCGCAATTCCGGCAAGGGCTGGGTGACGGCGGAATACGGCATGCTGCCGCGCTCGACCGGCGAGCGCATGCGCCGCGAGGCTTCGGCAGGCAAGCAAGGCGGCCGCACGCTGGAAATCCAGCGGCTGATCGGCCGCTCCCTGCGTGCCGTGGTCGATCTGCAGGCGCTCGGCGAGCAGCAGATCACCGTCGACTGCGACGTGATCCAGGCCGATGGCGGCACGCGCACCGCCTCGATCACCGGCGGCTGGGTGGCGCTTTACGATTGCCTGCGCTGGATGGAGGCCCGGCAGATGGCCAGCGTCGCCAAGGTGCTGAAGGATCATGTCGCAGCGATTTCCTGCGGCATCCATGACGGCCAGCCGGTCATCGACCTCGACTACATCGAGGATTCCTCGGCCGGCACCGACGCCAATTTCGTCATGACAGGCAAGGGCGGCATCGTCGAGATCCAGGGCACGGCCGAGGGCGAGCCTTTCTCGGAAGAGCAGTTCACGGCGCTGATGGAATTGGCCAAGAAAGGCATTCAGCGACTGGTCAGCCTGCAGCAGATGGCTGTAGGTTAGCCTGCGGTTCGCCATGACACCCTCAGCCATCCTCGAATCAGCCCTCTACGTGACCGACCTCGATGCTGCGGAAGACTTCTATTCCGGCGTGCTTGGGCTCGATCTGCTGGGCAAGGTCGGCGGCAGGCACCTTTTCTTCCGCTGCGGCGACGGCGTGCTGCTCATCTTCAACGCCGAGGCAACCAAAGTGCCGCCGGCACCCGATGCCAGGCTGAAAGTGCCGCCGCACGGCGCTGTCGGCGACGGCCATCTCTGCTTTGCGGCAAGCACCGACGAGATCGTGCGCTGGAAAGCGCATCTGGAAGCGAAGAAGATCGCCATCGAAAGCGAGTTCGAATGGCCGCAAGGCGGCCGCTCGATCTATATTCGCGATCCCTCCGGCAATTCGATCGAATTCGCCGAACCAAGAATCTGGGGCATCTGATGCATTCGCTTGATGGGCACAGAATTGTCGTCGCCAGCCACAATGCCGGCAAATTGCGTGAATTCGCCGACCTGATGGCGCCATTCGGCATCGAAGCGAAGTCGGCCAGGGAATACGGGCTGCCGGAGCCGGACGAGACCGGCACAACCTTCGAGGAGAACGCCTATATCAAGGCTGTTGCCGCCGCCAAGGCGACAGGCCTGCCGGCATTGTCGGACGATTCCGGCCTCTGTGTCGATGCGCTGGGCGGAGCGCCCGGCGTCTACACCGCCAATTGGGCCGAGGCGCTGGACGGTTCCCGCGACTTCGGCATGGCGATGCAGCGAGCGGAAATGGCGTTGCAGGATGTCGGCGCGGTCGCGCCTGCCCAGCGCAAGGGCCGTTTCGTCGCCGTCATCTGCCTTGCCTTTCCCGACGGCGCGGCCGAATACTTTCGTGGCGAGGTCGAGGGCACGCTGGTGTGGCCGCCGCGCGGCGAACTGGGCTTCGGCTACGACCCGGTGTTCGTGCCGGGCGGTTTCGAAAAGACCTTCGGCGAGATGACCGCAGAGGAAAAACATGGCTGGAAGCCCGGCCAGCCGACGGCATTGTCGCACCGCGCCCGCGCCTTCCAGAAGTTCGCGCAGGCCAGACTGGATTTGGCACGATCGGGCTCGGCATGACCATGCTGCTCGACCGCAGCCCCGGCTTCGGCGTCTACATCCACTGGCCGTTCTGCGCGGCCAAATGCCCCTATTGCGACTTCAACAGCCATGTCCGCCACCAGCCGGTCGACCAGGAGCGTTTCGCGCGCGCCTTCGAGACCGAGCTTGCGACGATGCGCGACCGCACCGGGCCGCGCGAGGTGACCAGCATTTTTCTCGGCGGCGGCACACCGTCGCTGATGAAGCCGCAAACCGTGGCGACGGTGCTGGACGCGGTGGCGAAGAACTGGGCAGTGCCCGCGGGCATCGAGGTGACGTTGGAAGCCAACCCCTCCTCGGTCGAGGCCGAGCGCTTTCGCGGCTACCGGGCAGCGGGCGTCAACCGGGTGTCGCTCGGCGTGCAGGCGCTGAACGACAAGGATCTGCGCTTCCTCGGCCGCTTGCATAATGTCGATGAAGCACTGCATGCGATTGGCCTGGCGCGCGAGATCTTTCCGCGGCTGTCCTTCGACCTGATCTACGCGCGGCCCGGCCAGACACTGGACGCCTGGCAGGCCGAGCTCGTGCAGGCGATTGGCCACGCCGCCGACCATCTGTCGCTCTATCAGCTCACCATCGAGGAAGGCACGCCGTTCCATGCACTGCATGCGGCCAAGAAATTCGCCATTCCCGACAACGACCATGCCGCCGATCTCTACGCGCTGACGCAGGAGATCACCGCCGCCCATGGGCTTCCGGCCTACGAGATTTCCAACCACGCGAAGCCTGGCGCCGAAAGCCGGCACAATCTGACCTACTGGCGCTATGGCGAATATGTCGGCGTCGGTCCCGGCGCGCATGGCCGTTTCGTCGAGAATGGCCGCCGCGTGGTAACGATCGCGGAGAAAATGCCGGAAACCTGGGCCAATCTGGTCGAGGCAAAGGGCCATGGCATCACCGGCGGCGAAACCCTGACGCGCTCGGAAGAGGCCGACGAGTTTCTGCTGATGGGGCTGAGGCTGGCCGAAGGCATCGACCTCTCACGCTACGAAGCGTTTTCCGGGCGCGGCCTGTCCAGCGTCAGGCTGTCGATGCTGCAGGGCGAGGGGCTGGTGGCGCCGATCGGCAATGCCCGCCTGCGCGCCACGCCGGCCGGCATGATCGTGCTCGACGCCGTGGTGGCGGATCTGGCGCGGTAGCCGGTGAAGAACGTCCTCTTCGTCTGCAGCCAGAACCGCTTGCGGAGCCCTACGGCCGAGCAAGTATTTTCCGGCCGCAGGAACATCGAAGTCGCATCGGCCGGCACCAATCATGATGCCGACAATCCGCTGACGCAAGAACTCGTAGCCTGGGCCGACATCATCTTCGTGATGGAGAAGGCGCACCGCGCCAAGCTGCAGAAGAAATTCAAGGCCAGCCTGAAGAGGGCTCGCGTGATCTGCCTCGATATTTCGGACGATTATGAATTCATGGACCCGGAGCTGGTTCGGCTTCTGGAAACACGCGTTCCGAAGTATCTGGCTTGAACGATGTGGCCGAGCGTTCGCAACCGCGCCTTCGGGAGAAGCACCTCTGCCAATCGCGTAGATTGCGGTAGTTAGGCGTCGTGCTTGTGGCGGCGCTTGGAGTGGTCTTTCTCGGCGATCGCCCCATCGGAGCGAGCCGGCTTGGCATCGCCCTTGGCGCGGCGGACGCGGTGCTGATCGCTTGTAGGATATGATGGTACGCCATTGCGGGCACTTTTCGTTTCGAGACGGGTGATGAAAATATCGAAGCGATTGGGCATCGTCTGGTCAGTGCTCCATCGTGCTGCCGGTGTCGGTCGAGGGGTCGATTTCCAGGTTGGTCGCCTTTGAAGGGTGACGCTTTCGCGGCTTCTTAGCCGAGCTGACGTCGGCCCTTGCAGGCAGGCTCTTGTCCTTCCGCGCGGCGAAGCGCTTGCGGCCGGCATAGTACGGTTCGAAAACGTCCTGGATCTTAAGGCTGTCCATCCTGCTCCTCCCGAGATCAGGGATAAAACCCGCCGGGCATGGTTTCGTTCCGTACTGTGGCAAAGGCATGGCGGCCGCCTCACTTCGGCTGGGTTTTGCAACCCGGCGTGAGCCGTGCCAAACAGGGCTGAATGGAGGGGCACCTGTGACCGGCGAGTTGGCAAAACGCAGCTATCTGATCGGCCAGACCGAGGTATCGGCGCGGCCGCTCGAGCCGGCGCTCTATCTGGTGGCGACGCCGATCGGCAATCTCGCCGACATCACGTTACGCGCGCTGGAAACGCTGGCCGCCGCCGACATCGTCGCCTGCGAGGACACGCGTGTCAGCCGCGTGCTGCTCGACCGCTATGGCATCCGCCGGCGCACCACGGCCTATCATGAGCACAATGCCGGCGACGCCGGGCCGAAACTGATCGCAGCCTTGCTGGCCGGGCAGAGCGTGGCGCTGATCTCGGACGCCGGCACGCCGCTGATCTCAGATCCCGGCTACCGATTGGTCGGCGAGGCGCTCGATCAGGGCATTCGCGTCGTGCCGATCCCCGGCCCATCGGCGCCGCTTGCAGCGCTGACGGCGTCCGGCCTGCCTTCCGACGCCTTCCTATTCGCCGGCTTCCTGCCAGTGAAGACCGGGCAGCGGCTGGCGCGGCTGGAAGCGCTAAAAGCCGTGCCAGCGACGCTGATCTTCTTCGAATCGCCGCGGCGGCTGGCCGAGACGCTTGGCGCCATGGTCGAGGCGCTGGGTGGCGCCCGCAAGGCGGCGATCGGCCGCGAACTGACCAAGACCTTCGAGGAGATACGGACCGGTACCTTGCGGTCGCTCGCCGAACACTATCAGGCGGCCGACACGCCGAAGGGCGAAATCGTCATCTGCGTCGGCCCGTCGGAGGCAACGGCCGACGAGCCGGCTGATATCGACCGGCTCCTGCTTTCGCTCGCCGCCGAGATGCCGGCCTCCAAGGCGGCGGCGGAAGCCGCCAAGATGACCGGCGGACAGAAGCAGGCGCTTTACCGGCGATTGCTCGAACTCAGGGACGCTGCGAGGGACCAGGACGCCGGGAAAGACGGCGATGGCTGAGCGCCCGGTCGCCAGCCGCCAGCAGGCCTATCGGCGCGGCCATCGCAGCGAGTGGCTGGCGGCTGCGGCATTGATGGTGAAAGGCTACCGGATCCTGGCGCGCCGCCACCGAACGCGGTTCGGCGAGATCGATTTGATCGCACGGCGCGGCGATCTGGTGCTGTTCGTCGAGGTGAAGGCGCGCCGTACGCTGATGGAAGCCATGGAGGCTGTTCGCTACGAATCGGAACGCCGTATCGAAAGCGCCGCCGATCTGTGGCTATCGCGCCAGTCCGACTATGGAAGATTGTCGGTGCGCTTCGACATGGTCGCGGTGCTGCCGTGGCGCTGGCCGGTGCATGTCGAGAATGTTTTCTACGGGCG
Source organism: Mesorhizobium sp. M9A.F.Ca.ET.002.03.1.2 (assembly GCF_003952365.1). NCBI lineage: Bacteria > Pseudomonadati > Pseudomonadota > Alphaproteobacteria > Hyphomicrobiales > Phyllobacteriaceae > Mesorhizobium > Mesorhizobium sp. M9A.F.Ca.ET.002.03.1.2. The sequence continues at coordinate 1,478,786 of NZ_CP034443.1, read as the reverse complement.
GAACTGAACGGCAAACGTAGACCCTTGCCGCCTTACCCCCAGACGAACAGCGCCGCGAGCCCGACGGTGCCGATGACCAGCCGCCACCAGCCGAACAGCGAATAGCCGTGCCGCGAGACGTAGTTGAGCAGGAAGCGCACGACGATAAGCGCCGCGACGAAGGCGGCGATGAAACCGGCGGCGATGATCGGCAGATCGGCGCTGGTCAGCACATCGCGGTTCTTGAAGAGGTCGAAGGCGAAGGCACCGATCATCGTCGGCATGGCGAGGAAGAAGGAGAATTCCGCGGCCGCCCGTTTGTCGACGCCCAGAAGCAGCGCGCCGACGATCGTCGAGCCGGAGCGCGACGTGCCGGGGATCAACGAAAGGCACTGGAACAGTCCGATCTGCAGATAGAGCCTGAGCGGAAACCGCTCGACGTCGTGGTAGAGCGGCTTCGGCTTGAGACGATCCACCCACAGAAGGACAACGCCGCCGATGATCAGCATGATGCAGATCAGCCTCGGCGATTCAAACAAAACCGTCTTGATGAAGCCATGCGCCAACGCGCCGATGACGGCCGCCGGCAGAAAGGCGATGAGGATGCCGAGGACGAAATGCCGCGTCACCCGATCACGCGGCAGATCGATCAGCATCTGCCACAGACGATGGAAATAGACGCTGAGGATCGCCAGTATGGCGCCGAGTTGGATCAGGATCTCGAAGGCCTTGCCGGTCGAGTGGAAACCGAGAAAATGGCCGGCAAGCAGAATATGGCCGGTCGACGAGACCGGAATGAACTCGGTCAGGCCCTCGATCATGCCGAGCAGCAGCGCTTCGACGATGGTCTGGCTTTCCATGGCAACCTCGGCGTTCGAGTTAGGGCTTGAAGAACGGCTTGCTTGTCATGGCGCGGAACTCCTCCTATAGGTCGCAGCACCCTGACGGCCCTCTGAATCGGGGCGGCCAAGACTTACCGGCGCAGCCGGCGATTTGCCAGTGCGCTCTATTATCGCGGGACCATGCTGACGCTTTTCCACCACCCGATGTTCGCCTCCTGCCGGTTCGTGCGCCTCGCTTTCGGCGAATATGGCGAGGAGCTGGCACTGATCGAGGAAAAGCCGTGGATGCGGCGCAAGGAGTTTCTGGCCCTGAACCCGGCCGGCACGCTGCCGATCCTGCTCGCCGAGGGGGACGTACCGATCGTCGGCGCCATGGTCATCGCCGAATATCTCGACGAGACGCGCGGCGTGCTCAAGCGCGACAAGCGGCTGTTCGCCGAGGACCCGATGGGGCGCGCCGAAATCCGCCGGTTGACCGACTGGTATCTCAACAAGGCCGACAGCGAGGTGACACGGCACCTCGTGCGCGAGCGCGTGCTGAAGCCGGTGATGCCGGAAACGGCGGGCGGTGGTTCGCCCGATTCGGCGGCGATCCGCGCCGCGCGCGCCAATATCCGTCAGCACATGAAATACACCAATTGGCTGGCCGGCACCCGCCATTGGCTGGCCGGCAACAAGGTCACCTATGCCGACCTCGCGGCCGCGGCCGCTCTGTCTGTGCTCGATTATCTCGGCGAGATCGACTGGCGCGAACACGCTGCCGCGCGCGAATGGTATGCACGGGTGAAATCACGGCCATCGTTCCGGCCGCTTTTATCCGACCGGGTGCGCGGCCTGTCGCCGGTGTCACATTATGCGGACCTCGATTTCTAGAGCGGAAAACCTGCGCGCGCTGATCGACCGCGAGGCGCGGCGCGCCGGTTTCGATGCCGTTGCCGTCACCACGCCCGATGCCATCCCGCAGGCGCCGGCCCGGCTTGCCGAATTTGTCGCCGACGGCTTCCATGGCTCGATGGGCTGGATCGCCGATACGCTCGAACGCCGGGGCGAGCCGGCGGCACTTTGGCCTGAGGTTCGCTCCGTCATCGTGCTGGCCATGAACTACGGCCCCGACCACGACCCGCGCGCGGTGCTGGCGAAGCGCGACCGCGGCGCGATCTCCGTCTACGCGCAGAACCGCGATTACCATGACGTGATGAAAGGCCGGCTGAAAGAGATCGCCGGCAAGATCGTGGCGCGATCGGGGAGCGACGTAAAAGTGTTCGTCGATACCGCTCCGGTGATGGAAAAGCCGCTGGCCGAAGCCGCCGGCCTCGGCTGGCAAGGCAAGCACACCAATCTGGTCAGCCGCGAGCACGGCTCCTGGCTGTTCCTCGGCACCATCTTCACGACGGCCGAGCTTGCACCCGATACGCCCGAGGACGACCATTGCGGTTCGTGCCGCGCCTGTCTCGACGTTTGCCCGACCGATGCATTTCCTGCTCCCTACCGGCTCGATGCGCGGCGCTGCATCTCCTATCTCACCATTGAGAACAAGGGGCCGATCCCGCATGAGTTCCGGGAAAAAATCGGCAACCGAATCTATGGCTGCGACGACTGCCTCGCCGCCTGCCCTTGGAACAAGTTTGCCCAGGCTGCGTCCGAGGTGAAACTTGCAGCACGCGACGATTTGCGCCAGCCGCCGCTCGCCGATCTCTTGGCGCTCGACGACGCCGCTTTCCGATCTTTCTTTACCGGCTCGCCGATCAAGCGCATCGGTCGCGACCGCTTTGTCCGCAATGTGCTGATCGCCGCCGGCAATTCCGGTGATTGCTCGCTCGGCAACGCCGTGCGCGCGCTGCTCGGCGACGCTTCGCCCTTAGTGCGCGGCGCGGCGGTGTGGGCGCTGTCGCGGCTTGTGCCAGCTTCGGAATTTACCAAACGGGCCACCGCCGCGGTGAAAGCAGAAAGCGACGAGGCCGTGCAGCGCGAATGGCGCCTGGCGCTGGCAAATCAAATCGAGGCGCATGCATGAGCAGCAGGCAGATCTTCATTTTCGGCGCCGGCTATTCGGGCAAGGCGTTTGCCCACGCCAATAAGGATACCGGCACGATCCTTGGCACGACACGCGCGCCGGAGAAATTCGAAGCGCTGCGGCAGGCCGGACTCCAGCCGCTGCTGTTCGATGGCGCGCTGACAACCGAAATCGGCGACGCGCTCGAGAAAACAACCCATCTCGTCGTTTCGGTGGCGCCGGACGAGGCCGGCGACCCGGTGCTGAATGCGGCGCGCGAGACAATCACGACGGAGATGCCAGCGCTGAAATGGATCGCCTATCTCTCCACCGTCGGCGTCTATGGCGACCATGGCGGGGGCTGGGTGGACGAGACCGCCGAATGCCGGCCGGTGTCGAAGCGCTCGATGATGCGTGTCGCAGCCGAGCAAGACTGGCTGAAACTGGGTCAGGACATCGGCCGGCCGGTGGCGATCCTGCGGCTTTCCGGCATTTACGGGCCGGGCCGCAATGCCTTGGTCAATCTGGAAAACGGCACCGCCCGGCGGCTGGTCAAGCCGGGCCAGGTGTTCAACCGCATCCATTGCGACGACATTGCGGGGGTGCTCTGGCATCTGGCCGGAGCCAATCGCGGCGGCATCTTCAACGTCACCGACGACCTGCCGGCGCCACCCCAGGACGTCGTCGCCTATGCCGCAGGGCTGATGGGCGTCACACCGCCGCCTGAAATTCCGTTCGAGGCCGCCCAACTTTCGCCCATGGCGCGGTCCTTCTATGGTGAGAATAAGCGTGTCGCCAACACAGCGATCAAGGCGGCCGGCTATCGCTTTCGCTTTCCCGACTACCGGTCGGCCTTCGACCATATGTGGGCTGATGGCAACTGGCGCGACGGCGAGGCGCGCAGTCCGATGAAGCGGTCGTGATCGAAACGTCGCGCCGGGCGTGGTATGATTCGCTTAAATTCGCAGAGGGGTTCTGCTTCATGAAGACGTTGAACCGATCATTGCCCGGCAGGACGCTGCCGCTGACGGCAGCATTCGCCTTTCTCGCCCTGGCAGGCCTTGCAGCGCGACCTGCAGCGGCCGAAGACTTGGCGAAAGACCTGTTCGGCGCCAAAAAGCTGCCGGCCGTGGCTGCGCCGCAATCCGTCGGCTTTTATTCCAAGGGCTGCTTTGCCGGCGGCGTCGCCATTCCCTTGGATGGCCCGAAATGGGAGGTGATGCGGCCTTCGCGCAACCGCCGCTGGGGCCATCCGACGATGATCGCGCTGATCGAGAAACTGTCGCGCGACGCCGCGGCCGATGGCTGGCCAGGGCTGTTGGTCGGCGACATTTCACAGCCGCGCGGCGGGCCGATGCTGACCGGCCATGCCTCGCACCAGATCGGCCTCGACGCCGACATCTGGCTGACGCCGATGCCCGACCGCAAGCTTTCGATCAACCAGCGCGAAAACATGAGCGCCACCCTGCTTGTCGACGAAAAGACCCATCTGGTGAAGGATGCACTCTGGGTACCGGCACATATGCGGCTCCTGAAGCGCGCGGCAAGTTACCCTGAAGTCGAGCGCATCCTGGTCAATCCCGGCATCAAGAAGAAGCTTTGCGACACGGTGACAGGCGACCGCGCATGGCTGCGCAAGGTCAGGCCGTTCTGGGGCCACGACTATCATTTTCATATCCGCATCGGCTGTCAGCCCGGCTCGCCTAACTGCAAGCGACAGGAAGCCACGGCGCCAGGAGAGAGCTGCGACAAATCACTGGCCTGGTGGTTCACCGAGGAACCATGGCGCCCCAACAAGAACCCGGACAGGCCGAAGGCGCGCGACGTGATGACGATGGCAAGTCTGCCCGCGGAATGCCAGGCGGTGCTTGACGGGCCAGATCCGGCTTCGGCAGAAGCGGTCACCTATTACGGTGACGGCGTGCCGGTCGCGGCCGCCACCACTGCACCCATTCTCGCGGCGGCTCCGCCGCCGGCACGGGCATCCGTAAGCGGCACGGAGGCGCTTCCGGCCTCGGTGAACGCCTTCGCGGCAACGCCCGAGATCGGCATTCCGCTGCCACGACCCCGACCGGGGAACTGACGCGATATTTGAGGCGTTTGTGCTACCTTCCTCCCGCAGGCCGGAATCTGATCGTTCTGCCGGGATGGTTTGGGCCAATCTTACCTTTCTCTTGCTCTGCTCTGTATATCGCGTCACTTCGAAAACCGATTTCCCTTTCCAAGGTCATGCGCTAGTCAACAAAAGAACGGCGGAACGCCACTGGGAACCGGGACGGACAAAAGCATGCCAGGCGACGACGACACTGTGTTGCGGTTTCCGATCCTGATCGGCGACATTGGCGGCACCAATGCGCGCTTCTCGGTCGTGCTCGACGCGAACTCGGAACCAACCGAACCGCAGATCGTCCAGACAGCCAATTTCAACACCATCGACGAGGCGATCCAGGCGGCGGTGCTCGACCGCTCGTCGGCCCGGCCCAACTCCGCCGTGCTGGCGGTGGCCGGCCCGGTCGACAGCGACGAGATCCCGCTCACCAACTGCCCGTGGATCGTCAAGCCGAAAAAGATGTTTGCGAGCCTCGGCCTCAGCGACGTCGTAGTGCTCAATGATTTCGAGGCGCAGGCGCTGGCCGTCGTGGCGCTCGGCGAAGAACATATGGAAAAGATCGGCGGCGATGCGCCGGAGCCCAATGCGGGACGGGTGGTGCTCGGTCCCGGAACCGGGCTTGGCGTCGCCGGCCTGGTCCACGCGCTGAACCATTGGATACCGGTGCCCGGCGAGGGAGGACATATGGACATCGGGCCGCGCTCGCCGCGCGATTTCCAGGTCTTTCCGCATATCGAGAGGCTCGAGGGCAGAATCTCCGGCGAACAGATCCTGTCCGGACGCGGCCTCGTCAATGCCTACCGGGCGGTGGCCAAGGCGGACGGCAGGCCGGCGCCCTTGACCACGCCGGCCGAGATCACCGCCGCTGCCTTGGCGAAAACCGATCCGGTGGCCGAGGAAGCGTTGTCGATATTCGTCACCTGCCTCGGGCGCACCGCCGGCGACCTCGCGCTGGTGTTCATGAGCCGTGGCGGCGTCTTCCTGACCGGCGGCATCGCGCAGAAAATCCTGCCGGCCCTGAAAGCCGGCAATTTCCGCGCCGCCTTCGAGGACAAGGCGCCGCATAGCGACCTGATGCGCAGCATGCCCGTCTATGTGATCACCCATCCGCTGGCGGCGCTTTCCGGTCTTGCCGCCTATGCCAGAAATCCTTCGCTGTTCGGCGTCCAGACGGCAGGACGGCGCTGGCGAGTTTGATCCGCAATGAAGTTTCGCGGCCTCGGCCATAGGCAAGCCGCCACCGGGGCGCTAAGAGGATTGCCCAATTGCAGCCCGGCCGCGAAGCCGAACCGACATCACGGAACGATCCCGACTTGAACCAGTCGCCCAACCACCAAGCCAAAGCCCGGCCCGGCGAGATCGTGGCGGTGGTCCGCCGCATCATCGCCGAGAACAGCCGCGACTATCGCTGGTATTATGCTCTGGCCGTTCTGTGCCTGGTGACGGTTGCGGCCACGACCGCCTTCACCGCCTGGATCATGAAGGATGTCGTCGACCAGATCTTCTACGAGCAGCGCGGCGATCTCATCGCGCTGATCTGCGTGTCGATCCTGGGCGCCTTCATGCTGCGCGGGCTGGCTACCTACGGCCAGGCGGTGACGCTGGCCAGGATCGGCAACAATTTGGTGGCGCGCTACCAGCGCCGCATCTTCGCTCATCTGATGAAGCTCGGCGTCGGCTTCTTCAACGACACGCGCTCGGGGCGGCTGGCCGCGCAGATCAACGAGAACGTCAACGGCATCCGCGACCTGCTCTCGATGACGCTGACATCATTGGCACGCGACGCCGTATCGCTGGCCGCGCTGATCGGCGTCATGATCTGGCAGGATCCGATGCTCTCCTTGATGTCGCTGCTGATCGGGCCGCCGCTGATCTACACGGTCGTCTATCTGACCCGCAGAATAAGGCGCGCCACGCGCGAAGCGGTGCAGATCAACTCGCGCCTGATCGGCGCCATGCAGGAAGCAACGCAAGGCATCGCCATCGTCAAAGCCTTCACGCTGGAAGACGAGCTGTCGCGCCGCATCAGCGGTCTTGTCGCCGGCGCGGAGCAGCGGGCAAACCGCATCGCCCGCGTGTCGGAACGATTGACGCCGATCTCCGAAATGCTGGCCGGCTTCGCCGTCGCCGGCGTCATCGCCTATTCCGGCTACCGGTCAACCGTTGGCGGCCAGCCGCCTGGCGCCGTCTTTGCGTTCATCACTGCGCTGCTGCTCGCCTACGATCCGGCCCGGCGGCTGGCGCGCATGCAGGTCGGCATGGAACGCGCGCTGGTCAATGCGCGCATGATCTACGAGCTGCTCGACCTCGAGCCGCAACAGGGCGACGCACCCGGAGCGGTCGAAGCGACGATCACCAAGGGCGAGGTGCGCTTCAACAATGTGTCGTTCGGCTATGTCGCCAACGCTCCGGTCCTGCAGGACCTCAGCTTCGTTGCCGCCGCCGGCAAGATGACGGCCATCGTCGGCGCCTCGGGCGCCGGCAAGTCGACGCTGGTGGCGCTCCTGCAGCGTTTCCATGACGTCGAGGCGGGCAGCATCGAGGTCGACGGCCAGGACATTTCGAAGATCACCAAGCGGTCGCTGCGCAGTTCGATCGCCTATGTCTCGCAGCAGCCCTATCTGTTCGAAGGCACCATCCGCGACAACATCCGCTACGGGCGGCTGAGCGCCAGTGACGCCGAGATCGAACTGGCCGCGCAGCAGGCCGAGGCCGACAGCTTCATCCGCCAGCAGCCGCAAGGCTATGACACCCCTGTCGGCGAAGGCGGCGTGACGCTGTCGGGCGGGCAGCGCCAGCGCGTGTCGATCGCCCGCGCCATCGTTCGGCAGGCACCGATCCTGCTGCTCGACGAGGCGACCTCGGCGCTCGACAACGAGGCGGAAGCGCGTGTCCAGCAAGCGCTGACCCATGTGATGGAAGGACGCACGACCATCGTCATCGCGCACCGGCTGTCGACGGTGGTCAACGCCGACCACATCGTCGTGTTGGAACAGGGCCGGCTTGTCGAACAAGGCACGCATGCCTCGCTGATGGCCGACCCGCAGAGCGTCTATGCCCGTTTCCATCGGGTGCAGGGCAACAAGGGGCTGGGACTTGTCGACGACGGCAAGCCAATCCAAACTCCGGTGCGGCGCGCAAAAAAAGCGATCGGGAGAACTTTATGAACGGTACGGCCACAAACGACCCCCCCGTCAATGAAATGGGCCTGGTGGTGGTGGGTGCGGCCGGCCGCATGGGCCAGGCGCTGATCCGCGCCATCCACACGATACGGGGCGCACGCGTCGCCGGTGCGATCGAGCGGGCCGGTTCACCCCATCTCGGCAAGGACGCCGGCGAGCTTGCCGGTATAGGCAATATAGACGTGGCGATCGGCGACGACCCGCTGCCGGCCTTCGCCAAGGCCGACGGCGTGCTTGATTTCACGAGCCCGGCAGCGACAGTCGAATTCGCCGGCTATGCCGCGCAGGCGCGCATCGCCCATGTCATCGGCACCACCGGCTGCTCGACGGACGACAATGCGAAGATCCTGGCTGCTGCGCGCCACGCGACGGTGGTCAAGTCAGGCAATATGAGCCTCGGCGTCAATCTGCTGGCGGTGCTGGTGGAACAGGCGGCGCGCGCGCTCGATGCCGACGATTTCGACATCGAAATCCTGGAAATGCATCACCGGCACAAGGTCGACGCACCGTCGGGGACGGCGCTGCTGCTCGGCGAAGCCGCCGCCGTCGGGCGTGGCATCGATCTTAACGGGAACAGCGTGCGGGTGCGCGACGGCCACACCGGCGTGCGAAAAACCGGCTCGATCGGTTTCGCCACCCTGCGCGGTGGCTCGGTGGTCGGTGACCACAGTGTGGTGCTGGCCGGCACCGGTGAGCGCATCACGCTCGCCCACCATGCCGAGGACCGGGCGATTTTCGCCCGCGGCGCTGTCAAGGCCGCCCTTTGGGCGCGCGGCAGGAAGCCGGGGCTGTATTCGATGCGGGACGTGCTCGGATTGAACTGAGGCGACCCTATCCACAATGCTGAAGGAGCGAAAATGTCGGGAACTCTCGTGCTCGTGCGCCATGGCCAGAGCGAATGGAACCTGAAGAACCTTTTCACCGGCTGGCGCGACGTCGACCTGACCGAGCTGGGCCACGCCGAGGCCAAGGAGGCGGGCGCGAAGCTGAAGGCGCGCGGCATGAAATTCGACATCGCCTTCACTTCGTCGCTGATCAGGGCGCAGAAGACCTGCCAGCATATTCTCGACGCGGTCGGCCAGAGCGATCTCGAGACTATCCGCGACCAGGCGCTGAACGAGCGCGACTATGGCGACCTCTCCGGCCTCAACAAGGATGACGCGCGCAAGAAATGGGGCGAGGAGCAGGTGCATATCTGGCGCCGCTCCTACGACGTGCCGCCGCCTGGCGGCGAAAGTCTGAAAGACACCGGCGCGCGCGTCTGGCCCTACTACCTGCACGACATGCAGCCGCATGTGCTGCGCGGCGGCACCGTGCTAGTAGCGGCGCACGGCAACTCGCTGCGCGCGCTGATCATGGCGCTGGATGGGAAGTCGGGCGAGGAGATCGTCAGGCTTGAGCTCGGCACCGGCGTGCCGGTCATCTACAAGCTCAACGCCGATTCGACCGTGGCATCCAAGGAAGTGCTGGAGAACTGAACCGGCGAGCGGAATGTGTTCCTTGATTGAGCATGATCTTTTCCGAACCGCAGGTCAGAGAAAGCAAAAACCGGTTCCCACGTTTCGATGACGAGGACCTTCGGTTCGGGATCATGCTCTAAAAAGCGCGTTGACACTCACCCTTTGCCCGCCTAAAGAGCCCGCACCAGCCCAGATGGCGGAATTGGTAGACGCGCACGGTTCAGGTCCGTGTTCCGCAAGGAGTGGAGGTTCGAGTCCTCTTCTGGGCACCAAATTGCTGTTTCGGACCGTTCGACAAGGTCTGGCAGCCTCAAGGAAAGCCCGGTTCGCCGGGCTTTTTCGTTATCGTACCTCACGCTGGGCTACGGTCACGCCGTCCGTGACCCTGTCACTCGGGTGCAGCACCACGCGATCGCCCGCGGCAAGGCCCGACCGAACCTCTGCCGTCCGGTTGTTTCGCTGACCGACCGTTACGATCGTTGCCCGTGCACGACCATCCGTGACCGCGAAGACCGCCCAGTCCTCCCCCTTTCGGAACAGAGCCGCCACCGGCACCGTCAGCACGTCTTCCGCATTCCAGATCGTGACATGCACGATCACGCGGTAATCGTGACCGAGCGACGGCCACGCTTCGGGAGAATCGACGAAATCGATGATCGTGCGGACCCTTTGTTCCTCGATACCGAGTGCGGAGACCTTGACGAACCCCGCCGGGTCCACCCGTGTCACCTGGCCACGGATGGGTGATCCGCCCCAGCCATCGATCCGGACCGGTGCGCCGGGCTTGATCCGGACAGCGTCGGTCGACAGAAGGTCGGCGACGATCTCGAGGTCGCGCGGATCGCCGATCTCGATCAACGGGGCGCCTGCTTGCACTACGCCCTCGCTCTCCTGAATGATCTTCAGGATGCTGCCGTTCATTGGGGCGCGTAGCTGGATACAGCAGGCGGGATTCGATTGCGGGATGGCGCCCGACGGTTCGCTGAGCCGGGCCGCAACGCTTGAGCGCTCGTTGCGCCGTACCTCGACTTGCGCTTTGGCGCTTGCCAACGCAGCTTCATTGGTTTCGACGTCGAATCTCGCCCTGTCCAAAACTTTGACCGAGATCGCGTCGGTGCGGGCGAGCGCCTCCGCCCGCTGAAGCTCCGTGCGCGAAAATTTGAGCGCCGCCTCGATCCGGCGAGCTTCGGCTTCCGAAAGCGTCATTGCCGCTTCGGTGGCCGCCAGCGCCGCCTGCAGCTCCTCGTGCGTGCGGGCATCGTGGAAGCTCGGTACGGTCGGCTGCATCACCGCCACCGTCTCGTCCACGGCAACCTGATCCCCGACATGGCGAGGCGGGGAGATTCGCAGGACTTTTCCCAGGGTTGGCGCGGATACCGTATAGACGTGGCGGACGCGCGTCTTGGCCTCGTCGTCGATCGTGACCTCCATGGGACCTTCTGTCGCCGTCGCCAGATCCACCACGATCGGCCGTGGCCATGCGAACCAGACCGCGGCAGCTGCCAAAGCACCCAAGGCCATGGCCCCCACCGTTCGCTTCATCCAGATCGTGCGCATGGTTCAATCTCGCGTCTTGAGAACGGTGACAAGGTCGAGCTGGTTGATCCGCCGACGTACGACGAGCGCGGAGAACAGTGCCGCGGCAATCACCATCGCGCTGGCAAGTACATAGGTGGAATGCTCCACGACCAAACGAGTCCGCATCAACTCGCCGGCCATTTTTGTTTGCAATGTCCAGGCGAGGCCGTAGCCGACGGCCCATCCCGGCGGCTGCGCAAGCAACGTCAACACGGCCAGTTCGAGGAGCAGAATTCGCAACACTTCTCCCCGGGTGAAGCCGAGGACACGCAGGCTGGCCAACTCGCGCGCGCGTTCGGAAAGTGAGATTCTTGCGCTGTTGTAAACGACACCGAAGGCGATAACGGCCGCGAGCCCCGTGTATATGTTTGCCATCGTGGTCACCAACACCGCCAATGCATCACGGAAGTTCGCAAGCGATACGCGTTGCAAGGCCATGCCACTGACCATCGGCATGCTCTTGATAGCGTCGTAAAGTCGGTCACGCTCGTTCGCATCGAGGCTTACGCTCACGCTGTTGACGGCCGGCGCCTCCCGCATTAAGCGAGCCAGGGCATCAAAATGCATCATTCCCTGAATGCCGAAATAGTCCTCGACCAACGCGGTCACGGGAAGCGAGACGGTCCGTCGCTGCCCTTCTAGCAAATCGATTTCGACGAAATCGCCGACCTGTGTCCCGAGAATCTGCGCGAGCCAACTCGAAATCGCCAAGCCAGTCTCGGGAAGCACGGGATGCAGGTCAGTGTCGATGATCCTGTTGAGGTCAGCATCGCGCGGTCTTCCGCTGATCATGATCCGACGCTCGATGTTTCCATTCCGTATGCGAACGGGAACTTCCCGAAAAGGCTCCGCCGCGAGAATACCGGGCAGCCGCGCGATTTGATTGACTGCTTTCAGCGGGCGCCGTTCGACAAAGCTGACAGTGGCGTCCTGGCGGTCGGACATGAAATAAGTCACATCGATCAACGCCTCCATGGTGCCGTTGAGGAAAAGCGAGGCGATCAGGATTCCCGTCGCCAGCGACATGCCCGCTATCGTAAACATCGCCCTGATCGGATGGCCGCTGATGTTGCGCACCATCATCACAGCCGGTTGTGAAAGGACGTTGCGGATAGCAAAGGTCGCGGGCAGGAGACGGCGGAAGCGAGGCGGAGCGGGCGCCTGCATCGCAACGGCGGGCGGCAACCTCACGATATCGCGCAACACACGCACCGCACCGATGATCGCGGCTCCAAAGCTCAGCACCGCGGCCGCGACGTAGACATCCGGGCTCTGGACGAAAACCAGGAATGGGAACCGATAAAAGTCGCCATACATCTCTGTTACGAAAGTGCCCAGCCACGTTCCAGCCGCACTGCCGATGACGACGCCGATCATGACAATCACGATGATGAGTTTGATGTAATGCCAGGCGACGGCGGCGTTCCGATAGCCAAGCGCCTTCAGCAGCCCGATTTGTTCGCGTTCGAGCGCGACGATCCGGCTAAGCGTCACGTTGATCAGGAATGCTGCCACCAAAAGAAAGATCGGTGGCAGCGTGCGGCTCATATTCCTGAGCATGTCGAGCCCGTGTTCCAGAAAGGCGTGTGAGGTCTGATCCTTGCGCCCATATGCCGCTTGTCCGCCGTAGCGGTCGAGCAACGCGTCGAGGCGCGTGATGACCTCGCCTTCCGAGGCGTCCCGCATCAGCTTGAGAGTGACCGAAGAAAATGCGCCGTTCAGGTCGTAGACGCTGGCGAGCGCCTTTTCAGACATCCAGACGATGGCAAAGCGGCGCTCGTCCGGCATTCGGTCGCCCGGCCCTATGGCGTAGATATATTCCGGCGAGAGCGCGATACCCACGACGACGAGGTCGCGCTTGCGGCCGTTGAGAATGGCGGCGAAGTGCGACCCCGGCTTGAAAGCATGTGCCTTGGCAAAGCCCTCGGTGACGACAACCTCATCGCCTCGCCCAGGCTCGGGCATCCGGCCTGCCCGCATGTACAGCCGGTTGAGCGCGGGCTGACCGTCCTCAGTCAGCGAAATGAATTGTCCCGTTGCAGGCTCGCGAAACTGAGGAATATCGAGCAGGGCCAATTTGGCGATGCGCCCTTGCACGGCAGCAACTCCGGGGATTTCCGCAATTTGAGTGAGCAGCGTCTTCGGCGCACGCCTGACCAACGCAAAGACATCGGCGAATTGGTGCCTCTCGTAATAAGCAATTCGGGTTTCCTCCAGAGACCGCAGGGAGCCGACAGCAAGAACCACTGTGGACACCCCGCCGGCAATGACGAGAGCGATCGCAAGCGCCTGGGCCCACAGCCGTACAAGATCGCGAAAGAGCTTGACATCCAGCGCGCGCATCAGGATCACCAGACAAGCTCGGCGGCAGCCCGGCGCGCCTCGTTCCTGTGAATTCTCGAGATTTGACCGTCGGCGAAGAACAGCACGCGGTCGGCGACGTCCTGGATGCTGGCGTTGTGCGTTATGATGAGGACCGTGGTGCCAAGCTGCGCATTGATGCCCAGCAGTGCCTCGATCACGCGAATGCCTGTCTTGGAATCCAGGGCGCCGGTAGGCTCATCGCAGAGCAGCACCTCAGGCCGTTTGGCTATCGCCCGGGCAATAGCCACGCGTTGCTGTTCGCCGCCCGAGAGCTGTGCCGGGAAGTGGTGCATCCGCGCCTCAAGCCCGACGAGCGCGAGAGCTTCGTCGGGACGCATCGGATGATCGGAGATCTCGGTAACCAGTAAGACGTTTTCATAGGCTGTCAGGCTGGGGATCAGATTGTAGAACTGGAACACGAAGCCGACATGCTGTCGTCGATAGGCGGTCAACTCCCGATCGTCGAGGTTGCTCAACTCCTGATCCCTGAAGAACAGCTGACCGCTCGTAGCATGGTCGAGCCCGCCCATGATATTGAGCAGGGTCGACTTGCCGCTGCCTGACGGGCCGAGCAGAACGACCACTTCTCCAGCGAATATTTCCAGGTCCAGCGCGCGCAGGGCAAGCACCTGTGTCTCACCCGAGGTGTAAGTTTTGGTCAGCGCTATAGCGCTAAAGACGGGGTCAGCCATGACCTTTGGAGATCGCATGTTCGAGGCATTTGTCGCGCCGGCTCCAGGATAAATCCGCGAGGGAGTGGGGCTGGGAAAATGCGTCCTGGCCAGCTCAACCCCTTCCGCGCCACAGTCTTCCCTGTGGATGAAGGTCACATTGACGCAAATCAAAACGAGGAGTCCGAAGGCCATCAGGCGTCCTAATGCGGAAGCCACTTACAGTTCGTAGGGCGTGTGCCCGCCGACATTTTGAAAGTTGGGCGCGGCGGCCGCGTTGTGAGCGTCTTCCCAGACGGTGTGTCATCGGGTAGCGTGCAGGGGCGGCACGTGACGGCGCTCTCTTTGGCGAATGCACTGCCGCACCTTCAGCAGTTGCCGTCAGAAGATGGCACTGGTGTCACAACCCGGTGCTTGCCGCGACAGATTGTTCCCGTCCCGATTCATTTCAGCACCGAAGCGAGGGGAAAGAAAATGCACAACCGATTTCGGCAGTGCCTGCGGAAAATGTCGCTGGCGGCTTTGACGTGGCTGGCGGTAAACATCCCGGTCCACGCGGCCGATCTCGTCATTGCAATGCCGAACTGGCCGTCGGGCCAGGCGACGGCAAACATTCTCAAGGTCAGCCTGAAGGAACAGTTCGGGCTCGATGCTGATGTGCGCGAGATGGGAACGCTTATTGCCTTTGCCGGCCTCGATTCGGGCGAGGTGGATATTCATCCCGAAATCTGGCTGCCCAACCTGGACAACCTGGTGAAGAAGTATGTCGACGGTGCCGGCACGGTAGCCATCAGTCCCATCGGGGTGCCGGCATGGCAAGGCATATGCGCTACCCGCGAAACTGCCGACAAATTTGGGATTCGTGACATTTCGGATCTCACCGACCCGCGCAAGACTACCGCGTTGGACACTGATCGGGACGGACGTGGGGAACTCTGGATTGGCGCTGAGGGTTGGTCCTCAACGGCTATCGAGCGCGTCCGCGCCAACAGCTATGGCTATGCCAAGACAATGACATTGCTGGAGACGCCGGAAGATGCCGGAATGGCGGCTGTCGATGCCGCTGTCGCCACGGATCATCCAATGGTGTTCGCCTGCTACGCGCCGCATCACGTGTTTAAACTGCACGACATTGTCCGGCTTACCGAGCCGCCTTTTGACCCGGCAAAGTGGAAGATCGTGCTGCCTTCCGAGGACCCGCTCTGGGTCTCGAAGTCCAGCGCGCCAGTGTCATGGAATACCGCACATTTCCATGTCGCTTACGCCACCTCACTGCGCAAAAAATATCCTAAGGTGGTAGAGTTCCTGGAACAGGTCGACCTCAAGCCCGAGGACGTCACGAAGATGAGTTACGCGCTCCAGGTGGAGCGTCAGGACCCTTACGAATACGCCAAACAATGGGTTGCCGCGCAAGGCGCTCGGGTGCACGGGTGGGCAAATCCATGACCGGAAAGCTGATGATTGTGAAACACGCCGCTCTCCAGCGGAGCTCCCTCACGGCAATTGTCGCGGTAGCGTTCGGTCTTGTCGCGGTGGCGGCGCTGGCTGCGGGAACACAGGTTTTCGATCCGAAAACCCACAAATGGGTGGACTACGACCGTACCAAGGCGCGCAAATACTATGCCGCGCATAACGAAGTGCCCGAAGCGTTTCGCCCGCAGATGGTCAAGTTCCGCACTGCGGAAGTGCCCGGTACGATCATCATCGATGGCAACCAGCATTTTCTCTACCTTGTGCAGCCGGGTCAGCAGGCCATGCGCTACGGTATCGGCGTGGGCCGGGAAGGGTTTGGATGGGCCGGCATCGTGCGCGTCGGCCGCATGGCGGAATGGCCGACCTGGACGCCTCCGGCCGAAATGGTCGCTCGTGATCCGAATGCGGTCAAACATGCGGGAGGCATGCCGGGAGGGCCTGACAATCCGCTCGGCGCCAGGGCGCTCTATCTGTATGAGCGCGACCAGGACACGATCTACCGGATACACGGCACGCCGGAGCCCTGGACGATCGGGCTCGACGTGTCATCAGGGTGTATCCGGATGAGGAACGACGACATCACCGATCTCGCATCCCGCGTCAAGGTTGGAGCCAAGGTCATCGTTCTCATGCAGGGGGCGGCCCTTTACAAGGGTGTATGAAGCGGCATTCGGAGAGGGACCAAGCAATGTCGGTAAAACGTGCAGTGAGAACTTCGATCCGGGCAACAGCAATTGGATTCTTGGTTGGGGCCCTGGGCGCTTGCGTCAGCGCGCCGCCGCCGCCTCCTCAGGACCAGATGTCCAGGACCCAGGTCGAGACCGCCCCGGCGGACCTTCAGCTTCTTTGCGCCAACGCGGTCGCCAAGGCGAGCGGCGCCGACAGCACGAAGATCCTTCCGGTTTCATCGAGCAAGCTCGATTCCAAAACCTATCAGGTCGAACTCGATGCCAGCGGCAAGAAGACAAGCTGCCTTGTGGATACCGAAGGCAATGTCAAATCCGTTGAGCCCACGTGACCCGTTCTGGTCGAGGAATTTTGCGGCCGGTCTGACGATTGCCGCGAACCTGGCGTCGGCTTTTGGGCGTGACGATATTGGTGGCGACCAGCCGTGATGAAAGTTCAGAAACCCCGAGAAAAAGCTCGGCCGACCACAGCTTGCGTCAACCCAGCGGCATCATCGTGATTGGCACGCCCAAGCATTAGCTGTACCATTCCCACGCCGGTCGTCGACGCGGCGCGTTCCGCGAGCCGGCAAGGGAGAAACATCCATGTTACGATCAATTTCGCTTGCGGTTTTCCTGGCGGTCGTTCCTGCGACAGCCTTTGCAAATTCATGCCCGACCATCATGGCCGCGATCGATGCGGCGTTGCCGACCGCGACCCTCTCCGAGGCCGATATGACCAAGGTCAAAGAACTCCGCGCCCAAGGCGAGAAATTGCACGCGGCCGGCGATCATGCAGGGTCGGAGGCTGCGCTCAACGAAGCCAAGACGATGCTCGGCATATAGTGCGACGAACGCGGCCTTCCTGGCCGATTGCGCGGCTTTCTGTTCGGTTGTCGGCGAGGGTCGCGGACCTGGTGAATAGGGTCAGGCTGGCGTGGGTTGGATCACCCCAGCCCAATCCGTTTGGCGCCTTGTCGGAACAGAGCCGCGGCGTCCGGCTCGAACCGGAAGGTGCCGATGAAATCATCGGCTGAATAGTTCGGCAGCGTCTTGCGGATTGTGGCCGCGAAAGTGCGGGCCTCGTCAACACGTCCCGCCAACGCAAGGCAATGCGCGGCGATCGCCAGGATGATGGCATGGGCGTTGGGGCGAGCCGCGGCTTTCAGCGCCCATTCGGCCGCCTCGTCAAACTGGCCGAGGCGGACATGCGCCATGGCGCGGGCGCCCAGCATGCCGAACAGCAGCGGATCGAAGGGGCTCAGATGCCGCGAATGGTCGGAGCAACCGATCGCGGCTTTCGGGTCACCCGACTGCGAGTGTACAAACGACAGCGCGTAGTGGCCGAGCGCGAAGTTCGGACTGAGGTCCACGGCCCGCTCCAGCTCGATGAGGGACCCGTCCTGCTCGCCGCGCAGCCATAGCGCCCGGCCCATGGCCCAGTGCGCGGCCGGATTGTGATCATCGACCAAAAGACTCTGGCCGGCGGTCTCGAAGGCAAGCGCGCTTTCCCTGTCACGGTCTCCCCAGCGCTGAAAGGCGTTTTGCCAATGGGTGAATGACAGGCCGGCATAGGCACGGGCGAAGGTCGGATCCAGCTTCAGCGCTATCCCGAAGAAATGCCGGGCCAGTTCGTTTTCCGTGCGGGTGAAGCGATACATGTGCCAGAGGCCACGATGATAGGCCTCCCAAGCATTCAGCGAGTTGGGCGCTTTCAGCATGGCGCGGTTGCGCTCGACCATCTCGATCTCGGTCGAGATCGACGAGACGATGCTGTTGCCGATATCGTCGAGGACGGCAAAGATGTCGTCGGGCCTGCGTTCGAACGTCTCGGCCCACACGATCCTGGCCGTGCGCACCTCGACAAGCTCCACGCTGACGACGACGCGGCCTGTCTGGCTGCGCACGGTCCCGGTGGCGACATAATCGACGTTCAGCCGCCGGCCGGCATCCTCCGGCGCGATGTTTTTTTCCGCCAGCGCAAAGACGGAGCCGCGGGCGATGACGAAGAAGTCCCTGAGCTTGGCCAGGCGGGTGATGATGTCGTGGGTGAGGCCGTCGGCCAATCCACCGCGAGGGCCGCCGCGAACGCCGCCGATGCCGACTTCCTCGACAAACGGCATCACAGCAAGCGAAGCCTTCTGCGATGCCGCAGCATCGGAATAGGGAAGCACAATAGCTGCTTGCGGGGCGGCGGGCACGAGCGCTGGTCGCGTCCAGAGCGTCGCGCCCGGCCGTTCGCCGCGGATCGTCCGCCATGCCTCACGAACGGGTCCGAAATCCAGGTCCTCCGAAGCAAACAGCTCCGCCGCGGAGGCGAGATGTTCCTCGCACTCGCCGATCTGGCCGCGCCGTGCAAGCCCTGCCAGAAGAGCCGCATGCGCGCGTCCGTCGAACGGAGCAAGTTCCACCCACTTTTCCAGATGCGGAGACGTCTCGTCAGCACCTGCCGGGAGATTGTTGACGAGATGTTCCAGAATGGCGGCATGGCATGATCTGAAGCGGCGGCGCTGCGCGGTCAGCCAGCTGTTGAAGTGCGGGCTGCGATCGATCTCCAGCCCGTCGAGGAAATCGCCGACGAACAGTCCGGATAGAGCCTGCAACCGCTCCAGACCGAGCGTCTCGATTCCTGTAACAGCAGCCGAGGCGATGTCGATCGCGTCGACGAAACTGTCGTTCAGATCAAGCGCGATCGTGTCACCAGGCGTCTCGATCCTGCGGCGATCCGGTTCGTCGAGAATGCCCCTAAGCTTGCTGAGGCACCAGCGGAGCTCGCCCCGCGGATCGTTCGGCACATCCCACAAAAGCTCGCACAGACGGCTGCGGCCCACGGCATGCGGCGCAAGCGCCAGATAGGCGACGAGCGCGCGCAGCTTGCGCGATGCCGGCAGCTGCACCGTGGCGCCGTCGCGGATGACCGTCAGCGGCCCGAGCAGCCGCACGGAAAGCCCGGCCGTTGCGCCGTCCAGACTCGATCGAGTGGATTCCACGTGCGTTCCCACGCTTGCTCCCACGCTGGCCAGTCGCCCTCTGTTTTATCATTGAAAGCAATAGAGTGCATCCGGCAACGAATTTCCGCGCCGGCTACTGGCATTTGCCACCTTCCGGGCCGCATTGCCGGCAAGGCAACGGTATCGCGACAAGGTCTCGAAACCTCGCCGCCCAAGCCGCCGGTTTGTAACCGGTTCGTGACGACAACAACAAAAGGAGGAGAACAGACATGTTGCAGCAACAGAAAATGAGGACCACGGCCGGCCGAGGCCGCCTGTTCGACAGCATTCTCGACACGGTCGGCGATACGCCGGTGATCAGGATCAACAATCTCGGCCCCGATCATGTGACGATCTATGTGAAGGCCGAGTTCTTCAATCCGGCGGCGTCGGTAAAGGACCGGCTGGCGCTCAACATCATCGAGGAGGGCGAGCGCAGCGGCGCCTTGAAGCCGGGCCAGACTGTCGTCGAGGCAACCAGCGGCAACACCGGCATCGGGCTGGCCATGGTCTGCGCGCAGAAGGGTTATCCGCTGGTGGTGACGATGGCCGACAGTTTCTCCATCGAGCGCCGCAAGCTGATGCGCATGCTGGGCGCCAAGGTGGTGCTGACGCCGCGTGCCCAGAAGGGCTTCGGCATGTACAACAAGGCGGTCGAACTCGCCGAAGCCAATGGCTGGTTCCTGGCCCGCCAGTTCGAGACCAAGGCCAATGCCGCCATTCACGAAGCGACGACGGCGCGCGAGATCATCAACGATTTCGCGGGCTCGCGGCTCGACTGCTTCGTTACCGGCTACGGAACCGGCGGCACCGTCGTCGGTGTCGGGCGTGTGCTGCGCCGGGAGCGCCCCGAGACCAGGATCGTGCTGGCCGAACCCGCCAATGCCCAACTCATCGGCAGCGGCAAGGCGCAGGAGCGCGGCGCCGACGGCGCGCCGACCGCCAGCCATCCGGCCTTCGAGCCGCATCCGATCCAGGGCTGGACCCCGGATTTCATTCCCAACGTGCTGCAGGAGGCGGTCGACGCCAGTCTCTATGACGAGGTCGTGCCTGTTCCCGGGCCGGAGGGCATCAAATGGGCCAAGGCGCTGGCGCAAAAGGAAGGGATTTTCACCGGCATCTCCGGCGGGGCTACCTTCGCTGTGGCGCGCCAGATCGCCGAAAAAGCTTCACCCGGCTCGGTGATCCTGTGCATGCTTCCCGATACCGGCGAACGCTACATGACGACGCCGTTGTTTGACGGCATCGAAGCCGAGATGGACGCGGAGGAAACAGCCCTTTCGCGCTCGACGCCCGGCTGCCAGTTCCCGGCTGAGTAATCGGGGAGCAACGCGGATGGACGCAATGCTGAAAGCCGTCGGCATGGCCGGCGAAGAAACGCTCGATCCGGTCGACTGGGCCGATGTCCAGGCGCTGTCGCACCGGATCGTCAACGATGCCGTCGACTATCTGCGCGATATCCGGGACCGCCCGGTGTGGCAGGACATGCCCGCGGAGGTGAAAGCCTTCTTCGCCGCACCGCTGCCACGCTCGCCTCAACTGCTTGCCGACGTCTATGGCGAGGTTGCGCGCAACGTGATGGCCTATCCGATGGGCAACATCCATCCGCGCTTCTGGTCCTGGTATATGGGGTCGAGCAATTTCACCGGCGCGCTCGGCGATTTCCTAGCGGCGATCCAGGGTTCCAATCTTGGCGGCGGCAACCATGCCGCCGCGCTTCTGGACAGCCAGGTCGTCGACTGGTGCAAGCAGATGATGGGCTTCCCCCAATCGGCCAGCGGCACACTGGTCAGCGGCGGCTCGATGGCCAACATCATCGGCCTGACCGTGGCGCGCAACGTCAAGGCAGGCGTCGACGTGCGCGAACATGGCGTTGCCGCCATCGAGAAGCCGTTGCGCTTCTATGGCTCGGATCAGCTTCACTCGTGTCATCGCAAGGCGATGGAAGCGCTCGGCCTGGGCAACCAGGCGCTGCGACGCATCCCGACCGATGCCGGATTGCGGATGGACATCGACGCCTTGCGGGCGGTGATCGCCGACGACCGCAAGGCAGGTTTTCAGCCGGCCTGCGTGATCGGCACAGCAGGCACCGTCAACACCGGAGCGATCGACGATCTGCAGGCACTTGCAAGACTGGCGGCGCAAGAGGACCTCTGGTTCCATGTCGACGGCTGCATCGGCGCCCTGATCGCCATCGCGCCGGAAAATTCGCATCGCGTCGCCGGCATCGAACACGCCCATTCCATCGCGCTCGATCCGCACAAATGGCTGCACGCCCCGTTCGAGGTCGGCTGCGCGCTGATCAGGAACGCTGCATCGCATCGCAATACGTTTGCGGTCACGCCGGAATATCTGGAGTCGACGCCGCGCGGCCTCGCCTCCGGACAATGGCTGCATGATTATAGCCTGCAGACGTCACGCGGTTTCAGGGCGCTCAAGGTGTGGATGGCGCTGAAGGAGCACGGCATCGAGAAGTTCGGCCGCCTGATCGACCAGAACATCGCACAGGGCCACACGCTCGGCAGGCTGATCGAGGTCGAGCCGCTGCTGGAACTGATCGCGCCACCGAACATCAACATCGTCTGCTTTCGCTACCGCGGCGACGGGCTGACGGGCGAGCAGCAGAAGGCGCTCAACACCGAGATCATGCTGCGGCTGCAGGAAGAAGGCATCGCCGCCCTTTCGGACACGACCGTGCATGGCCAGCATTGCCTCAGGGTGGCGGTCAACAACCACCGCACCCGGCGCGAGGACCTGGACCTGCTGGTGCGGGAAACAGTGCGCCTCGGGCAGGAGATTTCAGGGCCTGGCGTTGCCGGCTGACGCCGGCATTCCGTTGCGTTGGCCGCTGGCGTTCCGATCCGGCGGCAAGGCTACGCCTCGAGCCAGACCTTGTCGAAATGCTGCTCCAGCGACTGGTGCTGCTCGCAGCCGTGCACACCCTTGCGGAACGTGCGGTAGACCGAGCGCCAATAGGGTTGGATGATGATGCCGGAGTCGCGCAGATTCTGTTCGATCTTGGCCATGATCTCCTTACGGGCGCTGGCATCCGGTGTCGCCATCGCCTGGTCGAGCAACGCATCGAATTCCGGATTGGCGTAGGCGCTCTCGTTCCAGGCGGCGCTGGACTTGTAGGCCAGCGCCAGCACCTGGACGCCCAGCGGTCGGCCGAGCCATTCGGTGCAGGAGAAAGGATATTTGCTCCAGTCGTTCCAGAACGTCGCCGCCGGCAGCACGGTGCGTTTGACCTTCAGCCCGGCGTCGCGCATCTGCGCGGCGATGGCGTCGCCGGTGTTCTTCTGCCAGTCGACGTCGACGGAGATGAGATCGTATTCGTGGTCGGACTTGCCGGCCTCGGCAAGCAGGGCCTTGGCTTCGTCGACCTTGCGCGTGGCCGGCCCGATATCGGCGTATTCGGCATGCATCGGGCCGACATGATGGTTCTCGGCCGGCTTGCCCCGATCGTTCATGCCGATCTTCAGGATCGCGCCGTTGTCGACCGCGAGCTGGGCGGCGCGCCGTACTCTGACGTCGTCATAGGGCGGATTGCCGACGTTGAATCGCGCAACGATCGTCGAGCCGGTGGCGAGCTCCGAATTGCTCAGATCCATGGCGTCCGTTTGCGAAACCGCATCGGCGGCGGTTTCATGGTTGGTGTCGATCTCGCCCGATTCAAAAGCCGAAAACATGGCATTGGGATCGGAGCCGTAGTCGATCCATTGGATGCCGTCGAGGTAGAAGTCGCCTTTCCACCACGGTCTGTCCTTGCGGCGAACCTCGGCGCCGACCTCGGCGTCCCATGCCACCAGTTCGCAAGGTCCTGACGTGATCGCCAGCGCCGCCATCGTAGCTGCGGTGCATGATCAGCGCCGGATAGTCGGTCATGCCGGCGATCAGCGAAATGTCGGGCTTCGGCAAATTGAGCCGGACGGTAAAGTCATCGACACGCTCGATGCCGCCATCGACCGGTTTCTTGGTGGCGGCGTCGACCAGCACACCCATGCGCTCGGCGACCGAATTGCCGGCGACGCCGGCATCGCACCAGCGCGTGAGATTGTGGACGACATCGTCGGCGTTGAAGGTGTCGCCGTTCGACCAGGCGATGCCCTTGCGAACGTGCAGCGTGAGCACGCGAGCGTCGTCGCTGGTCTCCCAGCTCTCGAGCAGCCACGGCTCAAAGGTGAAATCGCGGTTCCAGCGCACCAGATATTCGTTGCACTGGCGAGCGATGTTGGACATCTCGACGCCGTCGAAAGTGCGCGGATCCTTCCAGCCCTTCACGTTCATGGCGACGCGCAACACGCCGCCGCGCCTCGGTTCCTCGGCCGCCCTGGCCGGGGCGGGCGCAAGGCCGCCGAGCGCCAGCGCGCCGGCGGCGCTGACGCCGAGCGCCGCCATGGTGGCGAGATATTCACGCCGGTTCATCCGGCCCTTCTTGAAGCCGTCGGCGACGGGCTCAGCCTGTGGATGCAACGCTCTGTCGGTCAACATGAACTTCATCGTCGATCCCTCCTTGTCGGTGCATGTCGCCCAAAGTGCGCAGCGGTTTTGGGACAACGACATGCACGAAAGACCAATACGCGCTCCGGCCGATCGCCAACGCGAGGGCGGATGCGATTGCCGGAGCGCCATTGCCTCAGGGATGATAGGGCGGGTGGCTGCAGGGGAGTGTTCGGACTTCCGCAGTTCTTGTGCGCTGTTCCGCGAGCGGAAGGTCCCCTTACTACGGCCAATCGCCGTTGCCGAGCGTGGCGATGGCGGCGACGATGCGGGTGAACGCTTCGCCGGCCCGGGGCACGGTTTTGCGGGCGCGCAGGAAACTGTGCACGAGGCGCGGCTCCTCGTGCCACCAGGCGCGGCCGCCGGCGGCAAGGATGCGGTCGCGATAGGCCTCGCCGTCCGATGACAGCGGATCGCATTGCGCGGTGACGACGACCGTCGGCGGCAGGCTGGAGAAATCGGTGTCGCGCAGCGGTGAGAAGGTCGGGTCGTCTGGCGACTGTGCCTTGCCGGAGCGGACCTGGCGGTAGAATTCGATGTCGGGTAACGTCAGCAGCGGTGCTTCGGCGTGCTCGACATAGGAACCGGCGCACTTGTCGCCGCCCAGCTCGGGATAGATCAGCACCTGGCCGACCGCGTGGCGAGGATGATGACGTGCCGCTTGCGCGACCGCGGCGGCAAGATTGCCGCCGGCGCTTTCGCCGCACAGCACGATCGGCAGCCCGCTTGACGCCGCCGCCCATTCGAACACCGCCAGTGCATCGTCGAAGGCGGCCGGATGCAGATGTTCGGGCGCCAGCCGGTAGTCGGCGGACAGCACTGCAAAGCCAGTGCCGGCGCAGATCTCGGCGCAGATGTCGTCATGGCTGTCGAGCCCGCCAAGCACGAAGCCGCCGCCGTGATAGTAGACGACCGTCGCTTGCGGCGCCTTGCCCGCCAGCTGGTAGTGTCGGATCGGGATCGCATGGCCGCCGGCGGCGACCGTGCCGTCGCTGGCTTCGACACCCGCGGGAGTGCCCTCGTGGAACGCCCGGCACATCGCGTCATAGATCGCCCGCTGCTTGTCGACCGGCAGGCCCATTTCGGGCGGAAACCATGCATTGACCCGGTCGATATAGGCCCAGAGCGCCGGCTCGATCAGCCTCGCGTATTTTGCCCGCTTCGTTGTCGCGGGCTGATCGACGTCAGTGGCCATCGCAATCCGGTTCCCCAAATCCCCTCTTGCGAGCGTCAGAGCTCGCCGTAGAGGCGGGCCGCGTTTTCATAGGTGAAACGCAAAGGCGCCGAGCCCACGACCTGCCATGCATCGACCGTCTCGCCTGCCATCAATCGGCACGCGCCGTCGGTGGTGGTCACGGCGCCGCCATAGAGCCGGTTGGCAAGGTTGAGGATGGCGGTCTGGTGCATCGCCGTGCTGCCGCTGCCGCACGCATCCTTGACCAGCAGCACCCGGAAACCGAGCGAGACCGCATCCCTGACGGTGGCGTCGATACAGGCCTCGGTCCACACGCCGGCAACGACCAGCCACTCGATCCCCTTGGCCTTGAGCCAGCCGGCAGCAGGGCCCGCACCGAAGGCGCTGGCCTGCGTCTTGACCAGCATCATCTCGCCGGCGACCGGCGCCACTTCCGGACAGATCGCCGTCAGCGGATCGTCCTTGTCGCTGAAGGCCGACCTGCCACTCGCATCGACCGGATGGAAGCGCCGCGCCTCCCTGGTGAGATCGACGATATAGGCCGAGTGGTAGAGCGGTACATCGTTGGCCCGCGCCGTTGCCTGCAGGCGCTGGGCGTTGGTGAGAATGTCGCCAAAACCCTCGACCAGATAGCGCTTGTCATGCCGATGCTCCTCCTGGAGGTCGACGAAGACCGCAGCCGCCGTGCCTCGCTCGATAGAGACCGGGCTCTTCATTCAAACCTGCCTGTCAAGGAAGTCGTCCTCATAGGGAAAACGCGACAGCAGCTCGGTGCCGGTCTCGGTGACCAGGATCTCGTCCTCGAGCTTGACACCCTCGCGTCCGCCTTTCTCGCCGATATAGCTCTCGACGCTGACCACCATGCCTGGCACGATATGGCCGTCGCGGCCATAGGTCTCGTAGTCCATGGCGTGCGCGATGAACGGCGTCTCGCCATGCATGCCGACGCCATGCATCACCGACGTATAGCGCTGGTCGACGAAGCGATCCGGGATCTTCCAAGCCTTCTCGGCAATCTCGCGAAACGCCATGCCGGGCTTCACGATCGAGATGTTGTGCTGAACCTGGTCGTGGGCCATGCGGTAGAGCGATTTCTGATAATCCGTCGGCTTGCCCGGCCCGCAGCGGAAGGTGCGGGAAAAATCCGAGTAATAGCCGTAGCAGCCGATCGTATCGGTATCCAGCGCCAAAAGTTCGCCCGGCCTGATCTTGCGGCCGCTCGCTTCGTTGAACCACGGGTTGGTGCGCTGGCCCGAGGTCAGCAGGCGGGTTTCGATGAACTCACCGCCCTGCCGGATCACCTCGTGATACATGATGGCGAAGAGATCGTTTTCGGACACGCCGGGCTTGATCGCCTCGCGCACCGCATAGACGGCCGCTTCGGCGCCGGCCATCGACACCTGCAGGCATTTGACTTCTTCCGGCGTCTTGACCGCGCGCACCGCCAGTATCTCGCCCTGGCAATCCCTGACCTCGCAGCCGCGCTTCTCCAGCGCCAGCGCCTGCAAATGGCCGCAGCGGTCGAGGCCGAGCTTCATCGAGCCGCCGCCATGCGCCTTGAGCAATTCGGCGATCTCGTCGGCGAAGGGGCCTGCGGTCTCGTCGTCGCGGCCCGACACCGAAGACCACACCAGCTTGGACGGACGCGCTTCGTCGATCGTGTCGAGCACCATCGAGACATGGTAGCTCTGCGGATATTCGAACAGCACAATCGGCCCCGATGCCGGGATGAAGAGATAGCGCGTCGAGTTGCGCAGGAAATAGCCGAACATGTTGCGCGAGCCGGTGGCATAGCGCTGGTTGTAGGGGTCGAACAAAACGACGCCGCCATAGCCGGCCTCGCGCATCCAGGCGCGCAGCTTGGCCAGCCGGCCTTTGCGCAGCGCATCCGCGTCGAGGAAGGACGGCTCGGTGTCGGACAGCCACATGCCGCCGGCCGGATCGGACGCGGCCGGGTGGCGCATACGGTCCTTGAAGTCGACATCCTCGGTGCTGTCGGGGTCAAAAACGACGATGCTCATGGGTACCTCCTGGAAGCCCGGAAGATGAGCCATGCCGTGCGCAGAGGCTGTGCGGAATGCCGCATATGTTGTGCTGGATGCCGCTGAGCGCTGTCCCGCCGACGTCTTGATAAGTTAAATTCCCTGCGCCGAAAATCTAATGCCTGCGCATCACCTTCGGCGCATGCCCATGCTCCTCGCGAAACGCCCGGGCAAAGCTCGACATCGAGGCAAAACCGCAGGCCAGCGCCACGTCGCGCACCATCAGCGTCGAATGCGCCAGGAGATCGGCGGCGCGCTGCAGCCTGAGGCGGCGGTAATAGCCGTTGGGCGAGATGCTGAGCTCGGAGCGGAAGTTTCGTTCGAGCTTGTCGGAGGAGACACCGAGCTTTTCCGCCAGCTCCGCCATGCCGAGCCGCTCCTCCACCGCATCCTCCATGATGGCGATGGCCGACAGCACCAGCTCGTTCTGGACGCCGGTGCGCAAGCGCAGCGGCATCAGCTTGCGGTCGACGCTGGAGCGCAGCGGGCTGTGCACGAACCATTCGGCGACGCCGGCGGCAAGCTCGGCGCCGAAATCGTTGGTGATGATCTCCAGCATCATGTCGAGGCTGCCGACGCCGCCGGCCGAGGTGAAGCGCTTGCGGTCGATGACGTAGAGATCGCGCCTGAGCTCGATGTCCGGAAACGCCTCGGCGAAGGCCGCCTGGCTGGTCCAGTGCAAGGTGCAGGCATGGCCGTCGAGCAGGCCGGCCCGCGCCAGGAAGAAGGCGGCATCC
The DNA here is from genome assembly GCF_003952365.1 of Mesorhizobium sp. M9A.F.Ca.ET.002.03.1.2. Classification (NCBI taxonomy): domain Bacteria; kingdom Pseudomonadati; phylum Pseudomonadota; class Alphaproteobacteria; order Hyphomicrobiales; family Phyllobacteriaceae; genus Mesorhizobium; species Mesorhizobium sp. M9A.F.Ca.ET.002.03.1.2. Next base: position 1,451,005 of record NZ_CP034443.1, on the reverse strand, counting down.
GCAACCGCGCCGATATGGGCGCCGCCGCGCAGGCTCTTGCGGATCCAGCTCACCGCGTCCTCGGCGACAAGATGATCGGCATTGCCGCCCGAACAGACGACGATGCGGTCGACCTTCGGCGCATCGCCGGCGAAAAAGCCCGGCTGGATGACGACACCGTTCGAGGCTTCGACCGGCCCTTCGGCGGCGCCGACGATGATCCAGCGATAGCACTCCCGTTTCGCCAGCACGTTGGCTGCGCGCAACGGCTCGATGACCGAACTGAACGCCATCATCGGAAAGCCGGGGAAGACCAGGATGGCGAAGGTGAGAGAGGTGTCGGCGTGGGTCGGTTGTGCGCGCTCGCGAATGGTCATGCTTTGACCGTGCCTGTCGGCAATTTCAGGGAGGGCTACAATTCCGTCAGATACGGCGCAGGTCAACGGCTATCGCCGACGTAATTCAAGTTTGCGCCACCACAGGCCCTCTCAACTGGCCAACGCCTGATCCAAATCCGCGATCAGATCATCGCCGTCCTCGATCCCGGCCGACAGGCGCACCAGCGAATCGGAAATGCCGATTTCGGCGCGCTTTTGCACAGGGATCGAGCCGTGCGTCATCAGCGCCGGGTGCTCGATCAGGCTTTCGACGCCGCCGAGGCTTTCGGCCAGCGTGAACAGTTGCGTGTGTTCGAGGAAACGCTTGGTGCCGGCAAGGTCGCGGTCGAGCTCGACCGTGATCATGCCGCCGAAGGCATGCATCTGCCGCCTGGCGATGGCGTGCTGCGGGTGGCTGGCGAGACCGGGATAGATGACGCGGCGGATGTCGGGACGGCGTTCCAGCCAGTGCGCGATCTTCTGGCCGTTCGACGAATGGCGCTCCATCCTGAGAGCAAGCGTCTTGAGGCCGCGCAGCGCCAGGAAACTGTCGAACGGCCCGGAAATGGCGCCGACAGCGTTCTGCAGGAATTTGAGCCGGTCGGCCAGATCCTTGTTGTCGCCGACCACGGCGACGCCGCCGACCATGTCGGAATGGCCATTGAGGTATTTCGTCGTCGAGTGGACTGATATGTCGATGCCGAGCTCCAGCGGCCGCTGCAGATAGGGACTGCAGAAGGTGTTGTCGGCCACCGAGATCACGCCTTTGCGCTTTGCCAGTGCCGCGACCGCTTCGAGATCGACGACACGTAGCAGCGGGTTGGTCGGCGTCTCGACCCAGAGCAGTTTGGTTTCCGGGCGGATCGCCGCCTCGACCGTGGCAAGATCGGTGAAGTCGACGAAGTCGACCTGGAGGTTGGCCGAGCGCTTGCGCACCCGCTCGAGCAGGCGGAAGGTGCCGCCATAGATGTCGTCGGTGGCGACAACATGCGCGCCGGAATCGAGCAGTTCGAAAATGGTGGCGATCGCCGCCAGCCCAGAAGCGAAGGCGAAGGCGGCTGCGCCGCTTTCGAGATCGGCCACCGCCCGCTCGAAGGCAAAGCGGGTCGGGTTCTGGCTGCGCGCATATTCGAAGCCCTTGTGCACGCCCGGGCTCTGCTGCCCGTAGGTCGAAGTGGCATAGATCGGCACCATCACCGCGCCGGTCGTCGGGTCGTGGCTCTGGCCGCCATGGATGGTGCGCGTCGAGAAGGCCAGACGGTTCCTGCCCGATACGGTTGCTTTGATGGTCATCGTGCGCGGCGCCTCAGATGGTTGATCAGGTCGATGCGGGTTATCAGGCCGATGAATTCCTCGCCGTCGAAGACGATGGCGACCTCGTTGCGGTCGAACACTGGCAGCAGCGCATCCAGCGTCTGGCTGGCCTGCAGCGTGTGCAGGGTGGAGGTCATCGCCGTGCGCACGGGGGCCTTGAAGCGGTCCCAGCGGCTGTCATAGGGGCCTTCGACATGGGCGAGGATATCGCTTTCGTCGACGATGCCGACCAGTCTGCCCTCATCCAGCACCGGCAGTTGCGAAACGTCCGAACGGCGCATGCGGCCATAGGCGTTGAGCAGGCTTTCGTCGGGGCCGACAAACACGGTGTCGCCGGTGCGGTGCGAGCGCATCACCAGATCGCGCAGATCGCCATGCTGCTCCTGCTCGGCCAAGCCTTGCTCGGCCAACCAGAAGTCGTCGAACACTTTCGACAGGTATTTGTTGCCGCTGTCGCAGACGAAGGTGACGACCCGTTTCGGCACGGTCTGCTCGCGGCAAAAGCGTAGGGCTGTCGAAAGCAGCGTGCCGGACGACGAGCCGGCGAGGATGCCTTCCCTCGACAGCAGGTCGCGCACCGCCAACATGCTCTGCTTGTCGGGGATGGAGTAGGCCTTCTTGACCAGCGACAGATCGGCATTGGGTGGGACGAAATCCTCGCCGATGCCTTCCACGGTCCAGCTTCCGGCCTCTATCATCTTGCCGGTCTTGATCAGCGGCGCGAGCACCGAGCCGACCGGATCGGCGAGAATCATCTCGGTCTTCGGCGAGACTTTGGCGAAGTAGCGGCCAAGCCCGGTCAGCGTGCCGCCGGAGCCGACACCGACGACCACCGCATCGACGTCGCCTTCGAGCTGTTGAAAGATTTCCGGCCCGGTCGTGGTTTCGTGGGCCAGCGGATTGGCCGGATTGGCGAACTGGTTGGCGTAGAAGGCGCCAGGCAATTCGGCGGCGATCTTTTCGGCCATGTCCTGATAGTATTCCGCGTGACCCTTGCCGACGTCGGAACGGGTCATGCGGACTTCCGCGCCAAGCGCGCGCAGATGCTGGATTTTTTCGCGCGACATCTTGTCGGGCACGACAAGGATGATGCGGTAGCCCTTGGGGATGCCGACCTGGGCGAGGCCGAGACCGGTGTTGCCGGCGGTCGCCTCGACGATGGTGCCGCCGCGCTTCAGCTTGCCCTGTTTTTCGGCGGCGGCGATCATCGACAGCGCGATGCGGTCCTTGATCGAACCGCCGGGATTCTGGCTTTCGAGCTTGATGAACAGCCGGCACTTGCCGATATCGAATTTGGTCAGCTCGACGACCGGCGTCTGCCCGATCAGGTCGAGGACCGATGCATAGGGCGGACGCAAGCGGGACATTGCGCTGTCCGAGGGGCCCTATCCGAGGGGGCACTGTCGGGTGCGGCGGTCTTGTGCTCGCTCATATCAGATGCTCCATGGTCAAAAGGCGAGCAACCGTCCGTGGGTGGCCAGCCTATCGTCTTTTCCAGCCGTTTGCAGTCTGAAAGAAGATAGATCGTCCCAATCCAATGGCCAGACGAGGAAAGCGATTCCAGATTGTGGCCGCCCAGGGCGTTAACCCAGCAATTGCTTGCTCAGCCTGGCGCACTGGACGCGAATGTCGGGAATGGCGTCGATCTCGAAGAAGGTGCCCCGCGTCAGCGGCCCGACCGCGAGGATCTTGGCTGATACGGTGCCGTCGCTGGCGATGAGCTCGCAGTTCGCGGTGACGTCGAGGCCAAGGCGCAGCGGATCCGGCCGGGCCAGCCCGCGATCGACCAGCGACCTCACCACACTGTTCGAGGTTGTCGAGATGTCCCTGACGATGCCGGTGCAATCGTAGATGCGGGCGATGTCGAAGGTTTCGAGACGCTGAGTGTGGCGCGACTGGACCTCAACCACGAATTTGTCGCCCGCGGCAATGTTGACGACACGCCCGGCTACAAGGCGGATACGACCGGATCGGACGGCCTCGGTGACGCGGCCATAGACCTGTGGCGCCATGCGATGGCGGTGGATATCCCACCACGCCTTGGTGTGCTCGACAAAGCGGCGCTTGGCGGAAGACGGCCAGTTTTGCCAGATCTTCTGGTTGAACGGCCGGAGACCGTCGACGACGTCGCGCCAGTCGATGCCGGCCCTCTGGTTTTCCCGGATCAGGTCGCGGAACCAGCCGACAAAATAGGAAAGCTGGGTGCCAAGCGGAATGTCGGCGACGTCAAGCTTGATCGGGTTGCCCTTGCGATGCGGCGAAGGCAACAGGCCGCGCCGCGACAAGGCGACAATCTCGCCGCGATGACCGCGCTGTTCGAGCGACAGGAAGGCATCGACCATGCTCAAGCCGGTGCCCAGGACCAGGACTCGGGCTTCGGGGTCCAGCGCGGTGTCGGCCTCCGATCCCATCCTGATCGTATGGCCCTGGCCGGCGCCCGGTTCCTCGTCATGTCCGGTCGCCAGCACGGCAAGATGGGCGACGATGCTGGTGCCGTTCGCCAGCGCCACCTCTACCCCGGACGCGGTCGGCGAGATCGACAGGCTCTCCTCGCGGATCAGACGCAGGCGTCCTGTTTCGCGGGCCTCGAGTTCGTCCAGCAGTTCCTTCAGGTAACGGGCATAGACGCTGCGCGGCGCGTAGACGGGCGCCTGCTCGGGGGGTGCCAGACCGCGTTCAAGCAGCCAGCGCCAGAAATTGCCGGGGTCGTCGGCATAAGCGCTCATACCGGCCGCGCTGACATTCAGCACATGCGCCGACAGCAGCGTAGAATAGGCGATGCCCTGTCCGAAATGCGGACGCTTCTCGATCAGCGTGACGCGGAGATCGGGATTGGGCGATTTCAACAGATGCGCGGCAAGGACGACACCGCTGGCGCCGCCGCCGACAATGATGATCGAATTCGGGATGATCGAATTTGCGCGTCCGGTCATGTGCGCACCCGCTGCCTTGGCCGCTTCGCCGACCGTTGCCGGCTCAGGGGTTGTTGGCTCAGGCCTGGATCTTCAACGCAACTGAAAAGTCGTCGCCGCTGACGATATCGCGCATCTCGGCAAGGCTGCGCTGATCCAGCACCTCGGCGATCGCTTGCCGGACCTCCAGCATCAGATGTCGGACTTGGCATGTCGCCTCGTTGCAGTCTTCGCAGCGCTGATACCGGGTGCGGCTGGCGCAGGGAATGGGGGCGAGCGGCCCGTCGAGCACGCGCACGACGTGGCCGACCTTGATCTCGTCGGCCGGCCGCGCCAAGCGATAGCCGCCCTCCTTGCCCTTGCGGCTCTGGACGAAACCCGCGTTGCGCAATTCGCCCAGAATGGCATCCAGGAATTTCTTCGGAATGTTGTTTCCAGTGGCGATATCGCCAACGAAGGCGAGCTGTCCAACCGGCAGCCGGGCGAGATGTACAAGCGCCTTGAGGCCGTATTTGCCCTTTTTCGTGAGCATAGACCGAACGTTTCTCTGTCATGCGATGGTGCAGGGGCACCGGTTGCGAAACGCCTGGCATGCGTCCCCACCGCGTCCAAGCTTACATAACACATAAATTCTAGTGACATGATATACAAGCCGGGTATCGTTGATTTTGCTTCGTTTTCAAGCCGCTGCGGCCCTTTTGACGGACGCCCTTGAGGGACATCCGAGCAGCCAGCGCGCTCGATATTGAAGGCCGATGGATGCTGCGGGCGATCGCCGCGATATGGAGCGCTCATCGTCCTCTCCAATTTCTGTAATGTCGATAAGACTACTATACTTAACTTCGAATACAGGGACCAATTTTCAAATCCTCGGCCATCCGCAGCATGATTTTGCCGAAGAAGGACGCAAAACGAGAAATGCTTGTCGGCAGCCGGCCTGCGCATTCGCCGGCCGCCCGAAAATGCGGTGAAGCACCGGCGCGGTACCCGCCGGATCAGCGCTTTATTGCAATGTGAATGTCAGTGCGCGCGGTTCGCCCAGACCAGTCCCGCCAGGCCGACCAGCGCGGTGACGATACCGATATAGAGCCATTGCGGCTGGCCGGTCATGAAGCTGCCACCGACAAGGCCGACGCCTTGCAGCGACCAGAGTGCACCGATGGCGAGCACAATCAACGCCAGCAGATTCTTGATCAATCGCATCGTCGGAATTCCTCCCCAAGTCGATCGTCAGTTGCGCCATGGCCGCGATGACAAAGCGCAAGGAAGCGTATCGAGCGCCCTCGCATCTACTTGGATAGTAAGGCCAGATCTTGCCGGAAACACCCGATGTTGGTGCGAAGGCCACCACAGATACCTCGGCATGGTCCCAACATTCCTGACAAACTGTTTCCCGCCGACTCCAAACGTGTACTGTAGTCATGGAACCGCCCGATGGTTGCCGCATTTCGTGCCACATTCGGTCCGTAACGGCTGGGGTCTGTCAAACGGAGCCATTTCCCCGCAGATGAAGAAACCAAACCAGACCGCGCTTGTCGCGGTGGCGATCGCGGCTGGCCTGATGGTCGGCGCATCCGCCTCCCCTGCCGCCGCTCAATGCGGCCGGGCCTCCTGGTACGCGCTGCACTCGAAGACCGCTTCCGGCGAGCGCATGAACCCGTCGGCATTGACCGCAGCGCACCGCACCTTGCCTTTCGGCACCAAGTTGAAGGTGACCAACCGCAACAACGGCCGCAGCGTCGTCGTGCGCATCAACGACCGCGGCCCGTTCATCAGGGGGCGCGTGATCGACCTGTCGAAGGGCGCCGCCAGGCGGCTCGGCTTCATCAGCTCGGGCCATACTTCGGTGTGCACGGCCCGCATCTGACCTGTCTCGTGTCCGGCTGTGGCCGGACACGACCTGTCTTCACATGGCAATCGCTTCAGACCGAAGCGATTGCCCGCCCGTCCCGGCACCATTCGCAGCTGCACACTGAGCCGGCTCGCGCTGTTCAAAGCGAATTTTCAACGCCTTGGACGAAAGGATAAGCATAAATCAGTTTACTTGACGTATTGCATCGCAGCAATTTGTTGTTAACGTTTCCGCGTGACATCCAGGGCACGGCGCTGCCCGTCGTCCCTTCGGTCGCAGCAGCGGGGTTCTCGATGTTCTACCAATTCTACGAATTGAACCACGCCGCCTTGCAGCCGGCACGGCTCTATGCCGACGCGACGCGGATGTTTTACAACAATCCGCTCAATCCGTTTGCGCACACGCCCTGGGGCCGCTCCGTCGCGGCAACGGCCGAATTGTTCGAGCGCATGACGCGCCGCTACAGCAAGCCGCCATTCGGCCTGACGAAGACCGTGGTCGACTGGAAAAGCGTCGATGTCACCGAAAAGACGGTGTGGTCGCGGCCCTTCTGCAATCTGCTCCGTTTCGAGCGGGCCGTTCCCGCCGGCCGCCGGCCTGATCCGAAGCTGCTGATCGTGGCGCCGATGTCCGGCCACTACGCGACGCTGTTGCGCGGCACGGTCGAGGCGATGCTGCCCCATGCCGATGTGCACATCACCGACTGGGTCGATGCCCGCATGGTGCCGCTCAGCGAGGGCAGCTTCGACCTCGACGACTATATCGACTACATTGTCGATATGCTGCATGCGCTAGGCCCCGACACCCATGTCATGGCGGTGTGCCAGCCCTCGGTGCCGGTGCTGGCGGCGGTGGCGCTGATGGAAACGCGAGGCGATCCGTTCGTTCCCTCGACGATGACGCTGATGGGCGGGCCGATCGACACCCGCCGCAATCCGACTGCGGTCAATCTTCTGGCCGAGGAAAAGGGCATCGACTGGTTCCGCGACAACGTCATCATGCAGGCGCCCTGGCCGGTGCCGGGTTTCGGCCGCGAGGTCTATCCCGGCTTCCTGCAGCTTTCCGGTTTCATGAGCATGAATCTCGACCGCCACATCATCGCCCACAAGGACTTCTTCATGCATCTGGTGAAGCATGATGGCGACAGTGCCGAGAAGCACCGCGACTTCTACGACGAATATCTGGCGGTGATGGATCTGACGGCGGAGTTTTACCTGCAGACGGTCGACACCGTGTTTGTCCGCCACGCCTTGCCCAAGGGCGAGATGATGCATCGCGGCGTACTCATCGACCCCTCGGCGATCCGCAATGTTGCCCTGTTCACGGTCGAGGGCGAGAACGACGACATTTCCGGCCTCGGCCAGACCCAGGCCGCACACGATTTGTGCGTCAATATCCCCGCGGACAGGCACGCCCACTATATGCAGCCTGCGGTCGGCCATTACGGCGTCTTCAACGGCTCGCGCTTCCGCTCCGAAATCGTGCCGCGCATCGTCGACTTCATCACCAGCTATGGCCGCCTGACCCGCGTTGCGGTGAAGCCCAAGCTGGTCCGCACCGCCAAAAAGTAGGGGGTTTGTGCCCGTCCAGTCGATCTGTTGCACAATAGCCGCTTTCCCGGCCGTCCGGGTAACCATGTCGCAAATCTGGCCCTTTGCATAATTGACACGGGCTGCAGATCGCCTTTAACCTTTCGTTAATAAAAAACAAGGGTGAGCGGGGACAATGATTTCCTCAATGTTGGCGCGAAAGCTGCGCGTGTGCGGGGTAGCCGGGCTGGTGATTTCGGGAGGCTGGGCGACGGCGGCTTCGGCGGCCGGACCAATGGCAACCGGCGGCCCGACATCGCAGCCGATCGGCCATTACGATTTCTGCAAGACCAACCCGGCCGAATGCTCGATCCACCCGGGCAATCTCGCCCCCGCCACCATGACCGGCGCGCTGTGGCGCAAGTTGCTCAGTGTCAACGCCAAGGTCAATGCCACGGTCAAGGCGATGAGCGACTATGACATTTACGGCAGGGACGAGGTCTGGGCCTATCCCGTCAAGGGCATTGGCGACTGTGAGGATTATGTCCTGGAAAAGCGCCGCGAATTGAACCGCATGGGCGTGTCCTACGCCAATCTTCTGATGACCGTCGTGCGCAAGCCCGACGGCGAGGGCCATGCAGTGCTGACGGTGCGCACAAGCAGAGGCGACTACGTCCTCGACAATCTGAACGAAAAGGTCCGCTCATGGGACCGGACCGGATACCGCTTCCTCAAGCGGCAGGCGACCGACAATACCGGCCGGTGGGTCTCGATCCGCGACGGCCAGCAGGTTCTGGTCGGCGCGGTCCAGTAGAGTTTCTGGCGAGCAGGGCAGAGGGGAACTGTCCCGCCGGCGCCCCGCTATTTGCCGAGCGCAGCGCGGATCGATGCGGTGATGCGGCGAAGCTCCGTTTCGTCGAGTTTTTCGATGTTTTCGGCCAGAAGATTGGCGAGCTCGGTGGCGGCTGGGGTGAGGCCCGACGTGTCGAGCTTTACCCTCGGGTGCGAGGCCTCGGCTAGCCGCGCGAGCTCTTCCGCATCGTCCCATATGACGTTGAAATAGCCGATGATCTTCTGGATCAACGTCCAGGTCGGCGCGCCACGGCGGCCATGCTCCAGCGCCGATAGGTAGGCGGCGCTGACGCCGATCGCCTCGGCCATGGCTTTCTGACTGACGCCACGTTCACTTCGCAGTGCGCGAAGTTTTTCACCGAACGGGGTCACAAGCGCATCCTCATGGGCGCATCCTTATGGGCGCGCGCGCCGCAGGCGGACGTAGAGCGCGCCCGAGCCGCCATGGTTGCGAGCGGCATGGTCGTGGCTGGAGACGAGCGGCCTGAATGCGGGTGTCGACAGCCAGGCCGGCACGGCGCGCCGCAAGACGCCGTCGCCGCCCGACGACGAGCCCTTGCCAGTGATGACCAGCACGTAGCGGATGCCGCCGGCATGCGCCCGGTGCAGGAAGGAAAACAGCAGCGAATAGGCTTCGTCCTGGGTCAGGCCGTGCAGGTCGACGCGGCCTTCTATCGGCAGCCGGCCCTTCGACAGCTTTTCCAGCGTCGGTTCGTCAAGCGCATGCGAAACATGTTGCGTCTTTGCCTTTGCCGCCGCAGCAGGAGCCATAGCCTGGACACGCGGCGGTGGCTTGGTCTCGTCACCGACATCCGGGCCGATGTCCCGACTACCAATGGCGGTCCTGCCCTTCAGCGGCTTGGCCGTGCGCGCCACCAGGTTCCACAGGACCCGGTCGTCCTCACTCAGCCTGTCGATGCGCCGGGTCATCGCCCCGCTCCCGAAACAAGCGGACGCGGTATCAGCGCATAGAAATCGGCGGGGTTGCGGACGACCCCGGCGATCTCGCCGGCCGCGTTTCCCGTTCCGGCGAACAGGTCGCCGCGGGCCGGCCCGGTGATGGCCGAGCCGGTATCCTGTGCGATCATCAGCCGACGGAATGGCTTTCTGTCGAAAGCGGTCAGCGACGGCCCATCGATGTAGAGCGGCGTGCCGAATGTATGGAGCAGACGATCGACAGCGATGGAGCGGCCCGGCGTCAGCGGCACCTTGGCGGCAGCGATCGGGCCAAGTTCCGGATCGTCGACCACCACCTCACGGAAGAAAATATACGAGCGGTTGCGCCATAGGATCTCGTCGATGCGATCCGGATGCGCCTTGAACCAGGCGCGAATCGACTGCATGGTCACCTTCTCTAGCGGGATCTCGCCTGTTTCACTCAGGATCCGGCCCGGCCCAGTGAAACGCTGGCCGGATTTGGCGGCATAGGTGACGCGGCAAAGCCGGCCGTCGGTCATGGTGAGCCTAGCTGCACCCTGGACGTGGATGAAGAAGGCGTCGACCTTGTCGGCGAGCCAGGCGATTTCCAGGCGCTTGCCGGCTACAGTCTTGCCAGCGAGCGCGCCGCGCTCGATCTCGCCACGGTCGAAATACTCGACCGGTCCGCCCGGTGTTTCCCGGCCGAAGGCGAGATAGGGATCCAGGCCGGGCGGCCGATTGGCGTCGTCGATGTCGACGAGATCGGCCGGGCGCGACAGCAGCGGCACTGTAAATCGTTCGGTTCGCACCGGTGAAGCATCGACCACGGGTTCATAGAAGCCGGTGACGAGGCCGGCGCCTCCGTTTTCCGGCCTTATGTGTGCCGGGACGAAATGACGCTCGAAGAAGGCGCGGGCTTGCGCCCGGTCCGTTGGCGAAACGGTGCGGGCTGCAGCGTAAGCCTCGGTGAAGGCGTTGAAGTCGATACCGAGCCCGCCGGAACGATAGGGCTTGGTCAGCACATAAAGGGCCGAGCGGCGAAAGGCGGCGAAGGCAGGGAGATGGTCATCCTCATCCCAACCGGGCAGATCGCCAAAGGACTTTTCACTGAACGCCTGAGAAAGCGACACGACAGGCCTCGCCGCCGTCCAGTTCAGTCTTCTTCTTCGGTGGCGACGAGCTTCCAGTTCGGGTCGCGCGAGCGCGTGTCGCGGGCAAAGGTCCAGACGTCCTTGACCTCGGCGACGGTTTCAGGATCGCCGTCAATGACGGCGCCGGCCTTGTCGCGCGTCGCCGAAATCAGTTCGCTGACGATGCGCAGCGTGATATGCGCCTCGCCGCCCTTCATCTCGGCGGAAACGATGTCGGCCTTGTCGATGCCGACGAAGGAAGACTGGATCTTTTCCGATTTCGCCTCGCGGTCGCCAATGGCCGCGACAAAGCCGTCATAGACCTCGCGCGACAACAGGTTCTTCAGCGTCTTGCGGTCGCCATCGGCATAGGCCATGACGATCATCTCATAGGCCATCTTGGCGCCGTCGACGAAGGTCTTCGGGTCGAATGCCGGATCATTGTCCTTGATCGTGCGCAGGCCCTTGTTGAGATCCGTGTCAGGCTTGGCGAAGGCGTCGATCGCCGCGTAGGCGTCAACTGCCGGCTCTCCCGGCGCTCGCTTGCGCGGCAGCGAGACGACGTTCTCGGATTTCTGGGCAGCGTCCTCGCGCGTCCGGCCCGCCGTATAGGGATCGAAGGGCGGACGTTCGCTGCCGGTGCGGCGGCCGAGCACATTGCGCAGCTGGAAAAAGATCACAACCGCCGCAACCAGAAAGAAAATCGTGCCGAAGTCGAAGAATCCCATATCTTCCGCCAATCAATCCCTACTCCGGCCGGACCGCCCTGCTGGCAAATAGCCGCGGTCGCATAGCGTTCAACATTCAAAGCATATAGAACGCAAGCTGCAATCATTCAAATCAAAGGCAGGCATACCTATCTAAAAGGTCCAGTGCCAGCGGCGATTGCTCGCCGGCCGGCAAAACATGGAAACGATCGGTCAAGATTTGCGTATTTCGCTGCTTCCCCTGTTCATCATCGCGCTTCCGCTTCTGGAGATCGCCGGTTTCGTCATTGTCGGCCGCCAGGTCGGCGCACTGGCGACGGTTGGCTTGGTGCTGGCTTCGAGCATAGCCGGTGCGCTATTGTTGCGGCACCAGGGTTTCGGCGTCATGACCCGGGTGCGTGCCGAAATGGACGCCGGACGCGATCCTAGCCGCCAGCTCGCGCATGGCGCCATGATCGTGCTGGCAGCGATCCTGCTCATCATTCCGGGCTTCATAACAGATATTTTCGGCATTCTGCTGTTCCTGCCGCCGGTCCGCGACCTTGCCTGGCGCCTGTTGAAAGGCCGCATCGTGCTGGCGACCGATTTCAGCACTGGCGGGTTCCGGGCGAGGCCGCGCGACAAGATCATCGATCTCGACGACGGCGACTATTCGCGCGACGACGATTACCGGCGCGGACCGGATCACAATTCTCCCTGGCGCCGCCTCAAGGACGAGTAGGTCGGAAAACGCCTCGGGAACGAGTAGGTCGGCAAACCTTGTCTTGTCATGCCGACCATGGTAGCGAACGCCCGATTTCAATCCGGTCAGCAACGCTGCCCAGGCAAAAGGACACGGCTTATGGCCAGCAAAGACGACGCGCCGACCGGCGCAGCCAGTGGCAACGGCAACGCGGCGCAGCCTTCGCTCAACGTGCTCGCCCAATATGTGAAGGACCTTTCCTTCGAAAGCCCCGGGGCGCCGAACTCGCTGCGCGGCCGCGACAAGGCCCCCGGCATCGCCATCAACGTCAATGTCAACGCCAACCCGCTTTCGGACAAGCAGTTCGACGTCAATTTGACGCTGAACGCCAAGGCGTCCTTTGATCAGGAAGTGCTGTTCAACGTCGAGCTGGTCTATGGCGGCGTGTTCGCCATCAGCGGCTTCCCGCAGGAGCACATGCTGCCGCTCCTGTTCATCGAATGCCCGCGGCTGCTGTTCCCGTTCGCCAGGCAGATCATTGCCGAAGCAACGCGCAATGGGGGCTTCCCGCCCCTGATGCTCGACCCGATCGATTTCGCTCAGATGTTCCAGCAAAAGTTGGCCGAGGACCAGGCCGCCGGCAAGGTCAAGGCGAGCTGAGAAAGTTATCTCGGTAGCGTTTGAGAAGCCCGGCCTCGCGCCGGGCTTTTTTGTTGAGAAGTCGGCGGGACAGTCAAAATCACTGTGCCACAGAGCTCGCTTCCGGGGCGACGCGTAGCCAGAGCGCCTTTTCGCCGAGCGTGCCGACCATGCTCGCGTGAGCTATACGATCTGCATCGGTCAGACGAGTTGATAGCGCTATCGGCCGGATGCCGATGATGATGTCGATATCGTCGACGTTTCTCCTTCCGGCGGCCGGCGCTGTGGCACTGTCGAGAACAAGCGCCGCCTGCTTGCCGCCGATAAGCTCGATATAGACCTCGGCCAGCAATTCCGAATCGAGCAGCGCGCCGTGCTTGGTGCGACGGGCATTGTCGATACCGTAGCGCCGGCACAGCGCATCCAGCGAATTGGGACCCATCGGGTGCCTGCGGCGTGCCAGCGCTAGTGTGTCGACGACACGCCCGGGGTCGACAATAGGATGGCCAAGCCGGCTGAATTCGACATTGAGGAAGCCGATATCGAAAGTGGCATTATGGGCGACCAGCTTCGCGCCGTCGATGAAGGCGAGAAACTCCTCGGCGATGTCGCTGAAGGTCGGCTTGCCCGCGAGATCGGCAGCGCTGATGCCATGAACGGCCTGCGCCTCAGCATGAATCGGACGTCCTTGCGGATTGATGTAGTGGTGGAAGGTACGGCCGGTCGGGAAACGATTGACTAGCTCGATGCAGCCAAGCTCGATAACGCGGTCCTCGCGGGAATCGAGACCGGTGGTTTCCGTATCGAAGATGATCTCGCGCATCGAATCAGTCCATTTGGTTTCGGCTTTATTCTAACCGAAACCGTTCTCATTTCGGGAATCATACTCGTGAACAAAATGGCAACATATTACGCCTGACGCAAGCGTCGTTAAGCAGGCCCGCCTGCTTTATCCCCGACCAGTTCGGCGACGATCGCATCGACCGCCGCGCGGGCGGCTTCAAAACCTTGTCCGGTGTCGATGACGAAATCGGCGGCCTCGCGCTTTTTGGCGTCGGGAACCTGCCTGGCCAGGATCGACGCCAGCTTCTTTTCCGTCATACCCTGCCGCGCCAGCACGCGGGCGCGCTGGATTTCGGCCGAGGCTGTGACGACCACGACCTTGTCGACGCGGCCGCGGCCGCCGGTTTCGAACAGCAGCGGGATGTCGAGAACGACAAGCGGTGCGCCGGCGGCACGCTTCCTCGCCAGGAAGGCATCGGCGTCGGCACGGACGAGCGGGTGGATGATGGCTTCCAGCCTTTTCAGCGCGGCGGCATCGCCGAGCACCCGCTCGGCCAGCTTTTTGCGGTCGACCGCCCCGGAAAGGGTGGTTCCGGGAAAAGCCGCTTCCACCAGCGGAGCCGCCTTGCCGGCGTAGAGGCGGTGCACCGTCTCGTCTGAATCGTGGACGGGCACGCCGGCCTCGGCAAACATCTTTGCCGTGGTCGACTTGCCCATGCCGATCGATCCGGTGAGGCCGAGCACGATCATGTTTTCATTCCTTGGTCATTCCTTGGGCACCGAGATCGGCGACGATCATCCGCCGCAATTCGGCGGTGACCTGCGGCCTGATGCCGAACCAGCGCTCGAAGCCGGGCACCGCCTGGTGCAGCAGCATGCCGAGCCCGTCGACTGTCTTCAGGCCCCGCGCTTTGGCTGCGGCCAGCAACGGCGTTTCCAGCGGTACATAAACAATGTCGGTGACGATGGCATGGTCCGGCAGCCTGGCCGGATCGGCGGACAGGCCCTCATTGCCATGCATGCCGAGCGCCGTGGTGTTGACCAGCAGGCCGGCATCGGCAAGCAATTCGCCGGTCGCGGCCGTGCCGTGGGCCGAGATCCCGGCGCCGAAGCGGTCGCGCAGCTCCACGGCGCGAGCGAGCGTCCGGTTGACGATGCGGATGTCGCCAACCCCGCGCTCAATCAGCGCATGGATGACCGCGCGGGAGGCGCCGCCGGCGCCGAGCACCACGGCCGGGCCGTTTGCGGCCCAGCCCGGCGCATGCTCGTCGAGATTGGCGGCAAAGCCATGAGCGTCGGTGTTGCCGCCCCACAAATCGCCGCCTTCGAACCACAGCGTGTTGACCGCGCCGATTTGCTCGGCAGCATCGTCACGGCGCGCCGCCAACGCGAAGGCGGCCTCCTTGTGTGGGATGGTGACGTTGCCGCCACGGTAGCCGTTCGCCTCGAGCGTCCTAACGAAATCGGCAAAATCGTCCGGCGCAACGTCGATAGCCCGGTAGCTACCGTCGATGCCGTATGTCGCCAGCCAGTAGCCATGGATATTCGGCGACCGCGAATGGGCGACCGGGTGGCCGGCGACGAAGGCCTTTTTCGCGGTCTCAGCCATCGATGGCTCCGAGGTCGCGCAGCTTGGCCAGGACGGGCAGAAGCGGCAGTCCGACGATGGTGAAATAGTCGCCCTCGATCTTTTCGAACAGCTGGATGCCCTCGCCCTCGATCTGATAGGCGCCGACGCTGGATAGCGCCTTGGCGCCGACGCGCGCCAGATGGCGGCCGATGAAGGCCGGATCCAGCTTTCGCATGGTCAGGCTGGCGACGTTGACATGCCGCCACAGAACAGCGCCGTCGCGGGCGAGCACCACGGCACTGTTGAGCTGATGGGTCTTGCCAGACAGCGCCAGCAGATGGCGGCGCGCGCCTTCCATGTCGGCCGGTTTGTGAAACACTTCGTCGCCGAGCGACAGCGTCTGGTCGCAGCCGAGCACCAGGGCGCCGGGCTTTCGCTCGCTGACCTCGGTGGCCTTGGCCTCGGCAAGCACCAGGGCGACATCCTCCGGCGAAACACCGCTGTCTTTTAGTGGCGCCTCAAGCGCGCGCTCATTGACTTCCGCCGGGACCGCCTCGATGGCAACGCCGGCATTGACGAGCATCGCCTTGCGGAACGGACTTCCCGAAGCAAGGATGATTTTTTCGGTCATGATTTTTTCGCGCCCGATTTTGGCACTCGCCGAGGGTGTGTTGAGATTCAGGTCAGGCCGCGCCGAGAATGGTGGGTTCCGAGAACCGGAACGGAGCGGACATTTGGGTCCCTGAGTACCGGAATCGCAGGAAACCGCCGTTCGCAGGCCGGCATCACCTGAATATCGACATGCCCTAGCGTGTCTTGCCGCGCAGGGCAACGATCGCCGCCGCCGTCTCTTCGATCGAGCGGCGGCTGACGTCGATCATCGGCCAGCCATGCCGGGTGCAGATCTGGCGGGCATAGGCGAGTTCCTCGGTGATCGCGGCGCGATCAACATAGTCGGTCGGTTCATAGGCGCTGGTGTTACCGAGGATGCGGTTCTGGCGGACCTGCGAGATGCGCTCGGCGGTGGCGATCAGCCCGACGATCAGCGGCGTCCTGGCATTGACCAGGCTTTCCGGCACCGGCACGCCGAGCACGATCGGGATGTTGGCTGTCTTGATGCCGCGATTGGCGAGATAGATGCTGGTCGGCGTCTTCGAGGTGCGCGAGATGCCGATGAGCACGATGTCGGCGTCATCCATATTGGCCGGCAGTTGGCCGTCATCATGCTCCATAGTGAAGTTGAGCGCGTCAATGCGACGAAAATATTCGGCATCGAGGACATGCTGGGCGCCGACGCGGCGACCGGCCGGCGTGCCGAGATAGGACTGGAACACAGCCAGCACCGGTTCCAGCACGGAAACGCAAGGCAGGCCCATGGCCGCGCAGCGTTCGTCGATGCCGCGGGCAAGGTTCTGATCTACGACCGTATAAAGGATGATGCCCGGCTCCTCCTCGATGTCCTCGAACACTTTCGTCACCTGCTTTTCGGTGCGGATGAGCGGATAGATATGCTCGATGGCGCGCGCATCCTTGTATTGCGCGGAAGCCGCGCGGCCGGCCGCCAGCAGCGTTTCACCGGTGGCATCGGAAATCAGGTGAAGGTGAAAGAAGCTCTGGGGTTTGTTCACAGGGGTTCGTTCCAAGCTGTGGGCCGATGTGGATAAGGTCGATCGGAAAGAGCGGCCGGTTTGGAACGACTGTATCAGATGGCGGCTTGTCCACAATTCGATGCGCTGTCGGCTTCGTCGGGCGACTGGGGACAAGTCAGTGGACGGGCTTTTTTGCCCCGGCTCCATCCACAGGGTCATTTTCTTTGGGCCGGCGATAACTCATTGACTCCAGCCGGAGATTCCCGGTCTTCCACAAAGTCCTACAATCCCTTCGGGGAAGCACGCGACAATATGCTGGCTGGTCTTTGTCGGGGCAAAGCGGGACAGGTGACAACCACCACAACCAACAGACTCTTAGAATCAGAAGATTCTTAGAAATAGAATATTTGATTATAGAGAAGCCTGGAGAGGCAGAGGATTTGACTCTTTGACCAGGCCTAAAAGAGATGATGAACGGTCGCTGCGGATCGGCCTTTCGTTGCCGATCGCCAACGTTCGCGATTGGCTGCATGCCACCAAGTTCACTACACCGGAGAGGCGAGCGCCGAATGCCTGAAAACCGCATCATGCTGGACGTGCTGAAAGGCAAGACGGTATCTCCCCCGCCGCTCTGGATGATGCGGCAAGCCGGTCGCTATCTGCCGGAATATCGGGAGACACGCAGGCGGGCCGGATCGTTCCTCGATCTTTGCTACGATCCCGATCTTGCCGTGGAAGTGTCGCTGCAACCGATCGAGCGCTTCGGCTTCGATGCATCGATCCTGTTTTCCGATATCCTTGTCGTGCCGCATGCGCTGGGCCGCGACGTGCGCTTCGAGGAAGGACGTGGGCCGTTGTTGACGCCGATCTCGGCCACGGAAATCGCGGCTCTGGATGGTGAAACGTTTCACGTGAATCTCGAACCGGTCTACGAGACGGTTAGGCGATTGCGCACAAAACTGCCCGATGAAACGACGCTGATCGGCTTCTGCGGCGCGCCTTGGACGGTGGCGACCTACATGATCGCTGGCCACGGTACGCCCGACCAGGCGCCGGCGCGACTGTTCGCCTATCGCGAGCCGGTAGCTTTTTCGCAGCTGCTGAAGGTGCTCGCCGATCATTCGGCGGCTTATCTCATCCGCCAGATCGAAGCCGGCGCCGATGTGGTGCAGATATTTGACTCGTGGTCCGGCGTTCTCGATGAAGTTTCCTTCGAGGCCTTTTGCGTCAGGCCGGTGGCGGAGATCGTCAGGCAGGTTCGGGCCGTGCACCCCAACGTTCCGATCATTGGCTTTCCCAAAGGTGCCGGTGGCCACTACCGGAGTTACCGCCAGAAGACCGGCGTGACGGGGCTGGGCCTCGACTGGACCGTGCCGTTGACGACAGCGCGGGAGCTGCAGCGCAATGGTGCCGTGCAGGGCAATCTCGATCCGTTGCGGCTGGTGGCCGGCGGCAAGGCGCTTGCCGACGGCGTCGAGGCGATCCTCGGGGCGTTAAGCGGTGGGCCGCTGATCTTCAATCTAGGCCATGGCATCACGCCTGAGACGCCCATCGCGCATGTCGAGGCCATGATGAAAATGGTGCGGGGCGCGTCATGACGATGATGGGCGGCACCAATAGCGGTGGGGAGGCGATGCGTCGCGCGGCAATTACGATTGCCGTTTTCCTCGTGCTTGCCGGGCTTTTGTTCCTCTTCGGGCCGGATGATTTCTATCCCTGGGCGAAAGCGATCCATGTCATCGCCGTCATCTCCTGGATGGCCGGCATGCTCTATCTGCCGCGATTACTGGTCTATCATGTCGAAGCGGAAAAAGGTTCCGTCCAGTCGGAAACCTTCAAGGTGATGGAGCGGCGCCTGCTGCGCGGCATAATCAATCCGGCCATGACCGTCACCTGGGTATTCGGCCTTTGGCTTGCCTGGAAAGGCTTTGGTTTTCAGGGCGGTTGGCTGCATGCCAAGATCGCCGCGGTGCTTGGGCTTTCCGCCGTTCATGGCTACCTGGCAGGCGCGGTGCGCAAATTCGCCGAGGACCGCAATGAAAAACCGGCGAGGCACTGGCGGATCGTCAACGAGATCCCCACATTGCTGATGATCGTCATCGTCGTTCTGGTCATCGTGAAGCCGTTTTAAGGCTTCGGTGACCTGCAAAAGGCGGCTTGCTCTTTCAATCGACCGACGATAAAAGACGGGTCTTCCTTCCCGTCATGCGCCGCCGCCCATTATCGCTTTCGGCCGCGCCCGGCATTTATCGCATCCCGCCGATATTTTCCCCAAAGCTCATTCAGAGTCCGTCTATGCAAGAAATGAAACTCACAGAGTTCAAGAACAAGAAACCACCAGAGCTGATCGCCTATGCCGAATCGCTCGAGGTCGAGAACGCCAGCGTCATGCGCAAGCAAGAACTGATGTTCGCGATCCTGAAGAAGCTGGCGACGCAGGATATCGAGATCATCGGCGACGGCGTCGTCGAAGTGCTGCAGGACGGCTTCGGTTTCCTGCGCTCAGCCAATGCCAATTATCTGCCGGGTCCCGACGATATCTATATTTCGCCATCGCAGATCCGTCGGTTCTCGCTGAAGACCGGCGATACCGTCGAAGGTCCGATCCGCAGCCCGAAGGAAGGCGAGCGCTATTTCGCCCTGCTCAAGGTCAACACGATCAATTTCGACGACCCGGAAAAGATCCGCCACAAGATCCATTTCGACAATCTGACGCCGCTTTATCCGACCTCGCGGCTCAGGATGGAGATCGACAATCCGACCAGCAAGGACATCTCGGCGCGCGTCATCGATCTGGTGGCGCCGATCGGCAAGGGCCAGCGCGCGTTGATCAACGCGCAGCCGCGTACCGGCAAGACGGTGCTGATGCAGAACATCGCGCACTCGATAACGGCCAACCATCCGGAATGCTACCTCATCGTGCTTCTGATCGACGAGCGACCGGAAGAAGTAACCGACATGCAGCGCTCGGTGAAAGGCGAGGTGATTTCCTCGACCTTCGACGAGCCGGCGGTGCGCCACGTCCAGGTCGCCGAAATGGTGATCGAGAAGGCCAAACGCCTGGTCGAACATGGCCGCGACGTCGTTATCCTGCTCGATTCGATCACTCGCCTTGGCCGCGCCTACAACACCGTGGTGCCGTCCTCCGGCAAGGTGCTGACCGGCGGTGTCGACGCCAACGCGCTGCAGCGGCCGAAGCGCTTCTTCGGCGCCGCCCGCAACATCGAAGAAGGCGGCTCGCTGACCATCATCGCCACCGCGCTGATCGATACCGGCAGCCGCATGGATGAAGTCATCTTCGAAGAGTTCAAGGGCACTGGTAACTGCGAAATCCAGCTCGACCGCAAGGTGGCCGATAAGCGCATCTATCCGGCCATGGACATTTTGAAATCCGGTACCCGTAAGGAAGACCTGCTGGTTCCGCGCGCCGACCTGCAGAAGATCTTCGTGCTGCGCCGCATTCTGGCGCCGATGGGAACGACCGATGCGATCGAGTTCCTGATTGATAAGCTCAAGCAGACCAAGACCAACGCGGACTTCTTCGATTCGATGAATACGTAGGTTCTTGGCGAGGAGTACCCTCGCCTTCGTCTTCCTCGGGCTTGATCCGAGGATCCATGCCGCGACACCAGTCGGCGGACGCGGCGAAGCAGAACCTGGATCGTTGCGACGCTCGGAAGGAACGGCATGGATCCCAGGGTCTTCGCCGCGTCGCTTCGCTCCTTGTTTCACCCTGGGATGACGAATTCGAACTTCGCTACCGCCGGCGCAAGAGGCGCTCCAGATCCTCGGGATTAGTGATCACCGGCAGGCAGGCCTGCCCGGTGCAGAGCCAGGCACCCGGCTTGTCGGTTGGCGGCAGGATACCGCCAGGTAGCGTCGGTCGATTCGCTTCCGCGCCGACCGGCACGACGATTTCGACCCGGCGCGGGTCCGGATTTCGATTCGCGACCGGAACGAGCTGTGGATTCTCCGAACTGTCCACGATGACCAGTTTCAACGGCTCGATCGCCAGGGCACAGGCGTTGACGATGCCCGCCTGGCCGTAGGCCTGATGCGCCGCACGACCGGCCGCATGTTCAGCGGCCCTCCAGGCCTTTTCCTGCAGATCAAGATCGCCGGTAAGGGAAGACAGCCGGACCAGGGCCTCGATGATCTGGCCGGTGGCTGAAGGAACGGCTTCGTCGACATCACCTCTTATGCGGATCGGCACATCCGTGCTGTCCGACGCGGTCAGATAGTAACCTGTGTTGTCGTCGTCGCGATGCCATTGGTCGAGCTGCGCGATGAATTGGCCGGCCAGATCGGCGTAGTTCGATGTGCCCGTCGCTTCGAACAACGAGATCGCAGCGTTGGTCATGGCGGCGTAGTCGCTCGACAGCGCCGGGAAAAGCTTTTTTGCGCCAAGCATCGAATGCGGCAAGCGGCCGTCCCGGCCGGCGCTAGCAGTGGCAGCAAAGGCCTGTTCGGCCGCCTCGATCCAGTCGATCCGTTTCAGGGCGCGCCCGGCCTCGGCGAGGGCCGCGATCACCAAGCCATTCCAATCGGTCAGGACTTTGCCGTCACGCCCCGGTCCGACGCGTTGGTCCCTGGCTGCCAGCAATTTTTCCTTGAGCGGGATGAGCCGGTCACGATCCACTACGCTTTGCGTTTGCTGCTCGTCGGTTTGGTGGATGATCGGTTTGCCCTCCCAGCCATGCGGGCTGGAGAGCGTGAAGTGTTTGAAAAACAAGGATGATTCGTAGCCGAGAGCGGTTTCTATTTCATCCCTGCCCCAGGTGTAGAACAGCCCCTCCTCGCCCTCGCTGTCGGCGTCGAGGCTGGCGGCGAACGCACCGCCATCGACGCGCATCTCGCGCAGAAGCCAACGAACAGTCTCTTCGATTCGCACCCGGAACAAATTGTTGCCGCTCGCCGCATAGGCCCAATTGCACAGCCGAATGAGCTGCGCGTTGTCGTAGAGCATTTTTTCGAAATGCGGCACCAGCCATTCGGCGTCGGTCGAATAGCGACTAAGCCCGCCGCCGATATGGTCGTAGATCCCGCCCGCCAGCATCTTTTCGAGGCTGAGCAGGACGGCGTCGCGATGGACTGTGGTCCCGTCGCGCAGCCAGGACAGCCAGAGCGTGTGCATGAAGGGCGCGTTGGGGAATTTGGGCGCGCCGCGCAGGCCGCCCAATTCCCTGTCGATCATGCCGTCGATGCCGTTGGCGAGTGTC
The DNA here is from genome assembly GCF_003952365.1 of Mesorhizobium sp. M9A.F.Ca.ET.002.03.1.2. Classification (NCBI taxonomy): domain Bacteria; kingdom Pseudomonadati; phylum Pseudomonadota; class Alphaproteobacteria; order Hyphomicrobiales; family Phyllobacteriaceae; genus Mesorhizobium; species Mesorhizobium sp. M9A.F.Ca.ET.002.03.1.2. Next base: position 1,428,953 of record NZ_CP034443.1, on the reverse strand, counting down.
GCGAGCGTCTCGCGGTCGAGTACCGCCTTGGGATGAGCGCTCGCCAGCCGCGCCTCGACATGTGTGGTCAGGCCGTCAGCGCTTTGGTTAACGCTTTCTTTCTTCTCGCGCCACGCCTTGTCAACCGCCTCCAGCACCTGGACGAAGCCTGGGCGACCATAACGGGCCTCACGCGGAAAATAGGTACCACCCCAGAAGGGCTTTCCGTCTGGCGTCAGGAACATGGTCAGTGGCCACCCGCCCTGCTCTCCCATTGAGGACAGCGCCGCCATGTATATCTGGTCGATGTCCGGTCGCTCTTCGCGATCCACCTTGATATTGACGAAGAGACGGTTCATGACGGCGGCGACGTCGTTGTTCTCGAAGCTCTCATGCGCCATGACGTGGCACCAGTGGCAGGCGGCGTAGCCGACCGAGAGCAGGATTGGCCGCTCCAGCGCCCTTGCTTCGGCGAGCGAAGCCGGGGACCACGCCCGCCAGTGCACAGGGTTGCCGCTATGCTGTTGCAGATAGGGGCTGGCCTCTTCGGCAAGCAGATTTTGTGCGGGCAATGTCACGGTTGTTAGGCGCTCGGCGTGTTTCAATGAGTAAGCGAAGCTAGGGCGGTTGTGCTGGGTCGGCAAATGATTTCAGGTGATTCCATTGTTGCCTTGTCGAGCGGCCGCCTGCCCGCGGGCGTGGCCGTGGTCCGCATCTCCGGTCCACAAAGTCGATTCGTGGTCGAAACGATTGCCGGTTCGACGGTCAAGAACCGCGTGGCAGCCTATCGCAAGTTGAGGGCGCCCGATGGATCGGTGCTCGACAGTGGCCTGGTCGTTTTCTTTGCCGGCCCGAACAGCTTCACTGGTGAAGACATCGCCGAGTTCCATATCCATGGCGGGCGCGCGGTCGTGGCAAAGATATTGGAGACGATCGCCGGCTTTGACGGTGTCAGGCATGCCGAGCCGGGCGAGTTCACCCGCCGCGGCTTTCTCAACGGCAAGATCGATCTGGTCGAGACAGAGGCGCTGGCCGATCTCGTCAACGCCGAAACCGAGGCACAGCGGCGCTTTGCCGTGCAGAATGCCGAAGGTGTGCAGAGCGAGCTCTATCTGGGTTGGCGCCGGCGGCTTATCCACGCGCGGGCGATGATCGAGGCCGAGATCGATTTTGCCGACGAAGACGACGTGCCCGGTTCCGTTGCGGAGACGGTCTGGGCGGACGTCCGGGCGATGATCGGCGAGATCGAACGTCATGTCGATGGCTTCCGGGCCGCCGAAATCATCCGCGACGGGTTCGAAGCCGTCATTCTTGGCGCGCCGAATGCCGGGAAATCAAGCCTGTTTAATGCGCTGGCACGACGTGAGGCGGCGATCGTTACGGAAGTGCCCGGCACGACCCGCGATCTGCTCGAAGTGGTGCTGGATCTGGAGGGCATGCGCGTCAGAGTGACCGATACGGCCGGCCTGCGCGAGGCTCCCGGCAGGATCGAAGCCATCGGCATCGAAAAGGCAAGGAGCAAGGCTGGGACTGCCGATCTGTTGCTCGTGCTGGAGGATATGGTGGACCCGGTCCCGATCGGCTCAATACCAGCCGATATTCCGACACTGAGGATCGGGACGAAGGCCGATTTGCTGCAGGATAGATCATCGACGTCGGCGACGCATTACGACGCGGCTATCTCGACCAAGGACGGCACCGGGCTGGCGGAATTGCTGGCGGAGATCGGCCGTCGCGCCGCGGCGCAGGTTGGCCAGGCCGGCGATATCCTGCCGTCGCGGCTGCGGCACGTCGAACTCCTCAATGAGACGAAACGCTTTCTGCTTGCGGCGGTGGCAGGGGATGAACGTGTGCAGGAGCTGCGGGCTGAGGAATTGCGCCTGGCGGCGGATCGGCTTGGCCGGATCGTCGGAGCTGTCGATGTCGAGGATATGTTGGACGTCATCTTCGCGCAGTTCTGCATCGGCAAATGACTCACGTGAAACATTTTTGGATCGGGAAGAACGCGGCGATGCAGATGGAGCGGCGGCGATCCTTCGTTCCCCCTCTGTCCCGCCGGCGTTTCGCTTGCTTCCGGGGAATCAGCGCTGTGATTCACGTGAAACACCGCGCGATCAACGGAGACGGCATTGTTTCACGTGAAACGATTCGTCGAGCATCCTTGACAGCGCAGGCTCTCGGGGACATGTGTCGGCGACTTCTGAATCTGGAACACTGAAATGACCGATCACTTTGATGTGGTTGTGGTGGGCGGCGGCCATGCTGGTTGCGAGGCGGCCAGCGTTGCCGCGCGCGCCGGTGCCAGGACGGCGCTGGTGACGCTGCGCTTCGACACGATCGGCGTCATGTCTTGCAATCCGGCGATCGGCGGCCTTGGCAAGGGGCACCTGGTGCGCGAGATCGACGCCATGGACGGGCTGATGGGCCGCGTCGCCGACGCGGCCGGCATCCAGTTCCGTCTGCTCAACCGCCGCAAGGGACCCGCGGTTCGCGGGCCGCGTACGCAAGCGGATCGCAAGCTCTATCGCCTTGCCATGCAAGCGGCGATTCGGGAGCAGAACGATCTCGACGTCGTCGAGGGCGAGGTACTGGATTTCGAAATCTCCAATGGGCGTATCGCGGCGGTCCTGCTGGCAGGAGGCCGCAGGCTTGCTTGCGGCGCGGTGGTGCTGACGACCGGTACCTTCCTGCGCGGGCTGATCCATATTGGCGAGAAGAAGATCGTCGCCGGCCGGATGAACGAACAGGCCAGCCTCGGTCTGTCTGCCACAATGGCGCACGCGGGCTTCAAGCTCGGGCGGCTGAAGACGGGCACGCCGCCGCGGCTCGATAGCAGGACCGTCGACTGGGCGTCGCTGGAGAGCCAGGCGGCGGATGAGTATCCCTCGCCGTTCTCGCTGTTGACCGACCGCATCGAGAACCCGCAGATCCATTGCGGCATCACGCGCACAACCGCGGCGACGCATGAGCTGATCCGCGGCAATCTGAGCCGCTCCGCCATGTATTCCGGCTCGATCGAAGGGGTGGGGCCGCGCTACTGCCCGTCCATCGAGGACAAGATCGTCAAGTTCGGCGACCGCGAAGGCCACCAGATTTTCCTGGAGCCAGAAGGCTTGGACGATGACACCGTGTACCCAAACGGCATTTCGACATCGCTGCCCGAGGACGTGCAGCTGGACATTCTCAAGACCATCCCTGGCCTTGAACGGGCGACTATGCTGCAGCCGGGTTACGCCATCGAGTATGACCATGTCGATCCGCGCGAACTGCAGCCGACGCTCGAGACCAAGCGAATCTCCGGTCTTTTCCTCGCCGGGCAGATCAATGGCACGACCGGCTACGAGGAGGCGGGCGCGCAAGGGCTGCTCGCCGGCCTCAACGCCGCGCGGCAGGCATCCGCAAGCGACGAGATCGTGCTCAGCCGCACCGAGGCCTATATCGGGGTGATGGTCGACGATCTGACCAGCCGCGGCATCGCCGAACCCTACCGCATGTTCACCTCGCGGGCCGAGTTCCGGCTGTCGCTGCGGGCGGACAATGCCGATGAGCGGTTGACGCCGCTGGCCATGAGGCTCGGCATCGCCTCGCCGGAACGGATGCAACGGTTCAATGACGTCGTGCAGGACCTTGAAAAGGCGCGCAAGCTTGCGCTTGGCACGACCATGACCCCCAACGAGGCCGCGCGCCATGGACTTGAAGTCAACAGGGACGGGGTGCGCCGCTCCGCCTATGAGTTGCTAGCCTATCCGGGTGTCGATGTGGCCTGGCTGGCCCGAGTCGCCCCTGAGTTTGGCGCCATCGACGCCAAAACAGCAGAACGCCTCGAAACGGAGGCGAAATATTCAGTCTATCTCGACCGCCAGCAGGCCGACGTCACACAAATCAGGCATGAGGAGAGCCGGCTGATCCCGGATTCACTGGACTTTGCATCCGTTCCCGGCCTGTCCAACGAGCTGAAGCAGAAGATGTTGGTGCGCCAGCCGCGGTCCATCGCCGACGCCCAGCGCATGGAAGGCATGACGCCGGCGGCGCTGGCAATCATTGTCGCGCATGTCCGCAACGCCGAGGCTGCCTCGCGAAGGGATGTTGCGTGAGCGCTGCCTCATGGTCGAGCCTGAAAGAGGCCGCGGGCCCGGTTTCACGTGAAACATTCGACCGGCTGGTCGAGTTTGAGACGGTCTTCCAGAAATGGAACCGCCGGATAAACCTGGCGGCGCCATCGACGATGGACGATGTCTGGCGACGGCACATCCTCGACAGCGCGCAGCTTGCGCGAATCAAGCCAGACGCGAAGCGCTGGGTCGATCTGGGCTCGGGCGGCGGTTTTCCCGGCCTTGTGCTTGCCTTCCTGCTCGCCGAGCGTGACGGCGCCAGCATCGATCTGGTTGAAAGCAATCGGAAAAAGGCATCGTTCCTGCAAGCGGTCGTCGGCCAATTCAACCTCCCCGCCCGCATTGTCGCGCGGCGCATCGCCGACACCTATCCGCTTGTTTCGGCGCCACAAATCGTCACGGCCAGGGCGCTGGCGTCGCTTCCGGTCCTGCTCGACCTGTCGGCGCCGTGGCTGACGAAAGGCGCGTGCGGGTTGTTCCACAAAGGCCGGGATTACCGCGCCGAAGTGGCAGAAAGCGCTCAACGATGGTCATTCGATCTGGTAGAACATGCCAGCATGACCGACGCTCATGGCGTCATCCTTGAGCTGTCTAACTTGCGACTTGTCTGATCTGCTTATGGCGACCTCGGAATGAATTTCTGGCATAGACCCATGATGAAGAATGGCCCCCGAATCATCACCGTAGCCAACCAGAAGGGCGGCGTCGGCAAGACGACGACGGCCATCAACCTGGCCACGGCGCTGGCGGCGATCGGCGAAAAGGTGCTGATCGTCGACCTCGACCCGCAAGGCAATGCCAGCACGGGGCTGGGGATCGACCGGCGCGATCGCACGGTTTCGTCCTACGACGTGCTGACCGGCGAACTGGATCTGGAGGCGGCGGCGATACCCACGGCGGTGCCGGGCCTGTCGATCGTGCCGTCGACGCTTGATCTGCTCGGCATTGAAATGGAGATTGCGTCGGCGCCGGACCGCGTGCTGCGGCTGCGCAATGCCTTGCGTGCCTCGGCCGAGCGCTCCGCGAATTTTGGCTATGTGCTCATCGATTGCCCGCCGTCGCTCAATCTTCTGACGCTGAACTCGATGGCCGCGGCCGATTCGGTGCTGGTGCCGCTGCAATGCGAGTTCTTTGCGCTTGAAGGCTTGAGCCAGCTGCTGGAGACGGTCGAGCAGGTCCGCCGTTCAATCAATCCCGAGCTGACGATCCAGGGCATCGTGCTGACCATGTTCGACGGGCGCAACAACCTTGCGAACCAGGTGGTGCAGGATGTGCGGGCGCATATGGGCGACAAGGTCTACGAAACCGTCATCCCGCGCAATGTGCGTGTCTCTGAGGCGCCGTCCTACGGCAAGCCGGCGATCCTCTACGACCTCAAATGCTCGGGCAGTCAGGCCTATCTGCAGCTTGCCTCCGAGGTGATCCGCCGCGAGCGCAAATTGCGCGCCGCCTAATGCATGTCGCCCTAAAGTGGGAACTGGTATCGGATAGCGGCATGCAAAAGCTGATTCGATACCGAAACGATCTGGACAGACGATGAGCGAAGACCTTTCGAGAAAAAGACTGGGGCGGGGACTGGCCGCGCTGATCGGCGAAATTGATCGTCCGGCAGCAGTGGAAAAGCAGAGCATGAATGCCGACGGCAAGGTACCGATCGAGTTTCTGAGCCCGAACCCGAAAAACCCGCGCCGGCACTTTGGCGATGCCGACCTGACCGATCTCGCCCAGTCGATCCGCGAACATGGCGTGGTGCAGCCGGTGGTGGCGCGGCCGTCGGCGACGCAGCCCGGCCGCTATGAGATCATTGCCGGCGAGCGGCGCTGGCGCGCGGCGCAGCGCGCCGGGCTGAGCGATATCCCGATCATTGTCCGCGACGTCAACGATCGCACGGCGCTGGAACTCGCGATCATCGAAAATGTCCAGCGCACCGACCTCAACCCAGTCGAGGAGGCGCTCGGCTATCAGCAGCTGATCGACGACCACGGCTACACCCAGGCCGATCTCGGCCAGGTGATCGGCAAGAGCCGCAGCCATGTCGCCAACACGCTGAGGCTACTGAAGCTGCCCGACGTGATCCGCGACATGCTGGTCGACGGCGCCCTGTCGGCCGGTCACGCCCGCACATTGGTGACATCAGAGGACCCGGCCGGACTGGCCAAGCGGATCGTCGAGGAAGGGCTTTCGGTGCGCCAGGCCGAAGCGCTGGCGCAGATGCCGGCTGGCGGAACGGCAAAAGCTGCGCGGCCACCGGTGAGCGCGCCAGAAAAAAAAGACGCCGACACGCTGGCGCTGGAAAAACTGATGACCGACACGATCGGCATGATTGTCACGATCGAGCACAAGGAGCGCGGCGGCGTGCTTCGCGTCGCATATCGGACACTGGACCAGCTCGACGAGCTCTGCCGGCGTTTGAAGCAAGAGCGGTAGGCGTTTGAGGCAACGCGATATTTAGCCGGCAAATAAAGTTCTGGCTTAGGATTACGCATCGCGTCGATGGATAAGGAAAAAGGGTGGCCACTGCGCCGGCCCCTTTCTTCTGCGATGCTTGCGATTGGCGAAATCGTCGGAGCAATCAATCTCCCCCGCAAGGGATCACGCTCTCTGCCCCAGCCGGGCGCTTTCGACGGCGATGCCGAGCAACGCCTGCCGTGCCAGCGCGACCGAGAGATCCGGGCGCCGCCGCGTCTGCAGGACCGCCGTCTGCAAGCGGGTCAAGGCGCGGCCCAGCGCCTCGCTGTTCCAGCGTTCGAGAGCCCTCTCCACCAGCTTTCGCCTAGCGAAAAACACCGGTGGGCGCGCCGCTGCAACGACCGCCGCCGCATTTCGGCCGCCGGCATCCATCAGGCCGCGCATGGCCTGGATCGCCTGCAACTGCCGCATCGCGGCTGAAAGCACCAGAAAGGCCTGACCGCCGGACTGGCAGTGGCGGGTGAAGGCTATGTCGAAGTCGCTGACTTTGCCTTCGAGCAAGGCATCGACGGCATCGTCGAAGGAGAGGCCGGAGACGTCGCCCGATGTCGCCTTGACATCGTCGAGGCCGATTTCGGTCTGGCCATGGGCGTAGAGCACCAGTTTTTCGATTTCGCCGCGCGAGGCCAGCCGGTCACCACCGAGGTTCCGGCGCAGCGCCTGGCGGGCCTCCAGCGTCATCGACATGCCGGCCTTGCGCAATTCATCATCGATAACCGTGTCTATGTCCCGGGCCTCGTCGGCATAGCAGGGCAAGGCCATCGCGTTGTCGGCTGCCTCGACAATGGCGCGCAGGCCGACGTTCTTCTTCAGGTCACCGGCCTCGATCAGGATGATGGCGTCACGCGGCGGCTCCGCGGTCAGCGCCTTGATGTCGTCGGCAAGCGCCTTCTGACCGGAGGCATTGCGCACCCAGAGCAGGCGCCGGTCCGAAAACATCGGCACGGTGCGCGCCTCGTCGAGCAGGCGGCCCTCGTCGCGGTCCACTTCCGAACCGTCCAGCCTGACCACCGAGAACGGATCGTCTAACGGCAGGCCGGTTTTGCCGGCAAAGGCTTTTGCCCGCTCGGCGACGAGCCCGCGATCGGGACCATAGAGCAGAACGATCAAGATACGCGGATCGGGCCGCGCCAACCACGAATCGACCTCATAACCTTTCTTTTGTGCCATGGGTTCTGGTTAGCATGATGCTGGCGCGGGGTGAACGGCGCTGCTCCTCCTTCCTTCTCTCCTTTTGGATTGGCGCGCAGCGCCGAGACGGAAGAGGGGTGCGGGACGGAGTGCCGTCCTTGCCAAGCTGGAACACCCCTCATCCGTCGCCTTCGGCGACACCTTCTCCCACAAGGGGAGAAGGAAAGGGGCGCCGCGCGAGGCCTCAATCCGACGTGTTGTCTTATCTGGCGAGAAACCCGGCGCAATCATGCGCCAAATTGCGCGTGGCGGCGGAAGATCGACAAGAAATTTCGCCGACATATCTGCATCTTGACGAGTGCTGGCCGGCGCGGTTGTTGGCCCGAAGCCTTGCCCGACGAATTGGCACTGGTCTGGCGGTGTGCAAATATCGGGCCGGGCAACATTGGAGGACGAAGGTCATGGCCGATTCTGGAATGTTGCGCTTCCATGTGCCTGAACCCGAGGTGCGGCCAGGCGGGACGCCGGATTTTTCCAACGTGACCATCCCCAAGGCCGGCTCGGTGCCGCGCCCGGAGATCGATGTCGATCCCCGCACCATCCGCGACATGGCGTTCTCGATCATCCGCGTGCTGAACCGCGCCGGCGGGGCCGTAGGACCCTGGGCCGGCCTGCTTTCCGACGACGAATTGCTGGAAGGCCTGCGCCACATGATGACGCTGCGCAGCTTCGACGCGCGCATGCAGATGGCGCAGCGCCAGGGCAAGACCTCCTTCTACATGCAGCATCTGGGCGAAGAGGCGGTGAGCTGCGCCTTCCGCAAGGCGTTGGCGCCGGGTGACATGAATTTTCCGACCTATCGGCAGGCAGGGCTGCTCATCGCCGACGGCTATCCGATGGTCACGATGATGAACCAGATCTATTCGAACGAGGCCGATCCACTGAAAGGACGGCAGCTGCCGATCATGTATTCGTCGAAGGAGCATGGCTTCTTCTCGATCTCCGGCAATCTGGCGACGCAGTATGTCCAGGCGGTCGGCTGGGCGATGGCTTCGGCGATCAGCAACGATTCGAAGATTGCCGCGGCCTGGATCGGCGACGGTTCGACGGCCGAGTCCGACTTCCATTCGGCGCTGGTTTTCGCCTCGACCTACAAGGCGCCGGTCGTGCTCAACGTCGTCAACAACCAGTGGGCGATCTCGACCTTCCAGGGTATTGCCCGCGGCGGCTCCGGCACCTTCGCCGCGCGTGGCCTCGGCTTCGGCATTCCGTCGCTGCGGGTTGACGGCAACGACTATCTCGCCGTCCACGCGGTCGCTAAATGGGCCGCCGAGCGCGCGCGGAGCAATCTCGGGCCGACGCTGGTCGAATATGTCACCTACCGGGTCGGCGCGCATTCGAGCTCGGACGATCCCTCCGCTTACCGACCGAAGGCCGAGTCCGACGCATGGCCGCTCGGCGACCCCATCATCAGGCTGAAGAACCATCTCATCCAGCGCGGCGTCTGGTCGGACGAGCGCCACACCCAGGCTGAAGCGGAGATCCTCGAAACGGTGATCGCGGCGCAAAGGGAGGCCGAGCGCCACGGCACGCTGCATGCCGGCGGCAAGCCATCGGCACGGGACATGTTCGAGGGCGTCTATGCTGAGATGCCACCGCATCTCAGGCGCCAGCGCCAGCAGGCGGGGGTCTGATCATGCCAAGACGGACAATGATCGAGGCGATCCGCGACGCCATGGACGTGTCGATGGCGCGCGACGAACGCGTCATCGTCTATGGCGAGGATGTCGGTTTCTTCGGCGGCGTCTTCCGCTGCACGCAGGGCCTGCAGGCGAAGTACGGCAAAAGCCGCTGCTTCGATGCGCCGATAAGCGAATCCGGCATCGTCGGCTCGGCCATCGGCATGGCCGCCTACGGCCTGAAGCCTTGCGTCGAGGTGCAGTTCGCCGACTATGTCTATCCGGCCTATGATCAGATCGTCTCGGAGGCGGCGCGGCTGCGCTACCGCTCGAACGGCGACTTCACCTGCCCGATCGTGGTCAGGATGCCGACCGGCGGCGGCATCTTCGGCGGCCAGACCCACAGCCAAAGCCCGGAGGCGCTGTTCACCCACGTCTCCGGCCTTAAGGTCGTCGTGCCGTCCAACCCGCATGACGCCAAGGGCCTGCTGATCGCGGCGATCGAGGACCCAGACCCGGTGATCTTCCTCGAGCCGAAGCGGCTCTACAACGGCCCGTTCGACGGCCATCACGACCGCCCGGTGACGCCGTGGTCGAAACATGAGCTCGGCGAGGTCGCAGACGGCCACTACACGGTCCCGCTCGGTAAGGCGGTGGCCCGTCGGCTGGGTGCTGATGTCACCGTGCTTGCCTATGGCACCATGGTCTATGTCGCCGAGGCGGCCGCCGAGGAGGCCAGCATCGATGCCGAGATCATCGATCTGAGGACGCTGCTGCCGCTCGATCTCGAGACGATCGTCGCCTCGGTGAAGAAAACCGGGCGCTGCGTGGTCGTGCACGAGGCGACGCTGACTTCCGGCTTCGGCGCCGAGCTGTCGGCGCTGGTGCAGGAGAATTGTTTCTATCACCTCGAAGCGCCCGTCGCTCGCGTTGCCGGCTGGGACACACCCTATCCGCATGCGCAGGAGTGGGACTATTTCCCCGGGCCCGCCCGGGTCGGCCGCGCGCTCGTCGAAACGATGGAGGCCTGACTGATGGGTGAATATGTGATCAAGCTGCCCGATGTCGGCGAAGGCGTCGCCGAGGCCGAGCTGGTCGAATGGCAGGTCAAGGTCGGCGATCTCGTGCGCGAGGACGCGGTGCTTGCTGCCGTGATGACCGACAAGGCGACGGTTGAAATCCCCTCGCCCGTCGATGGCGAAATCCTCTGGCTGGGTGCGGAGATCGGCGACACTGTGGCGATCGGCTCGCCCATCGTCCGTTTGAAAGTGGCTGGCGACGGCAATGTGAAGGCAGGCGCGCCGCAGGACGTTGAGGCGAGCGCCAAGAGTACCCCCACCCCTAACCCCTCCCCACAAGGGGGAGGGGGACGAGCCAGGGCCGCCGAAGCCAGTGGCAAATCGGCCCCGCACCCGCCCGAAAAAGTCTCTGAGCGTGAAGGTTCACCGGCGACGGAATCCCCCTCCCCCTTGTGGGGAGGAGTTAGGGGTGGCGGTCCTGCGCCCTCGGGAGCCCCGCGCCCCGAAGGCGAAAAGCCGCTGGCCTCGCCTGCCATCCGCCTGAGAGCAAAAGAGGCCGGCATCGACCTTCGACAGGTCACGGGAAGCGGCCCGGCCGGCCGTATCCAGCATGAGGACATCGAGGCGTTTCTGGCGCGTGGACCGCAGCTTGCGAAACTCGCCGGCCTCGCCCGCAACGATGCCGTCGAAGACATCAAAATAGTCGGGCTCAGGCGAAAGATCGCCGAGAAGATGAAGCTGGCCAAGTCGCGCATCCCGCACATCACCTATGTCGAGGAGATCGACGTTACCGCGCTCGAGGAATTGCGTGCCGCGCTCAACAAGGAAAAGCGCACCGGCGCGGAGAGACCGAAGCTGACGCTGCTGCCGTTCCTGATGCGGGCGATGGTCAGGGCCATCGCCGACCAGCCCAATGTCAACGCGCTGTTCGACGACGAAGCCGGCATCATCCACCAACATGGCGGCGTCCATGTCGGCATCGCCGCGCAGACGCCTTCGGGGCTGGTGGTGCCGGTGGTCAAACACGCCGAGGCGCGCGACATTTGGGACTGCGCCGCCGAGCTCAACCGGCTCGCCGAGGCGGCCAGATCGGGCACGGCGACGCGCGACGAGCTCTCGGGCTCGACCATCACCATCACCTCGCTCGGCGCTATGGGCGGCGTGGCGACGACGCCGGTGATCAATCACCCGGAAGTGGCAATCCTCGGCGTCAACAAGATGATGGTGCGGCCGGTGTGGGACGGCACGCAGTTCATTCCGCGCAAGATGATGAACCTGTCCTCCAGCTTCGACCACCGCGTCATCGACGGCTGGAATGCCGCGGTGTTCATTCAACGGATCAAGACGCTGCTGGAGACCCCGGCGCTGATTTTTGTGGATTAGGGTCATGAATCGAGAATCCAGCGTTTGCGGTTGGCCACAGATCCCCATCGCTTCGTCATCCCAGGGCGGAGCGAACGCGAAGCGGAGCGCAGACCCCGGGGTCCATGCCGTGACGTTGGCCGAAGAATGCAGCGGCGCAGAAACGCCGCTCCTTTCCGCGACGCCATCTCGACTATTTTTCAGGCACACCATCGTCATCCGTTGCGGCGACCCGGCGCGTAAGGTTGCCGGTTTTGGTCCGGTTTCGCCTGCCGCGTATGGCACGGCATGGCAACTGTGTTCATGCGAATGCGGTTTTATCGCGGATGATGGCGTTGAGGACGACCAGGAGCTTCCTTGCGACGGCGATGATGGCCAGTTTCTTGGAGCCTGAGCGGGCTGCAAGGTCGGTGTAGAAAGCTCTGAAGCGGTCACAGGCTCGGATGGCGCTCAGCGCCGCCATATAGAGAGCCCGACGCACACGCGATCGACCGCCCTGGATCTGGCTCCTGCGTTGGAGCTTACCGCTCTTATTATCGAACGGGGCAAGGCCGGCGAGTGCCGCGATCGACTTAGGCGAGCGCTGGCCGAGCTCGGGCAGGTGCGCTAGGAGCGAGAGCGCGCTGATCTTGGAGACACCGGGCACGGAGATCATCAGCGTATAATCGCGGGCGGTGTCCTCGGATTGACGAATGACTTTGGCGATCCGGCTCTCGAGCGCTTTGATGCGTGTGTCGAAGCCGGCAATCATGTCTTCCAGCTCGGCAACGACAGTCTCCTCGAAGGCCTCACCGAGGAGCTTCTTCAGCCTTGCCCGCATATCGACCAGTTGGTCACGGTGACGGGCAAGCGATTGAAGTCGCTCGTTTTCTTCGCACGGCCCCGGCTCGGGTGCAGGCTGATAGCGGCGGCCATAGCCGCTCAGCATCCTGGCATCGAGACGATCCGTCTTGGCTCGCCGTCTCGTCGACTTGGCATAGGGGTGAGTGTGCGCCGGGTTGTGCCGGGAGAATGGAACGCCTGCCTTGGCCAGCGCGTGGCGCAGCAGCCGGTCATGGACGCCTGTCGCCTCCATGACGATGAAGTCTCGACTGGGGTCGAGGCCCGCCACATAGGCAGCGATCGCATCGGCCTGGTTGGCGATGCGCTGATATCGGTTGCTTGTCTCATCAAAAAAATCGAGCCACTGCTTGGAGATGTCGCAGCCGACATAGTTCTGCACTATCATGTCCATGCCTCTTCCTGTGGTGCGGGGTCTGCTTGGAACAGCCCCGTGCAACTGTTCAGGTTGATGGTTCACCGGTGGGAAGGGACCGGGCCATGCCACGGCCTGTCCGAAAGGACGACCAGGATCCACTCGGCCTCCTTCCCACTTCAAACCATACACCTGAACCAACACACAGGATCCTGGGTCTTCGCGACGTCGCTTCGCTCCTGCTTCGCCCCAGGATGACGAAGGGAGGGACGTATCCGCCAATCCATGGTCGGCGATTTGCCTGGCGGCAAGGAATTGGAGTGATGCCATGAAGGAAATCTCCTGCAAGTTGCTCGTTATCGGCGCCGGCCCCGGTGGCTATATCTCAGCCATCCGCGCCGGCCAGCTCGGCATTGACACGGTCATCGTCGAGTTCGGCAAACCAGGCGGCACTTGTCTGAATGTCGGCTGCATTCCGTCCAAGGCGCTGATCCATGCGGCCGAGGAGTTCGAAAAGGTGTCGCACATGGCCGGCGGCAAAAGCCCGCTCGGCATCACGACCGGGGCGCCAGCCCTTGACCTCGCCACGACCATCGCCTGGAAGGACGGCATTGTTAGCCGGCTGAACAGCGGCGTCGCCGGTCTGCTCAAGAAGGCCGGGGTCAAGACCGTGCATGGCTGGGCGAAATTCCGTGACGGCAAGACCGTCGAGGTCCAGACCGAGATCGGGATGCAGGTGGTCCGCGCCGAGACGGTGGTGATCGCGACCGGCTCGGCGCCGGTCGAGCTGCCATTCCTGCCGTTCGGTGGGCCGGTGATCTCGTCCACCGAAGCACTGGCGCTGAGCGAAGTACCGGAAAGGCTTGCCGTCGTCGGCGGCGGCTATATCGGTCTCGAGCTCGGCATTGCCTTCGCCAAGATGGGCGCCAGGGTGACCGTGGTCGAGGCTTTGCCGCGCGTGCTGGCGCAGTATGATGCAGAGCTGACCCGGCCAGTCGTGAAGCGGCTCGCTGAGCTCGGTATCGAGGTACTTGTGGGCGCCAAGGCCAAGGGGTTGTCGACCAAGGGCGATGCGCTGCTGGTCGAGACGAAGGACGGCAAGAATGCCAAGATCGCTGCCGACAGGATTCTGGTCACCGTCGGGCGCAAGCCGGTGATCGAAGACTGGGGGCTCGAGCAGATCGATCTCGACAGGGCGGGGACATTCATCCGCATCGACGACCAGTGCCGCACCTCGATGCGCGGCATCTTTGCCATTGGCGACGTCACCGGCGAGCCGATGCTGGCACACCGGGCGATGGCGCAGGGCGAAATGGTCGCCGAGATCGTCGCCGGCCACAAGCGCAGCTGGGACAAGCGCTGCATCCCGGCCATCTGCTTCACCGATCCGGAGCTGGTCACCGCAGGGCTGTCACCGGAGGAGGCCAAGGCTCAGGGCGAGGTCAAGGTCGGGCTGTTTCCCTTCGCCGCCAACGGCCGGGCGATGACGAAAATGGGCGAGGAGGGCTTTGTCCGGGTCGTCGCGCGCGCGGACAACCATCTGGTGCTCGGCATCCAGGCGGTCGGCCAGGGCGTGTCGGAACTGTCGACGGCCTTCGGCCTGGCGCTCGAAATGGGCGCCCGGCTGGAGGACATTGCCGGCACCATTCATGCTCATCCGACGCAAGGCGAGGGTTTTCAGGAAGCCGCGCTGAAGGCGCTCGGGCACGCGCTGCATATTTGAGTGCGGTGGGCTCCCCCTTCTCCCCTTGTGGGCCTGTTGCGCAGTTAGCGAGGACAGGCTGCGGAACGGTTTCACCGTTAGCATTCCGCTTTGCTTGGGTGATTTGGCGTCTGGTTTGGAGTTTGAGGGGTATTGGTGCGGCGTTTGGCCGGTCACCGGCGCACCTATCCCGTGATGGCGGCCCATCGGCGCATGTTGAAGGCGATCGCCGCCATCGTCACCTGGGCAGCTGCCTTGGCTAGCCCAACGTAACGGATCGTGGTCAGCTTCATGCGGTTCTTGAGCGTGGCGAAGGTGGTCTCCACCGTCGCCCGCCGTCTGGCGATCAGGCGATTGTAGTGCTTGAGCCGCGACGGCAGCGGATGGTGTTTGTTGGGGCGGCGCGCAATGCGCGGCTTCTTGCCTTCGGCCTTGAGCCGCGCGCGGCGGGCATGGGTGTCATAGGCGGCGTCCGCCCACACCGTCCTCTCGTCGCCGCGGATCAAACCATCGGCCACCACCGTGTCGTTGACGTTGGCTGGCGTCGTGAGCAGCGTGCGGATCAGGCCGGAACCCTCGTCCACGCCGACATGGGCCTTGTAGCCGAAGGTGAGCCCTTCTTGCCCTGTCTTACGCCACGTGCCTCGGCATCCTTCGACGGCCGCTCGCTTGTCGGCGGTGCTGAGACCGCATCGATCAGCGTCGCATCCAGCATCGTGCCGCGCTTCAGGATCACACCGGCCTTCTCCAATTGCCGGTCCAGTTCGCCAAACAGCTTCTCCAAGAGACCTTCGCCAACAAGCAGATTGCGAAAGCGCGACAGCACCGTGTGATCGGGAATGCTCTCCTCCAGGCCAAGCCCAACGAAGCGCCGGAACGACAGCCGGTCACCCAGCGCTTCCTCCAGCGCGCGATCCGACAGCCCATAGAGCGACTGCAGCAACAGCGCCTTGAACAGCAGCAGCGGCGGCCAGGCCGCGCGTCCCGGCCCACCATCACGCAGCGGGGTCAGCAGCTTCTCGAAGCGGTACCACTTCACCAAGTCAACCAACCGGTCGAGCGGCGAAGACCCGCCCGCCTGCTTGTCCCCCAGAAATGCCTCCGCAAGGCTCAACTGACCCGTCCGCTTCACCGCCATCGCGATTCTCCTCGGCTTTCGCCTCAGAGAATCACAACCAGTGAATTACGCAACAGGCCCACAAGGGGAGAAGGGAAGGATGCGCAGTTCAACTCGCCAACCGGCTCACCATCTCGTGCTGAGCATAGGCGCGGCCGAAGCGGTTGGCGAGAAAGGCGTCGAGCGCGATGTCCTCCTGCCTGACGAAGCCCTTCGCCGGCAAGGTGCCGTCGGCCAGCATGTCGAGCACCGCGCAGATGGCGGAGGCCGTGGTGATCTGGATGGCGCTGCGCACCCTATCGCCAATGCGCTCGGCGTAGATCTTGTTGGCATAAGTCTCCTGCAGCAGGCGGCCGTTCTTCAAGCCGCTGACGGTGACGAAGACGATGACCACATCCTGCAGCGTCGCCGGCAGGGCACTTTCAAAAATGTCCTTCAGCACGTCGCGGCGGTGTCGCAGGCCGAGATCGTTGAGCAGCGCCTTCATGATTGCGGCATGGCCGGGATAGCGGATGGTGCGGTAGTTCAGCGTGCGCACCTTGCCCTTCAGCGTCTCGGCCAAAGTGCCGAGCCCTCCGGAGGTATTGAACGCTTCGTAGGTGACGCCGTCGAGCGAGAACTCCTCGCGCTCCTCGAGCGGCGGCACCTCGACCAGTGCGCCCTCTACGATCGCTTCGCAGGGCTCGCAATATTCGTTGATGACACCGTCGGTGCTCCAGGTCAGGTTGTAGTTCAGCGCGTTCGACGGGTATTGCGGCAGCGCGCCGACCCGCATGCGCACGCTTTCCAGCGTGTCGAAGCGGCTGGCGAGATCATGGGCGACGATCGAGATGAAGCCCGGCGCCAAGCCGCATTGCGGGATGAAGGCGCTGTTGCCGGAGCGCGCCAGTTGCTTGACCCGCCTGGTGCTGACGACGTCCTCGGTCAGGTCGAGATAGTGCACGCCGGCACTGGCAGCCGCTTCGGCGATGCGCGTGGTCAGATGGAACGGCGCTGCGCTGAGCACGGCGAACGTGCCGGCCAGCGCCGCTTCAAGAATGCCGGGGGCTTCGATGTCGAGCTCCAGCGTTGCAACCGCGGCCGGCAGTTCAGCCGTGCCGAGCTGCGCCGCCGAGCGGTCGACGAGGGTGACATGATAGTCGCCAGTGGACGCCAGCATATCGGCGATGGTCGAGCCGATCTTGCCGGCGCCGACAACGATGATTTTCTTCATGACCGGTTCCCTCGCCCAAAAATTGATTCCGACGACATGATCGCAGCTTGCCTGTCGAAAGGAAGCGTGGAATTGTGCGAAACGAAGTCTGTTTTTGAACAACATGCCGAAGGTTTTCATCGCAATGCTCAGTGACGCCGAGCAGGCCCTGCTCTCGCTGCTGCGGGCGAATGCGCGCGCCTCGACCGCCGAGCTGGCGCGGCGGCTTGGCGTGTCTCGGACAACCGTGCAGAGCCGGATCGAGCGGCTGGAACAGCGCGGCGTCATCACCGGCTATGGGGTGAGGCTTTCTCCGGATTACGAACAGGGACTGGTGCGTGCGCATGTCCTGCTCACAGTCACGCCCAAGCTAGCCGACAAAGTGGTGCGCAGCCTGCAGGCGCTGGCGCCGGTCCGGACGCTGCATTCCGTCAGCGGCAATTTCGATATGATCGTCATCGTCGACGCGCCGTCGATCAGGGACCTCGACACGCTCCTTGACCAGATCGGCGCGATGGACGGGGTCGAACGAACGTCGTCCTCGATCATCCTGTCGACGCGGATCGACCGCTGACCGGCAGAACTAGCTGCCGAGCGGATGCGGCATGTAGCCGACGAAACCTGATATCTTCCAGCTTCCCTCCACCTTGGTACAGAAATAGAGGGTTTGCCATTTCAGCGTCTCGGCGCTGCCGTCGGGCCTGGCGACCGAGCCGTTGAACTTCTTGTGCAGCACGGCGCGGTCGCCGTCGACATCGATGTCGCGCATGTTGGTGATGCGAAACAGCGCCTCACGCAACGGTTCGGCAAATGCCGTCGCCGCAGTTTCCTTGGCCTGGCGCAGCCACTCGTCGCGATAGCTGCCAAGCGTCGGGAACTGCAGCCGCCAGGCGTCCGCATCGCTGAGAAAATGGGCGTGCATGCCGAAGAAGCTCGAGGCCACGAAATCATCCTCGACCATCGACCAGTCTTGGCCGAGGAAAGCGTCGATGTCGCGGCGCACCAGCATCTCCCAGAGTGCATGGCGGTCGGCGTCGCCGGGCGGAAACGGGTTCTTGTCGAAGGTCACTTCTTGCTCCCCTGTCTTGCGATATTTTCGATCGGCTGGAGGCTCGACCTCATCCGGTCAACTGCCGATCTGGTCCAGAAACGGCAGATTGCCGGCCATCAGGCCGGCGTCGACATTCAAAGTCGTGCCGGTGATGCCGCTGGCAAAAGGCGACGCCAGGAATACCGCGGCGCGGGCAACCTCGACCGGCTCGACCAGCCTGCCGAGCGGATAGAGCTTGCCGACGGCTGCAAGGATTTCCGGCTTGTGGGCAAGGCGATGTTCCCAGGCGCCGGTCCGGATCGAGCCGGGAATGACGGCATTCGCCCGGATGCCGTTGCCGCCTTCCTCGGTGGCGATGGCGCGCATCCAGGCGTTGAGCGCCGCCTTGGCGGCGGCGTAGGCGGGGTTGCCGAAATGGGCCTGCGCGTTGACCGAGGAGATGAACACCAAGGCCGCGCCCTGCGGCTGGTTGCGCATGACGGGAAGCAGTGCCTGCGACAGCAGCGCGGCGCTGCGAAAGTTCAGATCCATCTCGTGGTCGAGGGCAGCCGTCGAGACGTCGGCGAGCGTTTCCGCTCGCGTCCAACCGGCATTCGAGATGACCGCCGCCGGGGCCGCCTTTTCACTGATGCGCTTGGCAAATGCCGCCACGGCGTCGTCATCGAGAAGGTCGAAATGGTGCGCTTCTTCTATCCCGGCGCCGGTCAGGTCGGCGCCTTCGCGATCGCAGGCGACCACCGTTGCGCCGCAGGCGGACAAAACGGCGACCAGCGCGCTGCCGACGCCGCCTGCCGCGCCTGTGACGACCACGCTGCGACCACCGAAATCGATCATGCGGCTCCTCGCCTGTCCCTCGTCCAATCCTCGCCTGCCGGATAAGCCGAAGCAATCATTCTTCGCGCAGGATGCTGATGCTCTTGTAATAAAGCAACATGAAATCCAAAAAATGTTGCTTTCCAACACAGCCTGTATGAGAATCGCGCGGACCGGCGTAGACCTTCCGGCAGGAAACGGGCAAACCGGTGCAGCGAGAAAGCCCGAACCGCGTTGACTTGCGGCGATTGCCGGACAGCACGGCAAGGCGCCAGTGTTTTTGAACAGGAGATTTTTTCCTTGCCCAAGCAGTGTTTTGGAACATCCCATGTGCCGCTGTCGCCAGCGGTCCGGGCCGGCGATATGGTCTATGTCTCCGGCCAGGTCCCGGTCGGCAGCGACGGCGTGGTGGTCAAGGGCGGCATCACTGAGCAGACGGAGCAGGTGCTTTCGAACGTTAAGGCAGCCCTGGCACTGGCCGGCTGCACCATGGACGACGTGGTCAAGACGACCGTCTGGCTCGAGGACGCGCGCGATTTCGGCGCCTTCAATGCCGTCTATGCCAGGCATTTCCCAAAGGATCCGCCGGCGCGCACCACCGTCGAGTCGCGGCTGATGATCGACATCAGGATCGAGGTCGAGGCCGTCGCCTACAGACCGGTCTGAAGACGGAACGGAGGCGGACGCCGATGCAATTTGATCTCCTGCTGAAGGGCGGCCGCCTCATCGATCCGTCGTCCGGCCTCGACGCGCAACGCGACGTCGCCATCGCCGACGGCCGCATCGCTGCGATCGACGCCGACATCCCCTTCGAGCGCGCCGGGCACGTCATCGATGCGACGGGCTCCATCGTCGCGCCCGGCCTCATCGACCTGCACAGCCACGTCTATTGGGGCGGCACGTCGCTCGGCGTCGACGCTGACCGCCTCGCCGCAAAAAGCGGAACCACGACGTTCATCGACGCTGGAAGCGCCGGCGCCGGCAATTTCCTTGGCTTTCGCCGCCACGTCATCGAGCGTTCGAAGGTCCGCATCCTGGCCTATGTCAATATTTCCTTTGCCGGCATTTTCGGCTTCTCGCAGACGGTCTCGGTCGGCGAGTGCAGCGACCTCGGACTGTGTAATCCGCGCGAGGTCGTCGCCGCGGCGCGCGAGCATCGCGATGTGGTCGTCGGCGTCAAGGTCCGCTCAGGTCGCCATGCCGGCGGCACCAGCGGCATCGCCCCGGTCGATCTGGCACTCGAGGCCGCCGATCAGGCCGGCCTGCCGCTGATGGCGCATATCGACGAGCCGCCGCCGGGCCGCTCGGAAGTGCTGCCACGGCTGCGCAAGGGCGACGTTCTCACCCATTGCTTCCGGCCGTTCCCCAACGCGCCGATCTTTGCATCGGGCGCGGTGCGGCCGGACATGCGGCTGGCGCGCGAACGCGGCGTCATCTTCGACATCGGCCACGGCATGGGCTCGTTCGACTTCGCGGTCGCCAAGGCGATGCTCAGCGAGGGGCTGGCGCCGGACGTGATCAGCAGCGACGTGCATCTTTACTGCGTTGACGGTCCAGCCTTCGACATTCTGGTCTGCATGTCAAAGCTACTGGCGCTCGGCATGCCGCTTGTCGAGGTCCTGCGCGCCGCAACACAACGGCCGGCGGAAGCGATCGCAAGGCTCGATCTCGGCAAGCTCACGGTTGGTGCCGTCGGCGACATCGCGGTGCTGCGGCTGCGTCCGGGGCGCTTCACCTTTGTCGATGCGGTCGGTGCCTCGCTGGTCGCCGAGCAGAGGCTGGTCTCGGACGGTATCGTGATTGGCGGCACCTGGTGGCCGAACGAGGCGGTGGACGATCTTAGCGATACCGAGCGTTTCGAAGCGCATGGCCACGAGACGCATGTCGATGTCGTGAGCCGGCATTTCGGGCACAGCCGCGACTAGAGTCTTTCACGATTTGACGGAAGCGTAGCCTGCGTTTGCGAAGTAGTTGCTGCATTCGTTCGGCTCGATGGTGGTGACGAGGTGGCCGATATGCCGCCAGGTTTCCTCGATCGATCGTTTCTGGGCCTTCCGCATCCAGTGCTTGATCTTGGCGAAGGCTTGCTCGATCGGGTTGAGGTCGGGCGAGTAGGGCGGCAGGTACCAGAGCCTGGCGCCGGCTGCCTGGATCATCTGCCGGACAGCCGTCGACTTGTGGGAGCCGAGATTGTCCATGATGACTATGTCGCCCGGCTCCAGGACCGGCACGAGCTGCTGTTCGACATAGGCGCGGAAGCACTCGCCGTTGATCGGCCCGTCGAAGACGCAAGGTGCGGTGAGCCGGTCGCAGCGCAGTGCGCCGAGGAAGGTCAGCGTGCGCCAGTGACCGTGCGGGGCGAAGCCGCGCAGAGGCTTGCCCCTCAGTCCCCAGCCGCGCAACGGGGTCATGTTGGTCTTGATCCAGGTCTCGTCGATGAAGACCAGCCGGCGTGGATCCAGGCCGGCCTGCCAGGAGCGCCAGCGCTGTCGTCGCCGCGCGATGTCGGCGCGGGCCTGTTCAAGGGCGAACAGCGTTTTTTTTGAACCGCAGCCCTTCGCGCCGCAGGAACAGCCATACCGCGTTGTGCGATACCTTAACCCCGCGCGCCGCCAGTTCCTCCTTCAGCCCATGCAGCGTCAGGTGCGAGGTCTGGTTGATCCGCTCCACGATGAAGGCGCGATGCGGCTCCAGAAGCCGTTTGCGATGCCCGCCCATCTTGGCCGGCGCACCGAACCTGTCGCACGATAGCGCTGCGACCATTTCACCACCGACGAAACCGCAACACCGAACCGTTCGGCAACCGATCGGCAGCTCTCCCCGGCCGCCACCGCCGCCACAACGCGCCCTCGAAGATCATTGGAAAGAGGTCGGGTCATCAGATGCTGGCCTCCAATCCAGCCAGCATCTTGAATCACAATTCCGACCGAACGGGAATCCGTTCCGATTCAGTCAAGCTGTGAACCGCTCTAACCGTTCAGTCCCGTCGTTACGGGATGGGTGGCCTGATCAGGGTCGAAGCTCGAGAAAGCAGGCAACGCGGTTGTCTGCTTCACCCTACGCGCCGGTGCGTTGTCCGCTGCGCCACTTGGCGGCATATGGCAGCACGAACATGTACAGACCGGTGAACAACTGCAGGAAGAGCGGCGGCAGCGGCGAGTAGACCACCCAGGCCGGAGGTTCCCCCATACCCATGACGACGAAGTTGGCGATGACGGTCACTGTAAAGACGATCGACGTCCACCGGTGAATCTGCCGAACCCACATGTTCCAATTCATCAGGACCGCCCTACCAGCGCGCCAGCTGGGTGATCTGAATGAGGTTGCCGCAGGTATCGCTCAGCTGGGCGATGGTCGAGCCGGTTACCTCGGCCGGCGGCATGGTGAACTCGGCGCCGCGCGCTTTGATGCGATCGTAGTCGCCCTTGACGTCGTCGGTGAAGAACATGACCGCGGGCTGGCCCTGCTGAAATATGGCTTGCTGGTAGGCCTTGGCCGCCGGGTTGTCGTCGGCCGCGAGTTGCAGCTCGGTTCCGTCCGGCTCATCGGGTGAGACCACGGTCAGCCAGCGGAACGGCCCATTGCTGAAATCGGCCTTCTTGGTAAAGCCCAGCACGTCGGTGTAGAAGCGCAGCGCCTTTTCCTGGTCGGTCACGTAAACACTGGTCAACTTGATCTTCATTGGTGTTCCTCCATCGTCACGTTCGCGGCGTGCCGCTCCGTAAACAGGGTCTGTCTGTGAATTGTGCCGGCAGATTTCAGTCTATCCGCGCCAAGAGCTGCTCCAGGTTTTCAAAGAACCTCGGCCATCCAACCTTGGCGCCCCGGAAGTAAGGCTGCTGATCCAGTCGGAAGCCCGACTGTTCCATACGCAAATGGGCCCCCGTGCTCGTAGGGGTGAGAGTCCAGGTGACCACGCTCTTGAGATCCTTGGTATCCCACGTGTAAGTCAGCGTTCTGTTCGGCACGACCGTCTGGACCTGGCACTCTACAGCGCCCCAGTCCGCGCGAAGACTGAAACGGTGGTTCGCCACCGGCTTGAAGTCGTTCTTCATGAGCCACTCCTCGATCAGGTGTGGTTGCGTGAGCGCGCGCCAGATCTTCTCCGGCGGATAAGCGATCTCCCGTTCGACAACGACGGAGAGCGTTTCGGTCGACGTTTCGTTCACTGGTCCATCCTTTTGAGCAGGTCTTCGAGGTCGTCGAAGCGGCTCTGCCAGAATCCGGCCATCTGGCTTGTCCAGTCGATCAGCGGAGCCAGCGCGCCGAGTTGCGCACTATAGTGCGTCTGGCGACCTTCATGGCGATCGCGTACCAGTCCGGCCTGCCGCAGAACGCCGAGATGCTTCGACACGGCCGGTTGTGAGACCCCGGACTGAGCCGTGAGGGCGCCGACCGTCTGTTCTCCTTCGCGGCACAGCCGTTCGAAGAGAGCCCGCCGAGTCGGATCGGCGAGCGTTCTGAAGAGCACATCATGAGCATTCGGCATTCGGGATCGATAACTTACGGGCTATTGATTGACGTATAACCACCTGGATATGTGTTGGTCAAGTGCGAGCGTGATTGCCATGGCGCTTGTCGCTCATAGCAGCATAGCTCTCGATCAGACGTCACTGGATTTAGCATATCCAGCTGGTTATGCATCGACAGGCGATAGTCCTTGCCCTAGAGCTGGGCCTCGATAGCCGCCTTGTCTATGACAGACCACACTTGGACGATCTTTCCGCCGCGAAACTCATAGATCACATTCTCGGCAAAGGAGACTCTCTTCCCGTTTACGTCGAGGCCAAGGAACGCTCCCTTTGGCGTGCAGTCGAAGCCCAGCCGGCTAGCGATGTAAGGCGGATCGGAAATCAGCATCTGGACGTCGAAGTAAAGGTCCGGAATTTCATCGAAGTCTCTGCGCAGCATTTCGAGATAACCTGATAACCCGACCCGCCGACCATTGTGGATCGCTTCATCATGGACGAACTGTCCCAGCTTCGCCCAGTCCTGCTTGTTCAGGCAGGCTATGTAGTCTCGGTAGATGGCGGAGAGGTTGCTTTTGATCACCGGCTACTGCCCTGGCGCTCTGTAAACCGGCGTCGCAATGCCTTCCATGCGCGCCTTGATCTGCAGCGCCACGAACTTCGAATAGAAACGCGACAGTGCGAGATTCCCGCCGTGGAACCACAGCGCTTCCTGCGCCGTCGGCTTCCACATGTTGCGCAATTCGCCCTGCCACGGACCCGGGTCGCCCCTGGCGCCCGAGCCCAGCCCCCAGCACGGGCCGACCCTGTCGGCGACCTCGCGCGAGACGATCGCCGCCACCGTCTCGTTCATGGATTGATAGCCGGTGCAGGAGATGATGGCATCGGCCGCCAGTTCGGTGCCGTCGTCGAACAGGATCCCGGCCGGCGTCAGCGATTTGATCTCGACGCCGCTGCGGACGCCGATCTCACCATCGATGATCAGGTCCGATGCTCCGACGTCGATGTAATAGCCCGAGCCGGTGCGGTAGGCCTTCATCAGCAGCCCGGTCTCGTCGTCGCCGAAATCGAGGGCGAAACCTGAGCCGCGCAAGCGGTCGTAGAATGCCGCGTCGCGCGCCTTGATGATGTCATAGAGCGCCCGCTGGCTTTGCGGCAGCAGCGCGAACGGCGTCGAGGCGACGATCATGTCGGCCTTCTCGGTGGTGATGCCGCGGGCCAGCGCTTTCTCCGAAAAGATCTCGAACCCGACCTCCATCAGCGTGTCGGACTTGACGACCGTCGTCGGTGAGCGCTGGATCATGGTCACCTCAGCGCCGCTCTCCCACAGGTCGACGCTGACATCGTGTCCCGAACTTGCCGCGCCGATGACCGCGACGCGCCTGCCCCGGAACTTCTCGCCGTTGGAATACTGGCTGGAGTGCAGGATCTCGCCCCGGAACGTCTCGACGCCCGGCAGGTCGGTCTGCCTGGGCGGCCCGTAGGCGCCGGTGGCGAAGACGATATGCTTCGGCTTCAGCGTGATGCGCTCGCCGGCGCGATCGACCTCGACCGACCAGACCTTTTCGGCTTCGTCGTAGGACGCGCTGACGCATCTCGTGGAGGTCCAGTAATTGAGCTCCATGACGCGCGTGTACATTTCCAGCCAATCGCCCATCTTGTCCTTGGGCGTGAACACCGGCCAGTTTTCGGGAAACGGGATGTAGGGCAGATGGTCGTACCAGACCGGGTCGTGCAGCACGAGCGAGCGATAACGGTTGCGCCAGGAATCGCCGGCTTGAGCATTCTTTTCGATGACGATGGCCGGCACGCCGAGTTGCCGCAGCCGCGCGCCCAGCATGATGCCGCCCTGGCCGCCGCCGATGACCAGGCAGTAGGGCTGCTGGCCTGCGCCGAGATTACGCGTCTCGCGCGCCCTCGCCTCTGCCCAGGTCTCTCGATCCGGATCGGCCTTGTGGCGGACGCCCAGAGGCCGCGCGGGCCCCTTGCGTTCTTCAAAGCCCTTGAGATCACTCATCGCCGTGAACAGCGTCCGGCACCGGCCCTCTGCCAGGCGCAGGACGCCCTGGCCCCATGCGGATGACGTCTCGAAGGTGAACCAGGCCTCCACGATGCCTTCGTCCGAGCTTGCCTCGCTGCTTAGCTGCCAGGAAGTCGGCTTTGTCGTCGCCAGCGTGGCTTCCAGCATGTCATGGATCGCCGCGCGGCCTTCCATGGTTTTGATGTTCCAGGTGAAGGTCAGCAGGTCGCGCCAGTAGCAGTCCTCGACGAACAGATTGGTCGCTGCCGTTACGTCGCCCGCCTCGAGGGCGCGGGCGAGGGAGGAAAGCCAGGTGGCCGCCTGTTTCGATGGTGCCAAGTCGAGCATGTTGTCCCTCTTCCTTTTCAAGTCGGCGCCGCCCGGTCTTTCCTTCTCCCCTTGTGGGAGAAGGTGGCCGAGCGAAGCTCGGTCGGATGAGCGGTGCTCCAGCTTGGCACCGACCGCGCTCCGTCCAGCACCCCCCAACCGTCTTGGCGCTGCGCGCCAATCCACCTTCTCCCACAAGGGGAGAAGGAAAGAGATCCTCAATCGCCCAGCGGTTCCATTTCCTTGCCCGTCCTGTGGATCTGGGCGTTGTATTTGATGCGGCGAACCGTTTCGCGGGCCGAGCCGTCGAGCTTGTAGGCGGCCGCCACCGCCATCAGGTCGATGACGGCCAGGAAGGCGAAGCGGGAAGCCGTCGGCTTCAGCGTGTCGGGATATTCGGGCACCGCGACTGTCAGCCTGACGTCGCAGGCGCGGGCCAGGTCGGTGTCGGGCGCGGTCACGCAGATCGCGTTGGCGCGGTAGTGCTTGGCAAGCTCGACGGCCTCGATCACCTCGCGCGTGCGTCCCGTCGCCGAAATAGCGATCACCAGATCGCTGGGCCTCAAGGTCGAGGCGGTCATCCGCATTAGATACGGGTCGCACTGGGCGCTCACTGTAATGCCGTAGCGGAACAGCCGGTACTGGGTTTCCTGCGCCAGCGCCGAGGAGCTGCCGCCGAGGCCGAACACCGTGACCTGACGCGCCTTGGCGATGAGCTCGGCCGCCTTCACCAGCTGTGCTGGATCAAGCTGCCGCTCGGCCTCCTGCAGCGCCCGGCGGGCCTCGCTGAACACAGCATTCCAGAACGGCATCCCGTTGTCGCTGCTGGTGGGCGGCGGCTTGCTCAAATAGAGCGCGCCGACGACAAGGCTCTGCGCCAGCTTCAGCTTGAAGTCGCGCACGCCCTCGCAGCCGATGGCGCGACAGAACCGGGTCACGGTGGGTTCGCTGACCTGAGCTTTCTGGGCAAGCGCCGCATTGGAAGCGTCGACCGCGAACCTGACGTCGTCGAGCACGACATCGGCGACGCGCCGCTCCGCCGGGCGCAAGTCGCCATAGGAATCCTTCACCAGTGAGATGATGTCGGGTATGCGCCTGACATGATCGCGTCCATCCGGATCGCGCCCATCGGGGTCGCCGTCGGAGGTCGGCGGCCCCTGGCGGTCAGCTTCGATCATCGGTCATCCCCTGCCGTTCGTGGAACTCGACCTCTACCATGTTTGCGCATCGCTTGCCTGCTCCGCCTCGTGCGGCTTGTTTGCGAAGTATGTAGGAAAGCAACAAGCATTTCAAGAAATAGAAAAGCTAATCCAAACAACGATATAGGCGTGGCATAAACGATCTCGCAGACTAGAGGCGCGGTCGCCGCTTGACAGTAAAGTAGGATAGTTACAGACTGATTTTTGCGGACGGATGACCTATTGGATCATCGCGCAATCTCCGAGGGGCGCATGAACGCGGGCAATGCAAAAACCCCGAAGCTTGGCGTGCAGGATGCGACCAAGATCTATCATACGGCCTCCGGCGACCTTTTGGCGCTGGACCGCTGCAGCCTCGACGTCCATGCCAATGAGATCGTCTCGATCGTCGGGCCCTCCGGCTGCGGCAAGACGACGCTTTTATGGTCGATGTCCGGGCTGCATCGCCTGACCAGTGGCGCAATCCGGCTCGACGGCAAGGAGATCGCCGGCCCGCATCCGGATATCGGCATTGTCTTCCAGGAGGCAAATCTCCTGCCCTGGCGCAATCTCGACGCCAACATCCATTTTCCCTTCGAGATCAAGGGCGAGAAGCCGGACCGCGCCTGGATCGCGCATCTCATCCACCGCGTCGGGCTTGACGGCTTCGGCGGCAAGTTTCCGCGCGAGCTTTCGGGCGGCATGCAGCAGCGCGCCGCGATCGTGCGGGCGCTGGCGCTGAAGCCGTCCGTCCTTCTGATGGACGAGCCGTTCGGCGCTCTCGACAGTTTTACCCGCGAAGAGATGAACCGTCTCGTCGAGGAGATCTGGCTCGATACCAAAACCACCATCGTCTTCATCACCCACAGCATTGAGGAGGCGATCTTCCTGTCCGACAGGGTGGTGGTGCTGAGCGCGCGGCCGGGGCGCGTGGCCAAGGAATATCGCGTGCCGTTCCCGCGCCCGCGCTCGCTGGAGATCATGGCGACGAAGGAGGTCTTCGACCTCACCAACACGATCAAGATGGACATCGTCGGCGAACGCGTACGGCCGAAGGCGTGGGAGCGCACCACCGCCGAAATTGTGAGGATCAGGCCGTGAGCGGAGACGACGCCATCCCGGAATTCTCCAAAATCAAGGCGGGCGCCAAGGCCGGCGATGGGCATGACGTCAGCCTGACCAATCTTTCGGCCTTCGCCAGCGGTCCCGGCATCAGGTCGGGTGCGGAAGTCGCCGCTATTGTCGCCGTTGCGGTGGTTATCATCGGCGGCATCGAGCTGGCGCTGCGGCTGTTCAACGTGCCGCACTACATCATGCCGGGGCCAAGCGCGATCGCCTACGCGCTGTTCGACGAGTTCCCGCTGATTGCGCCGCATCTCGGCTACACGCTGGTCGAGCTTATCTCCGGCTTCTCGATCGGCGCCATCATCGGCCTGGTGATGGCCGCGGTGATCACGCAATTCCCTTTCGCCGAGAAGATCGTAGCACCCTACATCCTGCTCCTGGTCACCACGCCGATGCTGGCGCTGGTGCCGCTTTTGATCCTGCGCTTCGGCTTCGGCTATACGCCGCGCATCATCGCGGTGGCGCTGGCCGCCGGGCCGATGGTGATGATCAATGCGGCGACCGGCTTTCGCCGGGTCGACAGCGCCAAGATCGCATTGGCGCGGTCCTACGGCGCCAGCACCTTGCAGATATTCTGGAAGATCCGGGCGCCGATGGCGCTGCCGATGATCCTTGTCGGCCTGATGATCGGCGCGATCTTTGGGCTTTTGACCGCCGTCGGCGCCGAGATGGTCGGCGGCGGCTTCGGCCTCGGCAACCGGCTGACCACCTATTCGTCGATGATCCAGATGCCGCAATTCTTCGCGGTGGTTCTGATCCTCTCGATCCTCGGCATCCTCATCTACGTGCTGTTCTTCCTGATCGGCAAGAAATGGGCGAACTGGGAGGCATGAGCGCGGTGCAATGATGGCGCCCGGGAGGCGGGGACAGGGCAAGAATCTATCAACCAAAAAGGGGAATGCCATGACCAACGAAAGTCACATCGGTTCAAAAGCGGGCATCAGCCGCCGCACTTTCCTGCAAGTCACCGGCGCAGGCCTGGTGACGGCCACGGCGCTCGGCGGCTCGAGCTTCAGGGCGCAGGCCGAGCCCTACGGCAAATTCACCTGGATTTCGCCGCGCGGCACGCTCGAAGTGCTCGATGACTATCCCTATTGGGCCGCCAAGAAAGCCGGCTATTTCGGCGACCTTGACACCGACATGCAGCCGGGCCCGTCGGACGGCACCGCGACGGTGAAGTTCGTCGATGTCGGCCAGGCCGACATGGGCTTCCCTTCCCCCGGCGTCTTTTCCTTCGCCATCCAGAACGGCATGAAGCTCAAATCCGTGTTCCACATGGGCGCGCGCGACACGTTCAGCTTTGCCTTCCGCAAGGGTGAGGGAACGAACGACCTGAAGACGCTCGAGGGCAAGACGATCCTGCTCGGCTCCGCCGCGTGGCAGTCGATCACCGATCCGCTGCTGGCGGCGCAAGGCGTCGACATCAAGAAAGTGAAGTATGTCGAGGCCGGCTGGCCGACCTGGGGCACCGCACTTGCCGGCGGCCAGGGCGACGCCGCGCTGTCGTGGGAAGGCTTACGCGCCGAATGGATCGCCAAAAACCTTGACTTCGAATACTGGCTCGGCGTGCAGAATTCGAAGCTGCCGGCAAACACCTTCGTAGTGCGGGCGGCCGATCTCGAGGATCCCGACCGCAAGGCGTTCCTGGAAAAGTACCTGCGCGGCTGGGCGATGGGGCTGGAGTTCGGCTACCAGAATCCACGCGCCGCCGTCGAAGCGGTGTTCGAGCAGTTCCCGACGCTGGCCAAGAATCTCGGGCCCGAACTCGGCACCACCTCGATCCTGCAGCAGATCAACGTCTTCCGCGGCGATATGGACAAGCGCGAAGGCTGGGGCTCGCATGACATGGCGAGCTGGCAGGGCTTCTTCGACGAGATCCACAAGATCGGCCAGATAACCAGTCCGGTGAAGGCCGAGGACGTCTGCACCAACGAGCTGATCGGCCCGGCCAATGATTTCGACAAGGCCAAGGTCAAGGCCGATGCGGATGGGTATAAGCTGTCGGAGGGTTTTGCGGCGCTCGATGTCGACAACATCGAGGCACATCTGTTCGACTCGGCGGTCAAGTAAGGCGCTCGGTAAACCATAGGGCGGCGACTGGGTCGCCGCCCCGAGCAAATCAAGAAAAGGGAGGTGGCCTTGACCGACAAGGTGAAAGTGCTGGTGGTGGGTCTCGGCAATATGGGCGCGTCGCATGCCAGCGCCTATCACGGGCTCGACGGGTTCGTGATCGTCGGAATCATGAGCCGCACGATCAAGAGTAACAAGAATATCCCGACTGAATTAGCCGGCTATCCGCTCTACGAGGATTTCGACCAGGCACTGAAGGAGACGAAACCGGACGCCGTTTCCATCAACAGCTGGCCCAATACCCGTGCCGAATATGCGCTGAAGGCGATCGCCGCCAATTGCCATGTGTTCATGGAAAAGCCGCTCGCCACCAATATCGAGGATGCCGAAAAGATCGTCGCCGCGGCACGTGCCAAGAACCGCAAGCTGGTGCTCGGCTACATCCTGCGGGTCCACCCGTCCTGGATCAAGTTCATCGAGGTCGGCAAGACGCTCGGCAAGCCGCTGGTCATGCGGCTCAACCTCAACCAGCAGAGCAGCGGCAGCGCCTGGCATTGGCACAAGAACCTGATCGACTCGCTGATCCCGATCGTCGATTGCGGCGTCCACTATGTCGACGTCATGTGCCAGCTGACCGGCGCCAAGCCGGTCCGTGTCCACGGCATCGGCGCCAAATTGTGGGCGGATGCCGCCAAGCAGAACTATGGTCACCTGCATGTCACCTTCGATGACGGTTCGGTCGGCTGGTACGAGGCGGGCTGGGGGCCGATGATGAGCGAAACTGCCTATTTCGTGAAGGACGTGGTCGGCCCCAAGGGCGCGGTCTCGATCGTCGCCGGTCAGCAGGCGAGCAGTGCAGCCGAACTGGCCGAGGTGTCCGACTCCGCCGATATCGACCGGCACACAAAGACAGATGCGCTCAAGATCCACTACGCAGAAGTCGACGGCGACAAGAACTTCAGCAAGCCGGACGAGATCGTCAGCATGGAGGATGAGCCCGGACACCAGGAGCTTTGCGATCGCGAGCAGGCGTTCTTCCTGCGCGCCATCCGCGAGGATCTCGATTTGACCGAGCAGATGAATGCGGCGGTCAACAGCCTGCGCATCGTGCTTGCCGCCGAGCAGAGCATCGAGGAGGGGCGGACTGTCGAGCTAGCCTGAGGTGATCATAGTCTTCGCCTATGAGGAATTTCCCTTATCCGGCCGCCTCACGGCCATCTTCTCCCCGCTGGGGAGAGGAGGCTGGCGCCAGCGCTGGGGAGCTCTTCTTCCCTCGGGGGGAGGTCAGCCGAGTGAGGCTGGGTAAGGGGGCGATGACGGTCGCCGCACGAAGGGAGAGAGAGACATGGCTGAGATCACCGACAGCTTTCTGGAAACCTACGCCGAGTCCGACGCGCTGGATCTGGCCGGGCTGGTTCAGCGCGGCGAGGTTGCGCCGGCCGAGCTCGTCGAGGCGGCCGTCATTACGATCGAGCGGCTCAACCCGGCGCTGAACGCGGTGGTCCACCGCCTCTACGACATGGCGCGCGCCTCGGCTGAAACGGTCGACAGAAGCGTGCCCTTTGCCGGCGTACCGTTCCTGCTCAAGGAACTGGCCTCGTCCTGGACCGGGGCGCCGAACACCAACGCCTGCTTCTTTCTCAAAGACGTTGTCGCCGACTTCGACACCGAGGTCGTGCGCCGCATGAAGGCGGCGGGCCTGGTGCTTGTCGGCAAATCCAACGCGCCCGAAAACGGGTGGTCGATCACCACCGAACCAAAGCTTTACGGCGCGACGAAAAATCCGTGGAAGGACGGCATCACGCCCGGTGGCTCAAGTGGCGGCGCTGCGGCGGCCATCGCCGCGCGCATGGTGCCGATCGCCGAGGCCAGCGATGGCGCCGGCTCGATCCGCGTCCCGGCGTCCTGCTGCGGCATCGTCGGCCTGAAACCGTCGCGCGGGCGCGTCAGCCTGGCGCCCTTCGGCGACTATTGGTACGGCGGCGCCTATTTCCTGTGCTGTTCGCGGACGGTGCGCGACACATCAGCCTATCTCGATGCGGTGGCTGGCGCGCTGCCGGGCGATCCCTATACGCCGCCGGTTCCGGACGACAGCTGGCCCAGCCTTTCGGCGCGTGCGCCGAAGAAGCTGCGCATCGGCTTTACCGTCACGCCGCCCAACGGCACGGCGATCGATCCCGAGGTCAAGGCCACGATGCTGGCGACAGTGGCTGCGCTCGAGCGCCTCGGCCACGATGTCGAGGAGCACGACATGCCGCTCGACGCCAACGCGGTCTGGAAGACCTACACCAACATGACCTGCGTGCAGACGGCGGCAACCTTCGGTTACCATGAAACGGTCATCGGCAGGCCGGTGACACAGGCCGACGTCGAGCCGGTGACCTGGGCGATCATCGAGCGCGGCCGCGCGACAAGCGGCATCCGGCACATCTGCGATGTCGAGACGATACGTCAGGTCGGCCGCGACATTGTCGGCGACCTCGCGCCCTATGATCTGTTCATCACCCCGACGCTCACTCAGCTGCCGAGACCTTTGGGCTACTACGATATGTCGGAGCCGGACATCGACCGCTACAATGCCAAATGGACGGACGCCGTCTTCGCTTTCCCCTTCAACATCTCCGGGCAACCGGCGATTTCACTGCCGCTCGGCTGGTCCGCCGGCGGCGTGCCGATCGGCGTGCAGCTGGTCGGCCGCTATGGCGACGAAGCGACCGTGCTCGCCGTCTCGACGCAGCTGGAACGGGAGATGCCGTGGAAGCACCGCCGACCGAAGGTGAGCGGATAGGGTGGGGGCTGGCCGGGTGTCGGCCCCAGGGGCACCGGAGTAGGCGCCGTCGGCGACGCTGCCGATCTCCTCCGCAAGGGGGGAGATCGGATGGCGCTTCCGTTTTCGCCAACCACTAACGCTGGACGCAGGCGGGGCAGCGCAGGCCAATGCGATTGCCCTGCTGTCACCTCGCACTTCGCGCGAACTTCCGATCCGAACCGCCATCCAGCCACGCCAGATCGTCCGGCGAAAGCGCAATGTCGAGCGCCTGCAGACTGTCCTCCAATTCGTCAAGCGTGCGCGGTCCAATCAGCGGAACGGACGGGTATGGCTGCGCCAGGACATAGGCGAGCGCGACATGGATCGGGCTCTTGCCCAGCCTGTTCGCGAGCTCGATCGCCCGGTCGCGGCGGCCGAAATTCCTTTCCGAATACCAGACACGCACCAGCTCTTCATTGTCGCGCTGATCACGCCCGGCGCGGCCGGTGAAGAAACCCCGCCCCTGGCTCGACCAGGCGAAATTCGGCATCTGCCGGGCGGTCAGCCAGGCCTTCCATTCATCGCTTGACGATGTGACGCAGCCTGCCCAGATCGGCTCCAGCATTTCGGCCAGCGAAAAATTGTTCGAAAGCGCGCCGGGCTTTTGCTTGCCGGTTCGCTCGGCATAGGCAATAGCCTCGTCCATGCGTTCCCTTGTCCAGTTCGAGCCACCGAACGGACCGCGAATGCGGCCGGCCCTAACCTCTTGGTCCATCGCGTCGACGAATTCGCCGACCGGCACATCCGGATTGTCGCGATGCATGAAATAGACATCGACATGATCGGTCTGCAGCCGGTCGAGCGACTGGGTGAGCTGTTTGCCGATCACATCGGGATAGCAGAGCGGAGTGTGTGCGCCCTTGCCGATGACCACCGATTGCTCACGCACCCCACGATTCTTCAACCATTGGCCGAGCAGCGTCTCGGTGTAGCCCGAGCCGTAGATGTACGCCGTGTCGAAGACGTTGCCGCCGGCCTCGAAATAAGCATCGAGCAGGATCGTGCCCGAGGAGAAGGTGCGGAAATCCTCGAAGCCGAGCGCGAGACACGAGGCCGGCCGCGGCAGACCCGGAATTTCGCGCTTCGGGATCGCGGTGCCGCCGGAACGCAGCCGCCGGCCGGAGATCGTGTTGAGACGCTTTGCCGGCTTCTCGATATCATATTCGAGCCCGACCGCAGCGCGCCATTTGTCGAGCACGCGCAGATTGCCGGTGCTGTCGGCCCAACCCATGCCCGGCCAGGCAAATTCCTGCTTTCCGGCAAGAATGGCCTCGCCGGCGGCGTCGACCTCGAAAGCGTAAAGCCAGCGGTCCTCCTTGATCCTGATAATCTCCTCGCCGTCCAGTCGGATGATGCGAATCTCGCCGGTGCCGCCTTCCTTGCCGCTCGCATACCAGAAATCCGCGACCTCGATGCGGCCCTTGGTGCCGAGGATGCGCAGGACATTGTCCTGCGCCAGCGAGATGCCGCAGGAGACTTCAGCGACGATGCCACCCGGAAAATGCAGCAGCGCCGAAGCCCATTCGTCGACGCCGGATTGGCCGAGATGCGCAGCACCAGCCACCTTATCCGGCTCGACGAAAGGTTCTCCCGCTGCTGCCCCGGCAATCAGCCGCGCCATCGAAACGGGATAGCCGCCGACATCCAGAATGCCGCCGCCGGCGAGATCGTTCGCATAGAGCCGGTGCTCCGGCATGAAACTAGGCATGGCGAAGCCGAAGCTCGACTTGATCA
Organism: Mesorhizobium sp. M9A.F.Ca.ET.002.03.1.2; assembly: GCF_003952365.1. Taxonomy (NCBI): domain Bacteria; kingdom Pseudomonadati; phylum Pseudomonadota; class Alphaproteobacteria; order Hyphomicrobiales; family Phyllobacteriaceae; genus Mesorhizobium; species Mesorhizobium sp. M9A.F.Ca.ET.002.03.1.2. Next base: position 1,394,400 of record NZ_CP034443.1, on the reverse strand, counting down.
TGCGCACCTCGCCGATCGCGCCGGACCTGACCAGCTCGATCAGCTTTGCGGTCTGCGAATGCAGCCGGTACATGAAGGCCTCGCCGAGAAAGGTGCCGGCCCTGCGCGCCGCATGGATCATCGCGTCGGCCTCGAAGGCGCTCAGCCCCATCGGTTTTTCGCAAAGCACATGCTTTCCGGCCTCTGCCGCCTTGATCGCCCATTCGGCGTGGCTGGGATGCGGCGTCGAAATGTAGACCGCGTCGACGTCCGGGTCCGCAAGCAAAGCCTCGTAGCCGTCGAGGATGCGAGCACCGGGAAAGTTTTCGGCGAGGCCTGATTTGCCGGGATTGCGCGCGCCGATAGCGGCCAATGTGCCGGTGCGCGAATGAGCCACGCCGCCGGCAAAGGCCTTGGCGATGGTGCCGGGCCCGAGAATGCCCCAGCGGATCTTTCTTGGTTCGGACGTCATTTCAATCTCCTTAGGGTCGCCGCGATGCATCGCGACCGGGCAAAAGAAAAATCGGGGTGTCTTTGCTCGTATGGGTGTTTGGGCGCCATGCATCAGCGAATGCGATCACCTGCCGTGTCGAAGAGAAGCGACCGGCCGGCCTTGATCGACACCATCATGTGGTCGCCATTCGCCCGCTGCCGCGACGCCTCACGCTCGATGATCAGTTCCTCTCGTCCGGCATTGGCACCTGCACTGGCATAGACATAGCTCACCGATCCGAGGTGCTCGGCGACGTCGGCCTTGATGGTGATGTCGCAGTCGCCTTCGCCGGCCTCGAAGAAATGCTCAGGCCGGACGCCGAGGACGACATCGCTGCCGACCGCTGGCGCGGCGTTCGAAAGCGGCTTCCGCAATTTGGCGCCGCCATGGTTGGCCAGTTCGATGACCGTTGCATCGTCGTCGTTCCCCACCACTTTCGCCGCCATGAAATTCATCTTCGGCGAGCCGACGAAACCGGCGACGAAGCGGTTCGCCGGGTCGTCATAGAGATCGAGCGGCGCGCCGATCTGCTCGATATGGCCGGCGTTGAGCACGACGATTCTGTCGGCCAGCGTCATCGCTTCGGTCTGGTCGTGCGTCACATAGATCATGGTGACGCCGAGCTCCTTGTGAAGGCGCGAGATCTCGACCCGCATCTGCACCCTGAGCTCGGCGTCGAGATTGCTGAGCGGTTCGTCGAACAGGAACACCTGCGGCTCGCGAACGATGGCGCGGCCGATGGCGACGCGCTGGCGCTGGCCGCCCGACAATTGCCGCGGGCGGCGCTTCATCAGTTCGGCGATGCGAAGTATTTCGGAGGCCCGCTTCACCCGCCGCTCGGTGTCGGCTTTCGGGTTGCCGTTCATCCGGAGCCCAAAGCTCAGATTCTGCTCGACGCTCATATGCGGATAGAGCGCGTACGACTGGAACACCATAGCGATGCCGCGCTCGGCCGGTTCGACATCGTTCACGACTTTGCCGCCGATGGCGATCTCGCCGCCGCTGATGTCCTCGAGCCCGGCGATCATCCTCAGCAGCGTGGACTTGCCGCAGCCGGAAGGGCCGACAAAGACGACGAATTCACTGTCATTGACGTCGATATTCGCGCCGTGAATGATCTCATAGGCACCGAAGCGCTTGACGACATTCTTGAGTGTGACCGCTGCCATTGCCGATCCTACTTGATGGCGCCGGCGGCAATGCCGGCGACGAAATGGCGCTGCAAGAGCACGAAGACGACGAGCATCGGCGCTGTAAGCATCACAGCGCCTGCCATGATGCCGCCCCACGACACTTTGGTGAGGCCGATCAGCGTGCCGAGCGCCACCGGCGCCGTCATCGCGCCGGGCTTGGAATTGATCAGCAGCGGCCAGAGATAGTTGTTCCAGGAGGCAAGGAACAGGATGATGGAGAGCGCCGCCAACATCGGCCGCGCCAGCGGTAGTGCTACGAACAGGAAGATCCGCCATTCCTTGACCCCCTCGACCCGAGCGGCGTCGAACAGATCGGCCGGCATCATCGAGAAGCTCTGCCGCATGAACAGTACGCCGAGCGAATTGAAGAGCGGCGGCACAATCAGCGCCACCCAGGTGTTGGCGAGCTTGAAGTCGCGCGCCACCATGATGAATTGCGGGATCAGCACCACAGCATAGGGAAGCGTGATGGTGCCGAGGATGATGGCGACGACCATGCCCTTGCCGAAGAACTGGTAGCGCGCCAGCGCCCAGCCGGCCATCGAGGTGAGCAGCACCGACAGGAACGTATAGGTCACCGCCACCGAAACAGAGATGCCGATGGCGCCGATGAAATTCGTATCGCGCTGCAAATTGCTGACATTGTCGAGGAAATTGCCGTGCGGCAGCAGTTCGATGCTGGGGCTGAAGATGCCTCTGTCGGGCATGGTCGAAAAGATCACCATCATCCACAGCGGAAACAGCCAGATCAGCGCCAGCGGCGTCAGTAAGAGATGCAGCGCGATGCTGCGTCCCAGTTTGGAAGAGGAACGCGAGCTCATTTCGGTTCCCTCGTCAGCCATAGCTGGACGAGCGAGATCGCGATCGCCAGCCCGGCCATGGTGTAGGCAATGGCCGAGGCGTAGCCGAAATTGAGCGACCTGAAGCCCTGGCGGTACAGCAGCAGGCCGAGCGTTTCGGTGCCGCCGCCCGGTCCGCCGCGCTCGGTGATCAGGAACGGCTCGGTGAACAGCTGCATGGTCCCGATGATCGATAGCACTGCGCAGAACACGATGATCGGCTTGAGCAGCGGCAGGGTGATGTAGAAGAACTGCTTGAGCTTGCTGACGCGGTCCAGCGTCGCCGCCTCGTAGACGTCCTGAGGGATGGACTGCAGGCCGGCGAGCAGGATGATGGCGTTGTATCCGGCCCAGCGCCAGGTCACCGCGATCATGATGACCGCCATCGCCGGCGTGACGTTGGAAAACCAGTCGATACTGGGCAGGCCGACGCTGTTCAGCAGCTTGTTGATGATGCCGTAATCGAGATTGAACATCAGCCGGAAGACTGCCGAATAGGCGACTTCGCCGACAACGACAGGGGCGAAGAAGGCAAAGCGGAACAGGCCACGCGCCTTGAGCAGCGGCGAATTGAGCAGCACGGCCATCACGATCGCCAAAGTGATCATCACCGGCACCTGGATGACGAGGATGAGCAGTGTGTTTCTCAACGCATTGAAGAAAGCCGGGTCGCCGATCAGCCGGCCCCAGTTGAAGGTCGGCGCGAACCGCCACGGCACGGTGCGCGTCGCCTGGAAAGAGATCAGGAACGAGCTGATGATTGGCCACAGCCAGAAGATCGAGAAGATCAGCAGATAGGGTGCGAGGAAACGATACGCCGTGGCGTTCTGATAGCGCATCGTTGCCTCCTTCGCTTCCCAGGGTTTCGCTAGATTGTCATCGACCGCGCCAGCTGAGCACCCGGGCAGCCCGAATGCCGCCCCGGATCCATCTCGCTCAGATTACTCTTCGATCGGCAGGCCGGTAGCCGAGGCGATCTGGCTTGCGGCATCGTCGAGCGCCGCCTTGGCGTCCGGATAACCGCCACCCAGATACTTGGTCTGAACCGAACGGACGATGATTTCCGCGTCGCTCTGGAACGGCGTGCCGCGGCTCGGGACGACCTTGGGCAAGGTGCCGAGGATGTCCTTCCACACTGCCTGGCCGCCCCAATAAGGCAGACCTTCGGAGACATAGGGGTCATCAAGCGCCGAGATCAGCGACGGCACGAGGCCGAATCCCTTCAGCATCGCTATCTGGCCCTCGTTGGTCGCGAGCGAGTATTTCAGGTAGGCGTAGGCGGCCTCCTTGTTGTCGGATACCGAGGTGATGGCGAGCGAGGAGCCGCCGAGATTGGCGGCGCGCGGGCCGTCGGCAGTGAGGCTCGGCATCAGGTAGACGCCCCATTTGCCGCTGCCGTCGGGCGATTCGGTGCGTATGGTGCCCTCGAACCAGCCGCCATACATCTGGCTGGCGACCTTGCCGGCGGTGTTGTTGGTGATCTTGGTGCTCCAGTCGGCGGAGGAAATGATGCCGGCGTCCTTCATCTCCTTGATCTTGGTCATCGACGCCACGCAGGCCGGCTGGTTGACGATGATCGACTGCCCGTCGGCGGCGAAATAGGCGCAGCCCTGCTCGTTGGCGATCATCCGGAAGAATTCGGAATCGCCGTTGAAATCGGCATTGGTCATCGTCACGCCGGGATTGGCGTCCTGGATCTTCTTGCCGGCGCCGATGAAATCATCCCAGGTCTTGATCGAGGTGGGGTCGACGCCGGCCTTTTCGTAGAAGTCGCGGCGGTAGAACATCGCCACCGGGCCGGAATCCCACGGCATCGCATAGGCCTTGTCTTCCACTTCGAGCTCGGTGCGCTTGAAATCGGGGAATTTTGCCTGGTCTTCGGCTGTATAGCCCAGCGTGTGAAGGTCGACGAAGCAGTCCGGGAACTGGCTCCAGTAGTTCTCGGCTTCGCCGTTCTCGACCGTCACGATATCAGGCAGCCCCTCGCCGCCGGCGGCGCAGCCGGCGATCGACTTGTCGTAGGTCGGTTGGTTGCCGAGATCCTGGACCGTGACCTTGACGTTCGGGAATTGCTTGTTGAAGCCTTCTATGGTGGCCTTCAGCGACGAAGCGGCGACGTTCCAGCTCCAGATCGTGATTTCGCCGGATTGCGCAAAGGCCGGGGCTGAGCCCAGGGCAAGCACGAACGCGGCGCAAGTCAATATGGTGCGCATCGAAATCCTCCCATTTTCATTTGCTCTCTCTTCGCGAGCGTGCCTAGACTAGGCAGTGGGGAAGGCTTGTCCGCGACAAAGGGAATAAGAAATTGGCGGAAAGTAAGATGCCGCAAAGGCCGTTTTACCAGCCTGGCGCCAGCAGCGTGGAGGGCCTGCCGCTGCTCCTGCAGACGTTTCACAATCATCCCCTGGTGATGCTCAAGCCGCATTGGCATGCCCAGGTCGAAGTGAACTTCATCATGTGCGGCGCCGTGCACTACCGCATGAACGATCACGAGATCGCCCTTTCGGCCGGCGACATGTGCCTGTTCTGGGGTGGCCTGCCGCATCAGATGGACGACGCGTCGGATGATGCCGTCTTTGCCGGTGCGCATCTGCCGCTGGTGCATTTCTTCCGGCTGCACCTACCCGCAGACGTTCGCAACCGGCTGATGACGGGCGCGACATTGGTGACCAATACCACCAACCGGTCCGACAACGACAATTTCGAGCGCTGGAACCGCTACGTCCGGTCAGGCGATCCAGCCAAGGCCGAGCACGCCGTCAACGAGTTGCTGCTGCGGCTGGAGCGGGTTCGGTTCGAGCCCTACCGACTCGCCCCCGAAACGTCGATCGAACAGGAAGCAGACAGTCCCTTCGATCAGCAATCCCTGCGCAATGTCGGGCGCATGTGCGACTTTATCGCGGAGAATTTCCTCTACGACATCGACTGCGTGGACATCGCGGCGGCGGCCGACATCCATCCCAAATACGCCATGAGTATTTTCAAGAAATCGACCGGCATGACGCTCAACGAATATGTCAACCTGTTGCGGCTCAGCTACGCGCAGGCACTGCTAATGCACCAGGACGCCAATGTGCTGCGCGTGGCCATGGACTCCGGCTTCGGCTCGCTCAGCGCCTTCAACAAGTCGTTCCGCAAGCTGGCCGGCATGTCGCCGTCGGACTTTCGCAGGGGCGCGGGCGTCCGATAGTAGTCCCAGTCAAATAGAGCCATTCCCACCAATGCCGGTACTACAGCCGAGCGCGCGGCTTGAAATGCCGGAATGATTTGAGCTATCAGCAAAGGATGAAGCTCAAGGTTTTTTTATTTGCTTGGGTTGAAGCCAAGAACACGTGCTTGCGGCCACTCAATACAGGTCATTGATCTTCCGAAAGACAAGAAAATCGAGTTCGCTTGCTGGATAAACTCGCGTGGGGCAGATCTCGAGGCAATCGCGGTGCCGGGTGCCAGATCAGCATCCTACCGAGTGGCTCGCCGCGCGAAGCCGGCGTCGGCATCAAAGCGGCCACGGCTTAGCGTCAGTTGAATGTTCGCGCAAAAACGCACCACCGGCCGAAGCCGGTGGTGCTTTCTGGACAGTCTGTAGGGGCAGGACCGTCCAGCGACCGAGAGGATCGAGCTCAATGTCGACCCCTCCTTGACGCAGGGCATCGGCCGAACAGATGAGGGAGCCCGAGAGTCGGGCAGAATCTCGATCGTGCGGTGCGCCGCCCCGCAGCGCACGATTGGCAACTTTTATTCGGCTGCGTCAGGAATCTCGCCAGAGGCGTCGTCGGAAGGCGCTGCCGAGTCATCCGCGGCCTGTCTTGCCAGGAATTTGTCCAAGGCTGCCTGCAGGGACAGGGTGGCCTGCGGCGAGGCCGGCGTCGTCGCAACGACGGCCATTGCATGAGCAATTCCGGTCGTGGTCTTGTCCTTGGCCGCCGCAGAAGTGGCGGCTCCGTGTCCCTGCGATCCGGCTCCGGCCGAATTTCCGCCGTTGCCGTTGCTTCCGCCGTTACCGTTCCCACCGCCATTGCCGCCGGGACCGGCGAGGACCGGAGAAGCGACAAAGGCGAGGACGGCTACCGTTGCGAGCAGACAGGTTCGGGTTTTCATAGTTCCTCCTTCGAGCCGCCCTCCGCCAGGATGGTCTAGACTATGAACATGAGGACCTTCTAAAGGAAGTCCGCTATCAGCCAGTTTCGTCTAAATGCACCTGTCCGCAAGACGGACCTTGGTCCGAGATTTGGAGGCAAAGGTCCTAAACTCTATCGGGGCGTATTCCACCCAGCGAACAAAGCGCTTGCTGGCCAGAAGACAGTGGCAAACGACAAGCGCGCTCCGTCTGCCGGGTGATGTCGTGCAAAAACGAAAAAAGGCCGGAAAGGAATCCGGCCTGCTTCGCAATTTGCTTGATTCCCCCTTGAGGAAAACTGGAGCGGGTGAAGCGATTCGAACGCTCGACCCCAACCTTGGCAAGGTTGTGCTCTACCCCTGAGCTACACCCGCTCGCGCGGCTTTTGGGCCGCAAGCCGCGCCTATATGGCTGAAGAGCGCGGCGATTGCAACAGGGAAATCGCAGGCTTTTTGGCCGCACCTGACGGCGCCTGGAAGCTCCCTTGCGGCATATGGCGGACGGGAATCACTGCTTCGCTGCTCGACGGTCTTGTCTCGACCTGCCCATTGGCCGTAAACGGCATGATCCAAACCGCGACAACAAGAAGCCCCACAAGAAACAGCATGCCGAAAACCGAAGCCGAGCTTTTCGCCTTTCTCGCCGATCTCGGGATCGAGGTCTCGACCCTGCGTCATCCGCCGCTGTTCACGGTCGCCGATTCGCAGGCGCTGCGGGGAGAAATTGCCGGCGGGCATACCAAGAACCTGTTCCTCAAGGACAAGAAGGACAATTTCTTCCTGGTCAGCGTCGGCGAGGAGGCCGTGGTCGATCTCAAGCAGATCCATCATGTGATCGGCGCCGCTGGGCGCGTTTCCTTCGGCAAGCCGGAGATGCTGATGGAACTTCTTGGCGTCGTTCCGGGCGCAGTCACGGTGTTCGGCGTGATCAACGATACGGAGCGGCGGGTCAAGGTCGTTCTCGACCAGGAGTTGATGGGCCATACCATCATCAACGCCCATCCGCTGACCAACGAGGCAACGACATCGATCGCCGCCGCCGATCTCGTCAGATTCGTCGACGCAACCGGGCATGATGCTGTTATCTTGAAAGTCACGGCATGATCGCCACATGGATGGCGATAAACCGACTTCTGAGTGAGGATAAGGGCGTTGTGCCGGGGCGGTGGCCGGCGGCGCGACCGAAAGGGTGACGAGATGAGCGAGAACAATCCATTTGGCGGCAATGGCGGACAGTATGCCACGTCAGTGCAGTATGGCGGCACTGAGGCTGCCTCGGCGAAAGTCGCGCTTGGCGAAGCGCCTGTCGCCGTCGATGTCATTAAGGACACGACGACCGCCGCATTTGCCGCCGACGTCATCCAGGAATCGCGCCGCCAGCCGGTGCTGGTCGATTTCTGGGCGCCATGGTGCGGGCCCTGCAAGCAATTGACGCCGTTGCTGGAGAAGGCGGTCACGGCCGCTGGCGGCAAGGTCAAGCTGGTCAAGATGAATATCGACGACCATCCTTCGATCGCCGGCCAGCTCGGCATCCAGTCGATACCGGCGGTCATCGCCTTCAAGGACGGCCAGCCGGTCGACGGCTTCATGGGCGCCATTCCCGAGAGCCAGATCGCCGAGTTCATACGGAAGGTCGGCGGCAAGGCCAATGGTGCGCCGCAGGTGGCCGAGGCGCTTGCCGCGGCCACGGAGGCGCGCGACGCCGGCGACGTGCAGACGGCGGCCGACATCTACGACGCGATCCTTGAACAGGCGCCGGAGACGATCGAGGCGATTGCCGGATTGGGCGATCTGCTGTTCGAGGCCGGCGATGCCGAGGGCGCCGAAGCCGTGCTGGCGCGGGCGCCGGAAGCGAAGAAGGATGCGCCGCCGCTCGCCGCGGTGCGCGCCAAGATGGCGCTTGCCGCGCAGGCATCCGCGCTTGGCAATCCGGCCGAGTTCGAGCGGCGCCTGGCTGAGAACCCCGGTGACCACCAGGCACGGTTCGATCTTGCCATGATCCAGAACGCCAATGGCGAGCGCATGGCGGCGGCCGACAATCTGCTGGCGATCGTCAAGGCTGATCGCTCGTGGAATGACGACGGCGCCAAGACGCAATTGCTGCAGTTCTTCGAGGCATGGGGCATGACCGACGAAGCAACGCTGGCGGCGCGGCGCAAATTGTCGTCGCTGCTGTTTTCCTGAGCGCGGCATAAGCTGTTTTTGCTTGATGGCCTTGCGGTCGGCGGCTGCTGCGCCAGATTAGGGGGCCAGTCCGTTTTTCGCTTTGTGACGACCTACGCGTCAGGTTGTGAAGGGTGGGCGGATTTGATGCGCTTCTCGAGAAAGCGAGCGGAGGATTGAAGTGCAGGCGGGAAACGCGCATTATCGGCTCGATACGGATTTGCCGTCGACGGTGCCGATCTTCCCGCTTGAAGGCGCATTGCTGCTGCCGGGAGGCCGCATGCCGCTCAACATCTTCGAGCCGCGCTATCTGGAGATGGTGGATGAGGCGATCGCCGGATCACGGCTGATCGGCATCATTCAGCCCAGCCTCGACGGCGCGCGGCGTGCCGATGGCGAGCCGGAGCTTTGCAATGTCGGCTGCGCCGGACGTATCATCGCGCTTTCCGAGAGCGGCGACGGCCGTTACCTGATTTCGCTGCAAGGCGTGTGCCGGTTTCGCATCGTGCAGGAACTCACGGTCAAGACGCCCTTCCGCCAGTGCCGATTTGCGCCCTTTCTCACCGATCTCGACGAGGATCAGGCGGAGGCCGGGATCGACCGGCCAGCGCTGCTCAAGGCGTTTCGCGCCTATTTGCAGGCCAACGATCTTGAAGCCGATTGGGAAAGCGTCAGTCGCGCCGAAAATGCCATGCTGGTCAATGCACTGTCGATGATGGCTCCCTACGGGCCGGCTGAGAAACAAGCGTTGCTCGAAGCCGCGGACCTGAAGACACGCGCCGAAACGTTGATCGCCATCACCGAAATGGCGCTGGCGCGCGAAAACGAGGATTTCGGTTCGAGTCTGCAATAGGCTGGATGGAAGGACGCTGTCTTGCCTTCTCCCCTTGTGGGGGAGAAGGTGGATTGGCGCGTAGCGCAAAGACGGTTGAGGGTTGCTGGACGGAGTGCCGTCGGTGCCAGGCTGGAACACCCCTCATCCGCCACCTTCTCCCACAAGGGGAGAAGGCGAGAGCTGCGCGAGACCAAACGCCGCGAGACACGCAACTCGCCCGGTATGGGTAAGGGACGAACGCGAACCTGAAGCGATTGCCCAGAGAAGGACGGATCGAAAATGGCGGATGGGCGTGAGGCAAAAAGCAATGTCGATCCCAGGCTGCTGGAATTGCTGGCCTGCCCGCTGACCAAGGGTCCGCTTACCTGGGATCCGGAGCGGGGCGAGCTCATCTCAAGGGTCGCACGGCTTGCCTATCCGGTGCGTGACGGCATCCCGATCATGCTGCCTTCGGAAGCGCGTGCGATCCCTTTCGAGGATGGATTGCCCCCGCCGCGCCTGGCCGGACCGTCCTGAACACGTTGGGGTCGGCGCTGTTCCGCGGCCTCGTTTAGGCGGTTTGCTTTCGTCCACCCGTACCGTGCCTATTGAAAATTGCGCCCCTTGGGCATGACCTCTTCCGCCTTTCCCGATAGCCGCGCAAGATCCTGTTGGACAGGGAGGGCTTGCGTCCCGTGCCCATTTAGGCGGGCCGGATCGATCTTGCTACCTTTCGAGCCGGCGGCCGAAGGCGCGGGCGCATTGGCAAGATCAGGCCTGCCTGCCTCCTCCAAAAGCACGGACAGCCAGGGCGTCAAATCCTCGACCTTCTCGGCGACGATATGGATGACGTCCGATTCCGACTGCAGTTTGCCGGTGACACGGACGAACCGCGCGCCCATGACAATGGGCCGGTAGCGGTTGAAGGTTCTTTCCCAGAAAATGACGTTGGCGACGGCCTGCTCGTCCTCCAGCGTCAGGAAAATGGCATTACCCTTGCCCGGCCGCTGCCGCACGAGCACCAGGCCGGCGACCGAAACGCGCTTGCCGTCCCGAACCTGGCCGAGGCGCGCATTGGGCGTGACGCCGGAGCGATCCAGCCGCTGGCGCAGAAAGGCAAGCGGATGCGCCTTCAGCGACAGGCCGAGCGAACGGTAGTCGTGGATGACGTGTTCGCCGAGCGGCATTGTGGGGAGCTTGGTCTCGGGCTCCAGGTCTCGCAAACGGATCGCGGGCTGGTCGAACAGCGGCAGGGTCTCGGTGGCACTCCTGCCGTCGAGCGCGCGAACCGCCCACAGGCCTGCACGGCGGTCGAGGCCGAGCGAACGGAACGCGTCGGCTTGCGCCAGCTTTTCGATCTCATCGACGTTGAGGCCAGAGCGCAGCCAGACATCCCTGACGGATTCGTAACCGTCGCCGCGTCTGGCGACAAACGCCTCCATGCGCTCCTTCGACAGACCCTTGACCTGGCGGAAACCCAGCCGGACGGCATGATTGGCCCGGATGACGCCGCGCATCTGGGCATGACGTTCGAGGATGCGGGTAGGATAGAGGGGCGCTTCCTCCAATGCGCAGTCCCAATCGGAAAAATTGACGTCGACCTCGCGGATTTCGACACCATGGTCGCGCGCGTCGCGGACGAGCTGAGCCGGCTGATAAAATCCCATCGGCTGGGAATTCAGGATCGCCGCGCAGAACACGTCGGGATAGAAGGTCTTGAACCAGCAGGAGGCATAGACCAGCAGGGCGAAGGAGGCGGCATGGCTTTCGGGAAAGCCGTATTCGCCGAACCCTTCGATCTGCTTGAAACAACGCTCGGCGAAGTCCTTTTCGTAACCCCGCGAAACCATACCGTCGACCATCCTCTTGCGATAATTGCCGATCGTGCCGGTGCGCTTGAAAGTGGCCATGGCGCGGCGCAGTTCATCGGCCTCGCCCGGCCTGAAACCGCCGGCGACGATGGCGATCTTCATCGCCTGTTCCTGGAACAGCGGCACGCCAAGCGTCTTGCCGAGAATTTTTTCCAGTTCCGGCTTTGGATATTCGGCTATCTCCTTGCCCTGCCGGCGGCGCAGATAGGGGTGGACCATGTCGCCCTGGATCGGGCCGGGCCGCACGATCGCCACCTCGATGACGAGATCATAGAAGGTGCGCGGCCTGAGCCTGGGCAGCATGGACATCTGGGCACGGGATTCGATCTGGAAGACGCCGAGCGTATCGGCGCGGCAGATCATGTCGTAGACATCCTTGTCCTCAGGCGGGAGGGTGGCCAGCACATAGGGCCGGCCATAGTCATCCCGTGCATCATAATGGTCCTGCAGAAGCTTGAAGGCGCGCTGCAGGCACGTCAGCATGCCGAGCGCCAGGACATCGACCTTGAGGATCTTCACCGCATCGAGATCGTCCTTGTCCCACTCGACCATCTTGCGCTCGTCCATCGCCGTCTTGACGATGGGGACGATCTCGTCGAGCCGGTCCCTGGTGATGACGAAGCCGCCGACATGCTGCGATAGATGGCGGGGAAAGCCCATGATCTCGTTGGCGCGTTCGATCACCTGCCTTGCCAGCGGGTCGGTGCGGTCGATGCCGCCGGCGCTTGCCTCCTTTTCGCCGAGCTCGGAGGTCGACCAGCCCCAGATCGAGCTGGACAATGCGCTGCGGACATCCTCGGACAGGCCCATCGCCTTGGCCACCTCGCGCAGCGCCGAGCGACCGCGATAACTGATGACGGCAGCGGCAAGCGCGGTGCGCTTGGCGCTGTATTTGTCGTAGATATACTGGATGACCACTTCGCGTTTTTCATGCTCGAAATCGACATCGATGTCGGGCGGCTCGTTTCTTTCTTCGGAAATGAAGCGCTCGAACAGCGTGTCGATCCTGTCGGGTCCGACTTCGGTGATGCCGATGCAATAGCAGACCACCGAGTTAGCCGCGGAGCCGCGCCCCTGGCACAGTATGTCCTGGCTGCGGGCGAATTTGACGATATCGTAGACAGTCAGAAAATAGCGCGCGTAGTTCAGGCGCTCGATCAAGGCGAGCTCTTCCTGGATGCGCTTCGTCACATCAGCGGGAACGCCTGAGGGATATCGTATCGCCGCTCCCTGTCGAGCCAGCCTTTCCAGTTCGGCCTGTGGGCCGAGGCCCGATTCCGTCGGTTCGTCGGGATAATTGTACTGGAGGTCACTGAGAGAGAAGGTCAATTCCCCGGCAAAGCGCAGCGTTTCCGCCAGCGCTTGCGGATGCCTGCGGAAAAGCCGCGCCATCTCCATTGGCGGCTTCAAATGGCGCTCGGCATTGGCCCCCAGTTCCAGCCCTACCTCGGCGATGGGCACGTTGAGGCGGATCGCTGTCAGCACGTCCTGCAGCGGACGCCGCTCGGCTGTGTGGTAGAGAACGTCGTTGGTAGCCATCAGCGGAATGCCTGATGCTTCAGCCATGGCGGTCGCCTGCTCGATGCGGAAGCGGTCGTTGCCGTGATAATCCGGCGAGACGGCAAGCCACAAAGCCTTGCCAAAGCGATCTTTGAGCCGGCTAATCAGTTCAAGATCATCTTCCGCCGACGCTGACAGATCCGGCAGAATCGCCAGCGACATGAGATCGCCCCATTCGAAAAGGTCGTCGCGATAAAGAAGCGGTGCGCCCTTTTCGCTTTCGTCGCGCATATTGGCTTGCGTCAGCATGCGGCACAGATGGCCCCAGCCCTTGCGGTCCTGCGGGTAGGCGAGAACATCCGGCGTGCCGTCGGCAAAGACCAGGCGGCAGCCGGGATGATAGGAAAGGCCTTCCACCTTGGCCTGCTGCCAGGCGCGCACGACGCCGGCCACCGTGTTGCGGTCGGCAAGCCCGATCGACGAAAAGCCCAGGAACTTGGCCGCGACCACCAGCTCCTCCGGTTTCGAGGCGCCGCGCAGGAACGAGAAATTCGACTGGATACCGAATTCGGCATAGGGAGCGACCGTCAGCGCATTCATGCGAAGATCCCATGCATGAACCAGCGCGGCGCAGCCTGCGAGGCGCCGTAGAGGCCCTGGCGGTAGAGCCAGTAACGGCGGCCGTCACTATCCTCGATGCGGAAATAATCCCGGGTCGGTGCGTCTTCCTGCCCCGGTGCCTCCCGCCACCATTCAGGCGCAATGCGTTCCGGCCCTTCGGCGCGCGCGACCCGGTAGAGCGCGCGCCGCCAGCGGAAGTTCATGGGCGGTCCCTCCGGCATTTCGGTGGCCGGCACCTCGATCGGTTCGGGCGAACAGAACAGCCGGATCGGCCGTTCTGCCCGGAAGACAGGCTTGGTGTCTTGTATCTTGTCCGGCTTCTTCGGGGGAGAGATCCTTTGCGGTGCTTCCGCAAAGGGAAGCATGGCGACGGCGCGCTCGGGCAGATGGCTCTCAACGGTGACCGGTTTCAAAACCGCGCTTTCGCCGAGCCGGGCGCGGATGCGGTCGGCGAAAAGGGCGATGTCGGCGCCGTCATCGCTCGTCTCGCCGGCGAGATCCGCCTGCTGCATGTCGAAGGCCGCGATCGACAGGACAGAGAGGCGCACGAGATCGAAGCCATAGCCGGCATCGATGTCCTGTTCGAGCGCGGTAAGCCTTTCGTGGAACAATTTTTGGATCAGCAGCGGCTCGCGCAAGGGCCGCGAGGTGCCGACGGCGATGCGGCTGACGGCGCCATCGACGCGGAAAAGCAGCAGCGCCAGCATCCTTGCGCCCTCGCCGCGGCGCTCGAGATCCGCTTTCAGCGTCGTCGCCAGCAATCGCACCAGCCGCTCTATGTCGTCGGTCAGCATGATGGGTTCTGCGAGATGGCGTTCGACCGAAAGCGGCGCAACCGGCAGGCGCGGCGACACGGCCTCCTCGAGGCGTCCGAGCGCCTGGTCGAGACGCAAAAGCAGGGATACGCCGAAGCGGCGGGCGAGCGGGGCGCGGGGTGCTGCCATGACGGCGCCCGCCGTGCGCAGGCCAACGCTTTCCAGGCTGGCGCGGATATCAGGCTCGATGCGCAGCGCCGCCAGCGGCAAGGGCGCGAGAAGCACCTCCTCCTCGCCGCCGGGGACGATGCGGTCACTGGCAAACCGCGCCGCCGCCCAGGCAGCACCAGGTGTGGCGGCAAGTCCGGCGCGGACATCGAAACCCTGATGGAAAAAGCGCGACAGGATGTCGTCCAGCATCGACCGTTCGCCGCCGAAAAGATGAGTGCAGCCAGTGACGTCGAGGAACAGGCCGTCGGCTGCGTCGAGCGCCACCAGCGGGGTGTAGCGGTCGCACCAGTCGGCAAGGCTTTCGAGCAGGCGGTGGTCGGCCTCGGGATCGGCTTCCAGTACGTCGATCGAGGGATGCATGGCGCGCGCGTCGGCTATGCCCATGCCGCGCTTCAGGTGAAGCGCCTCAGCCCGCTCGTCGAGGGCGGCGATGCGCTGCGCGTTCCCTTGGCGATGGCTGATCACCAGGGGCAGATGATGCGACGGCCGGGAACGCCAGGACCGCCCCAGACGCTGCCGCAGGATCCTTTCCGCGGCGAGGTGCGGAAACCACAGGGACAGGATTCTCCGTCCGTCTTTCCTCGAAGCTGCGTTCATCGGGGTTCCACTCCAGTGTGAATTGTCCTGGCAAGGCCGTGCGGCTCTTGCCGATGTTGACGGTGAAGGCGGGGCGGCCGATCGAGCCGGCGAGCGGCCCGGCGATCGTCACGCGCGCTGCCGCCGGCGCCGTCGACAGGACGAGGCGGACGGGTGCCGCTGTCGGTTCGGCCTCGCCGGCCTGCCGCAGCAGGAACACCGGCCGGCCGGCATTCTGTGCCCGGGCGTGCAGCCGCCGCGTCGCGGTGAGATCCAGCCGTTGCGGACTGCCGCGGATTTCGAGGATGACGGCGGCGAGCGCGGTCATCCGGGCGGCCTCCTCGGCGGTCCACAGCGCGTCGAGGAGCCTTGGCGCCTCGGAAAACAGCAATTGCTCCGGCTCGATGCCGAACACGGCGTGAAGCCCTCTGGCATAGGGAAAGCCCGCCTCCCGGAAGATTTCCGCGGTGCCGATCCACAGGACCGGTAGTCGCGGCCCCTGTTTGAGGATCAGGCTGACGAGCGACAAGGCGAAGCCGGCGACGGCCCCGGCATCGCGGGTCGCGGCGCCGTGGATTTCGCTCAGTGCCGCCTTCGGCAAGCCGCCGCTGAGTGCGGCATCGAGACCTTCGGCGCCGGTGCGCAGAAACGCATCGGGCGGCGCCACGGCGAGGCCACGCCGGACGATTGTTAGATTCTGGGGCGTGACATCCGCATCAACGAGGGCTGCGCCGGCCGGGGCCTCCAGGCGCTCGGGCAGCGTTCCCTCGATCTTCGCGATCTGGCGGCGCAGGGCGAAAACAGTCTCCCGCGCCACGGCGCTTGTCGCCATGACGGTCAGCTTTCACTCACAATTGTTCCCGTTATGTTCCTATTGATTCCAGAGGGCGCTGAAAGAGTCAAGCGGAGTCATGGGGAATTTATTCCTGTCCTCGCGTGGCGGCAAGCCGGTCATTTGCCGACTCCGGCTCGAAAGCCTATATGCCGGGATCAAAGGACAAAGCATGGCCCGCATCTACAAGACCCGCACCTGGCACGACCAGCTTTCGCCATCGATGGAGGAAATGGAGTTCCTGGCGCTGGAGGCTTACGCCCATCTGCCGGAGGATTTCCGCAAGCTGACCGGCGAGATCGTCATCCAGATCGCCGAATTTCCGACCGACGAGATCATGGACGATCTGTCGCTGGAAACGCCTTTCGACCTGCTCGGACTGTTCGAGGGGCGCGGCATCGCCGAGCGCTGGAATCCGCAGACCGGCGAGGGGCCGAACCGCGTCACGCTCTACCGCCGCGCCATCCTCGACTACTGGGCCGAGAACGAAGAGACGCTGGGCGACATCGTCACCCATGTGCTGATCCACGAGATCGGCCACCATTTCGGCCTGTCGGACGACGATATGGAGCGGATCGAAGAGGCGGCGGAGTAGGCTTGTGCTGATATTCAGGTGATGCCGGCCTGACCTGAATCTCGACACACCCTGTGTCGGAGCTATGCAAGCCCTACCAGTCGCTGAGCTTGGTGTCGGGCCTGTATTCCTGGCCCTCGACATCCTTCACCACGGCCTGGCCGCAGCGCATGCTCTTGGTCTGCTTGTCGTAGGCGTAGGTCGGCGAGCCGAACAGGTGCCAGCCCTTATTCAGCGCCGCCGTCACCTTGTGGCAGAAGCTGGAATCGTCCGGACCGGACAGAAAGCGGTAGAGTTTCATTTTTCATTCCTGTGGTGAGTTGCCGATCATGCCCCGATGGCGGCCGCCTTCGCCAGCAGTTTTTCGGCCTGCGCCAGATGCAGCCGCTCGACCATTTTTCCATTCAGCGCAATGACGCCCTTCCCGGCATTTTCAGCAAGCGCGAAGGCATCTCTTACCGATCGTGCCTCGGCCACCGCCTCGGGCGAAGGCGCAAAGGCCCAGTTCGCGGCCTCGATCTGGGCCGGATGGATCAGCGACTTGCCGTCAAACCCCATGGCGGCCGCTTGCGTGCATTCGCGCGCAAAAGCGTCCAGATCGCGAAAGTCATTGGAGACGCCATCGAGCATGTCGAGACCGCCGGCGCGCGCGGCCAACACCATCTGCATCAGCCAGGGTATGAGATAGCGCCGGTCGGGCGTGGCGAGAATGCCGGTCTCCTTGACCAGATCGTTCGTTCCGGCGACGAAACAAATAAGCCGCGAGGCCGGATCGCGGCCCAGCTCGGCAATCGGTCCAATGTTGAGCAAGGCCTTGGGCGTCTCGATCATCGCCCATAGCTTCACCGCGTCCGGTGCGAAATTGTCGTCAAGCAGGTCGCCGGCGTCGAGAATGTCGCGCGGCGTGTCGACCTTGGGCAGCAGGATGGCGTCGGGCTCGCAGCTCGTCGCGGCCAGCAGGTCGGCGGCGCCCCATTCGCTAGAGAGCGCATTGATGCGCACGATCATCTCGCAGCGCCGGCCACTATGGTTGGCAACCGGGCGATTGGCGAAAATACCAGCCAGTTTTTCCCGTGCGGGGCCCTTGTCGGCAGGGAGGACGGCATCTTCGAGGTCGATGATGACGGCATCGCAGGTCAGCGAGGCCAGCTTAGCCAGCGCCTTGTCGTTCGAGGCCGGAACGTAAAGCACCGAGCGGCGCGGGCGGTAGGTTTCGGTCGTCATGCCTGATCTATGCCGCCTGCGGCCGGATGAGGCAAGCCATGTTCGCTTGCGCAAAAATTGCACAAAGCTCCGGAAAATCTCCTCGGATCCGCCCCGCCGCCTGCATACCGATCGGCGAAAAGGGCGGCATGCAAGAGCGAAAGAACCCCGTTTGCATCCTGCCGTACCGGCTTCGTAACGAAGGCTGGTGGCTCGCCGATCCGCCTGGGAGGCGCCCGTCAGCGACCCTCCTCCCCTTCATATGCAAATCACCGCCCAGGTATCCCGGCCGGGCCGAGGCGAACAGGAAAATCCGACCATGACGACGCTCCTCACGGCCGCGCCGAGCTATTGCGCGCGATTCGGCGTTGCCGTCCTGCTTGCCGCGCTGGCCGATTTCCTCTTCTACGGGCAGGCCGTCGGCATCACGCTTTTCCTGTTCGGCATTACGCTTGCCGCCGCAGCCGCGGCCATCCATCCTTCGGCGCTCAGCGGCCGCGGCCTGCGGCTCGGACTCGCCGCCTTGTCTGTCGGGCTGCTGCCGCTCATTGAAAATGTCAGTGCGCTTTCCGTGGCGATCGGACTTGCGGCCATGGCCGTCTTCGCGGTTTCGCTGGTCGGACGGCTGCGACGCGGACTTGCCCGCATTGCCGGCCAAGTCGCGCTCTTCCTGCTCGCAGCGCCCCTTCGGTTCGTTCACGACTTCTTCCGCTGGCGCAAGGCGGCGCGGCGGCTTGGCCGGCGGCGCATTCACCTCGCGGCGATCGCCGTCTGGATCATGCCGCTGAGCCTGGGTGCGGTATTCCTCACGCTGTTCGGCACCGCCAATCCGGTCATCGAATACTGGCTGTCGTTGATCGATCTCCTCGCCTTGCTCGACCTTATCCAGCTGCCGCGGCTGGGCTTCTGGCTGTTCGTGCTTGTCGGCATCTGGGCCTTCCTGCGCCCGCGCCTGCCGCGTGTTTTCCGCCGCACTGCGCGTGGGACGTCGCCAGGCCCTGTCGTCGGCGACGTGCCAACCACAAAACCCGCCACGGCGATCGAGGACATCATCTTCGGCAAGGCCGCGATTCTTCGCGCGCTAATCGTCTTCAACACCCTGTTCGCGGTGCAGACCGCGCTCGACGCCACCTATCTGTGGGGCGGTATCGCCCTTCCCGACGGATTGACCTATGCCGCCTATGCGCATCGCGGCGCCTATCCGCTCATCGTCACGGCGCTGCTCGCCGCCGGCTTCGTCCTGGCGGCGATGCGGCCGGGAAGTGCCACCTCCAGCGATCCGCTCATCCGCCGGCTGGTCTATGTCTGGGTAGCGCAGAACATCGTGCTGGTCATCTCGTCGATCCTGCGGCTCGACCTCTATATCGGCATCTATGCGCTGACCTACTGGCGTGTCGCCGCCTTCGTCTGGATGGGGCTGGTGGCAGCGGGCCTCGCCCTGATCATCGCCCGCATCGCACTCGAAAAACCCAACGAATGGCTGCTTTCCGCCAATCTTCTGACGCTATCAGCGACGCTCTATACCTGTTCCTTCATCAACTTCGCGGCGCTGATCGCCAACTACAATGTCGAACATTCCTTCGAAATGACCGGCCAGGGCACCCAGATCGATTTCTGGTACCTGCGTTCGCTCGGCCCCGACGCCTTGCCGGCTCTCGACCGTTTCTTCGAGCACCAGAGCAGGACGGTTGCCGCCAACGATCCCCGCTGGCGCGAACTCGCCGGCATGCACGTGCGGGACAAGGCCAGTTACCACGCCAGACAGGAAAACTGGCGCGCCTGGAGCTTTCGCGATTGGCGCCTCCTTCGCACTCTCGACACACATATCCCGTTCGTGGTTCCTCAGGGCTCCGAACCCTTCGTGCGGGCCGCTGATCCATGCCGCATAATATCCTGGTCGCCGACGATGATCCGCACATTCGCGAAATCATCTGCTTCGCGCTCGAAAAGGCCGGCATGAAAACGGTTGCCGTATCCGACGGCGCCGCCGCGTTGCAGGCGATCGAGCGCCGCGCGCCCGACCTCGTCGTGCTCGATATCGGCATGCCTGAGATGGATGGGCTGGAGGTCTGCCGGCGGCTGCGGCACACATCCGATGTGCCGGTGCTGTTCTTGTCCGCGCGAGATGAAGAAATCGACCGTATCCTAGGGCTCGAAATGGGTGGCGACGACTATTTGACCAAGCCTTTCAGCCCGCGCGAGCTGGTCGCCCGCGTCAACGTCATCCTGCGGCGCGCCCGCCGGGCAGCGCCGGAGACCGACGACAGGCAATTCTCGCATGGCAGACTGGCCTTGATGCCGGCCAGCCACGCCGCCAGCTTCGACGGCAAGCCGCTGGCGCTGACCTCGATCGAGTTCTCGATCCTCAAAGGGTTTCTGGCGCGTCCGGCGCATGTGCTCGGTCGCGACACGGTGATGGCCAATGCCTATGCCGCCAACATCCATGTCGCCGACCGCACCGTCGACAGCCATATCCGCAACATCCGCGCCAAGCTGGCGGCGGTCGGCTGCACGGACGGGATCGAGACCGTGCATGGCGTCGGCTTCCGGCTGGGCCGGTGCGGCACGTGACCGCGCAGAAATGGCGACCGCGGCTGGCGACAATCGTTGTTGCCATCCTGATCATGGTGATGGCGCTGCCGCTGGTCGGCCTGTTCTTCTTTAGGCTCTATGAGAACCAGCTGATCCGCCAGACCGAGGCCGAACTGATCGCGCAAGGTGCGGCCCTTGCCGCCATCTACTCACAAGAGGTCCGCGACGCCGGCATCGCTACCGAAAAGCTTGGCGTGCCCGTGCCTGCCGACAGGGACAATCCGGACTCTCCCTACCGGCCGATCGAGCCAAGCCTCGATCTCGCCTCCGACACCGTTCTTCCGACCCGGCCTGCGGCGGCGGCCGCCGCCATCGATCCTGCCTTCGCGGCGATCGGCGCGCGGCTGTCGGGCATCCTCGCCGACACCCAGAAGACCACGCTTGCCGGCTTCCGGCTGCTCGACCCCAGGGGCGTCGTCATCGCCGGGCGCGAAGAGGTCGGGCTGTCGCTCGGCGCCGTCGGCGAAGTTCGCGAGGCATTGGCCGGCCGCTTTGCCAGCGCGCTCAGGCTGAGGATCTCGGACGAGCCGCCGCCGCCGCTCTATTCGGTCAGCCGCGGCACGAAAGTTCGCGTCTTCGTCGCCATGCCGGTTGCCGTCGACAGCAAGGTCGCCGGTGTGGTCTATCTGTCGCGGACGCCGAACAACATCGTCAAGCATCTCTACGGCGAGCGCGGCAAGGTGGTGCTGGCGGCGATCGCCATCCTCGGCGGCACGTTGCTTATCGCCCTTGTCTTCCTGCGCACCGTCAGCCGGCCGATCTACGCGCTGATGGAACGCACGAAACGCATCGCCGCGGGTGACCGCGAAGCCATCAGGCCGCTCGACCATCATGGCACGCGCGAGATGGCCGCACTTTCCAACGCTTTTCTCGACATGGCCGAAAAGCTGCATGCGCGATCGGACAGTATCCAGACCTTCGCCACCCATGTCTCGCACGAGCTCAAATCTCCGCTGACGGCGATCCAGGGGGCGGCCGAACTGCTGCGCGATTCGGGCAGCGGAATGGACGAGGCCGAGCGGCGGCGGTTTTCCAACAATATCGTCACCGACGCAGGGCGGCTCAATTTGCTGGTTCGCCGTCTGCTCGACCTGGCGCGCGCCGAAAATCTCGCGCCCAGCGGCGAAAGCACGTCGTTTGGCGCCGCGCTGGCGCTGCTTCCGGCCGACGACAGGCTGGCGGTTCGCGTCGAGGCGGGCGGCGATGTCAGTCTGCGCATGTCGGCCGAGAATGCGGCCATCGTGCTGGCCAATCTCATCGACAATTCGGCTAGACATGGTGCGACGCTCGTTTCGATCACGACGGCGAGCGCCGACGGAAAGGCGTCGATCCTGATGAGCGACAACGGCGCCGGTATTTCGCCCAGCAACCGGGCGCGAATTTTCGAGCCGTTTTTCACCACGCGCCGCGATTCAGGCGGCACCGGCATGGGTCTCGGCATCGTGCTGGCCCTCCTGAAAGCGCACGATGGCACGATCAGGCTGGTTGACTCCGACAGCGGCACGCGCTTCGAGATCATCCTGCCGGCTGCGTGATCGACACGGGCGGTTCGAACGGAAGGGCGACAAAAGTGCGTTACGACATCGTCATCATCGGCGGAGCCATCGTCGGCTCCTCGATCGCCTATTATCTGCGCGAGGAAGGATTTTCCGGCTCAATTGCACTGGTCGAGCGCGATCCGCAATTCGCCCATGCGGCGACGACGCTGTCCTGCGCTTCGATCCGCCAGCAATTCTCGATCCCCGAGAACATCCGCCTGTCGCAGTTCACGCTGAAATTGTTCCGGCGGCTTACGGAAGAATTCGGGGCCGACGCCGATATCGGCTTTCGCGAAGGCGGCTATCTCATCCTGGCCGGCGAGAACGGGCTGCCGATCCTCAAGGCCAACCACGAGGCGCAGATGGCCGAGGGCGCCGACATCGTGCTTGAGGACGCGGAGGCGCTCGTCCGCCGGTTTCCGTGGCTGTCGGCCGAGGGCATCACCGCCGGCGCCTATGGCCGCAGCGGCGAGGGCTGGTTCGACGCGCATGCGATGCTGATGCTGTTTCGCAAGGCGTTGCGGGGCAAAAACATCGATTTCGTCACCGCAGCGGTGACCGGTATCGAGCGGCAGGGCGACCGTGTCACTAGTGTCAGCCTCGACAATGGCGAGCGGCTCGAGGCCGGCATCGTCGTCAACGCCGCCGGGCCGAATGCCGGCAAGGTTTCCGCCATGGCCGGACTGGTGCTGCCGGTGGAACCGCGCAAGCGCAACGTCTTCATCTTCGAGGCGCACGAGAAATATGCCGACATGCCGCTGCTGGTCGATCCCTCAGGCATCTATGTCCGACCGGAGGGCTCGGTCTACATCACCGGCGGCGCCGAGCCGGAAGAGGGCGACGGCCCCGCCGATCCCGGCGATTTCGAGCCCGACTGGCCGCTGTTCGAAGAGGTGATCTGGCCGGCGCTGGCGACTCGCATTCCCGCCTTCGAGGCGATCAAGCCGACACGCGCCTGGGCCGGCCATTACGACTACAACACGCTCGACCAGAACGCAGTGATCGGTCCGCATCCGCAGATGCAGAATTTCCTCTTCGCCAATGGTTTTTCCGGACACGGCCTGCAGCAGGCGCCGGCTGTCGGCAAGGCGCTGGCCGAGCTTGTGGTGCATGGCGGCTACCGCACGGTGGACTGCTCGGCGTTTGGGTACAGCCGTGTCGCTGAAGGGCGGGCGTTCAGGGAATTGAATGTGATCTAACAGCAACGGCGCCGCGACGGTCCTATTTGGTGCCGGCGGGACAGTGGGGGCACGAAGGATCGCGACAGTCGATGCTGCGGTACAAAGGCCTGGGCAGCCGTCAGCGCTCGCGGCCGAACCAGAACGCGTCGGCCATGCGCGCCATGCCGATCCGTTCGTAGAAGCCGACGGCGTCGGGCATAGAAATAAGAGCGATGGCGACGGACGGTCCTAGTTGTCGGCGGGCTTCGTCGAGCAGGCCCTTGCCGATGCCGAGCCCTTGCGCCGATTGGGAAACGGCGAGTTCGGAAATGTAGCAGACCCACGAAAAGTCGGTGATGCCGCGCGCGACACCGACCAGCGGCTTGTCGGGCGCATCGAGGCGCGCGGTCAATACCAGATCGGCACGGGCAAAACGGGCCTCGTCATCGATGGGGCGGTTGGCGCCGAGGCCGGATTCCACCAGCACGCGGCGGAACTCGGCTGCGTCGAGGGCCGGTTCGCCAGCGTAGAGGATTTTGGATCGTGTTTTCATCCCGGCCAAGGTGCACCATAGGCCGCCGGTTTTGAAGCCGCTCTATGCCGATCTCGTGTGCCATGGACCAAAACAGCCGCCTTTTATTTGCCCGCAGCTTTGTGTAAACCGGGCGCCAACACATCCCCCGCAGCAAGAAGAAGACGGGCAAGGACCATGGAAAAATTCACCAAGCTCACCGGCGTCGCCGCGCCGATGCCGATCGTCAATGTCGACACCGACATGATCATCCCCAAGGACTATCTCAAGACGATCAAGCGCACCGGGCTCGGCAGCGGGCTGTTCGCCGAAATGCGCTACAAGGATGACGGCTCGGAAAACCCGGACTTCGTGCTCAACAAGCCGGCCTATCGCAAGGCGCAGATCCTGGTGGCCGGCGACAATTTCGGCTGCGGCTCCTCGCGCGAACACGCGCCATGGGCGCTGCTCGATTTCGGCATACGCTGCGTCATCTCGACGTCGTTCGCCGACATTTTCTACAACAACTGCTTCAAGAACGGCATCCTGCCGATCACTGTCAGCCCCGAGGATCTGGAGAAGCTGATGGACGACGCCTCGCGCGGCTCCAACGCGACGCTGACGGTCGACCTCGAGGCCAAGGAAATCCGGGGACCGGACGGCGGCGTGGTCACGTTCGACCTCGACGACTTCAAGCGGCACTGCCTGCTCAACGGGCTCGACGATATCGGGCTGACCATGGAGAAGGCCGGAGCCATCGCCTCGTTTGAGGAGCGGAACGCGCAATCGCGTCCCTGGGCCTGAAGCTCTGAACAGATAAGCCCGGCCGCGAGCGGCCGGGTTCGTGGCGGCTGAATGGAGGGACAGTCATGACACGTTTGCTTCTGGCCAGCGCCTGCGCTTCGGCTGTGATCCTTCTGCCGATGGCGGGCGCGCATGCGCAGACCGATACGGTGCTCGTGCCGGCTGACGATGCGTCCGGCGGCGCCACTGACCAGGGCGCGTCAAGCACGAGCAACGCGGCGCTGGCCGAGGATGACAAACAGGCGCCGATCCCGTTCGAAGGCGGCCAGCTCACCATTACGCAGCAGGAAGAGGACGGCGAAAGGGTACTCGCCTTCGACGGCAAGCAGCTGGCAAGCAACTATGATGTCTTCTTCGACAGAATAGTCGAGGTCGGCGGCGTCAAAGTGGCGCTGGTCGATGTCGGCGACGGCGGCAACCAATGCGGCCCGGCCAAGGTGATCGTGTGGAAGCCGGAAGGCGGCACGATCCAGAGCACCACGGTCGAGCAGGACGAATGCGGCGCGCCGCCTGCTGCGGTATCCGACGCGGCCATCTACTTCGTGCCCTATCTGCTGCCGGGAGCTTCAAAGCCGGCGCTGCAGTGGTCGCCGACGGGCGGGTTGTCGACCTCGGGCAGTCTCACCTACATGCCGGAGCCGGGTACGGACTGGAAGGACGTCGATCCCTCGAAATACGACAATATCATCGATGCCTTCCACAACGAGGCTGTCTACTGGCAAGCCGAAACGCTGCTCGGCAAGGACATGCCCGACATGGCGACCAGCCTGCTGGTCGGCGGCGGCACGGAAAAGACCGCGTCGGGCGCCTTCTATGCCAGCGGCTGCGTGCCGCATGATTGCGGTGGCAATGATGGGTTCATGGCGGTCGACCCGGCCAGCCACAAACTCTATTTCGCCCGGCGCGGCGACAATGGCGAGCCGAATACCTGGCCGCCGGTGAAGACCTGGCCTACCGATGTCAAGGAGGCGATGGACAAGGCGCAGGGGACGGCGAATTAGGATCTCGGCACGGTGGCGACCATCGCGGCTTCGTCATCCTCGAGCTTGACCAGCTTGACCCGAGGATCCATGCCGTAACATCGGCCGAAGAACGCGGCGGACTAGAATTCTACATGTCGAAGCGGTGGAGAAAAAATGAAAAAGGGAAAGCCGTTTGAGGTTGCGGTCATATCGGATAATTCCTACGAAAATCTCGTAGCCGAAGTGAAATTCACGTCAAAGGACGTCGGGCTGATACTCAGCCAGGAAAAGTCATTCGAGAAAATTGATATCTCTGTATTTTCTTTCATTTCGGACGGCGAGAATAAATTCCTCGATACTGATAACATACCTGAAATCAGCATTGATCTAAACGTTTTTCTTGCTGCGATCGACGAAGCTGTTCAAAGATTGAGGCTTCTTGACGTGCCAAGATAATGTTTTGGTCCAACGACCACGAGGCACCCGGAGCCATCGCGGCGACAATGGCGAGCCGAATACCTGGCCGCTGGTGAAGACCTGGCCTGCCGATGTCAAGGAGGTGATGGACAAGGCGCAGGGAACGGCGAACTAGTCTTAGCCTAGCGGCGTTCCCCGCTCGGAGCATGCCATTGGGCAGGCCGGCCGGAACTGTTCGCAATCCCAGCCGGACAGCTTTAGTTCGCTCCGAGGCTAAGCGCTTTCTTGCGGTCGGCCTCGGCACGCTTGTAGTTGCCCTTGGCTTCCCAAGCTTGGCTTCGGGCTTTGTAAGCTGTGGCGAAATCAGGTTTGAGTGCTATCGCTTGGCTCAAATCGTCGATGGCTCCGTTATAGTCCGCCCTGCTGGTGCGGATCACGCCTCGACCCAGAAAGGCAAAATGGCTTTTGCGATCGAGGCTGAGCGCCGTTTCGAAAT
This sequence comes from Mesorhizobium sp. M9A.F.Ca.ET.002.03.1.2, assembly GCF_003952365.1. Lineage (NCBI taxonomy): Bacteria > Pseudomonadati > Pseudomonadota > Alphaproteobacteria > Hyphomicrobiales > Phyllobacteriaceae > Mesorhizobium > Mesorhizobium sp. M9A.F.Ca.ET.002.03.1.2. The sequence goes on along the minus strand of NZ_CP034443.1, from coordinate 1,368,160 downwards.
CGCGCAGTGCTGCGGCGTCCTCATGTCTGCCCATCCATATGAGACCCCGATCGGCGTAGACCCTTGCGTCCTTGGTATTGAGAGTGATGGCCTTCTCGTAATCCGCAAGCGCCCCGTCGTAATCTCCCTGGAAACCGCGGGTCTGGCCGCGGTCATAGTAGGTATCGGCAAAATTCGGGTTGAGCGCGATTGCCTGGCTGTAATCAGCCACGGCATGAGCGTAATCGCCTTTGGCCTCCCAGGCCAAGGCGCGAGCCAGATAGGCGTCGTGGAATTGCGGAAAGAGCGCAATCGCCTTGTCGTAAAGGGCTATGGCGCCGTCATAGTCGTCCCTCTCATGCAGCGCCCAGCCCTTGCTGAACGCCAGCGCGGCTGGTGAAGCGCTGCTCGGCTTGGTCGTCCCGTCGCCAGCCTGACCGGCCAACTTGCCCGACATCCTTGAGGCGCTCGCCTTCTTTTTTTCCGCCACTGCCAGCTTGCGGCCTTTGCGGGCAGGAGCCAGCTTTGGATCGAGCTTCAGCGCCCGATCGTAATCGGCGATGGCTTGATCGTAGTCGCCCTTGGCGAGCCAGGCGCCGGCACGCCCGAAATAGACGGGCGCGTAGCTGCCGTCGAGTTCGATCGCGCGACTGAAGTCGGCGATGGCGCGATCCGGTTCCTTCTTCTTGATCCACGCGACACCGCGACCGATATAGGCGTCCAGATGGGCGGGATAGAGTTCGATGACCTTGCCGTAGTCGTCGATGGCAGCGTCGTATTCACCCTTTTCGACAAGCGACATGCCCCGCCCGACATAGGCTGCGGCCTTTCTCGGATCGAGCGCGATCGCGCGGCTGTATTCGGCAATGGCGCGATCATATCTGCCTTTTTTGTAGAAGGCATCGCCGCGATCGATGAAAGCCTTGAGGTTTTTCGGGTCCGAGCCGACGGCGTCCCGCGCGCCACCACCTTTTGCCAGCGCAGCCACCGTCGCCTTGCGGGCGACCGTAACATCCGGGTTGTTCGGGTTGAGCCTTATGGCCTGATCGAAGTCGGCAATGGCGTTCGCATAGTCCTTGCTGTCGGCCCGCGCCATGCCGCGCCCATAATAGCTGGCAGCATCGTTCGGGTCGATCTCGATCGCCGCCGAATAGGCCTCGGCCGCGCGCTTGGTGTCGCCCTTGGCAAGCAAGGCCGAGCCCTTGCAAAAAAATGCATCGCGCGCTTTCGGGTCGAGCGCGCTGGCCCGGCCGCAATCGGCAAGGGCGCCTTCGGCATCGCCGGCCGCAACCTTGGCCAGGCCACGTCGGATTTGCGCCGACACCAGATCCGGGATGAGCTCGATGACCCGGTCGTAGTCGGCAATGGCGCGGTCATAGGCATGTTTGGCGTCCCAGGCTTTGCCACGGCCGAAATATGCGAGGGGGCTATGGGGGTCGAGCGCGATTGCCTGTTCATAAGCAGCGATGGCTTCGTCGTATCTGCCTGCTTTCGCCAGGTAGTCGCCGCGATATAACGCGATCAGAACCTGCGGATCGGTCGCCTGAATCAGCTCCGCCAACTTTGAGCCGGAGAACTTGCCATCCGGTTGGGTGTTGTCGCCCGCGTCCGGTGCAGTCGCGGCTTCGGTGCCGGTCGCGGCGGCCGCCGCGCCGCCTTCGCTTCTTGCCGCCACTGCTGCCCTGCGACCGACTGAATAGTCGGCATTGCCGGGGTCAAGTTTGATCGCCGCATCGAAGTCGGCGATGGCGCCGTCATAGTCCTTCTGGTCGGCCCGCGCCATGCCGCGCGCGTAATAGCTGGCGTCATCCTTCGCATCGATCCCGATTGCTACCGAATAGGCGGCGATTGCGCGCCCTGCGTCGCCCTTGGCGTGCCACGCCACGCCCCGGCAATAGTGAGCGTCGCGCACCTTCGGTTCGAGCGTTGCGGCCCGGTCGCAATCGGCGAGAGCGCCATCGGCGTCGCCGGAAGTCACCTTGGCGAGACCGCGGCGAAAATAGGCTTCGGCGAAATTGGGAGCGAGCTGGATGGCCTTGTCGTAATCGGCGATCCCTCTGCCGTAGTCGCGTTTGGCGGTCCAGGCCCTGCCGCGGCCGAAATAGCCGAAGCGGTTGTTGGGATCGAGCGCGATCACCTGATCATATGCGCCGATCGCCTCGTCATATTTTCCCATGTCCAGGAAGGCATCACCGCCAAGCACCGCTTCCAGCGCGCGCAGGTCCTTCGCCTCCAAGGCCTTTGCCGCCAGCGTGTCGTCCGTGGCCATGATATCTGGAGTGGGCGCTTGTGACTTCGCCTGTTGCCTGTCCGGCTGCGGGGGCAGTCCGCGCTCACCGCCGGCAACCTGTTCGCCGCAGGCTCCCGCCCGCTTCGGATCGAGTTCGGTGGCGCGCCGGCAATCCGCTGCGGCCCCGGCCTCGTCGCCGTTCAACGCCCTCGCGCGGCTGCGGACGAGATAGGCGTCGGCATTGTCCGGGTCGAGGCTGATGGCCTTTGCCAGATCGAGAAGCGCGCCGCCGTCGCTATATTCTGCAAGTCGCGCCTCGGCGCGCTCGATCAGGACCTTTGCAGCCGCCGGGTCCCTTGTCTTCCCGACGGCCGACTGGGCTGGTTCGTCCGGCCTGCGTTCGTTGCAGGAGCCCGCCCGCTTCGGGTCGAGGTCGACGGCGCGCCTGCAGTCGGTGGCGGCAAGGGCGTCGTTGCCTTGCGACGCTTCGGCAAGCGCCCGATTGTAAAATGCTTCGGCGTTGTAGGGGTCGAGCTGGATCGCAAAGCTGAAGCTATCGATTGCGCCGCCGACATCCCCCTGGACCTGTTGCTCCAACCCTCGTTTCAGATTCCAGGCAACGAGTTCGGAATGATCCGCCTTCTTGGGGTAGAGTTGCAGCGGCTCGTATGCGGGAGGTGAGGCTGGCTTGGCCGCTTGTGGCGCGGCCGGCGCGTCGGCGGCTCCGCCTGCACCATAAGTATGGCTGGCCGCGGGGTCGGTTGCTTGCGCGGTTTTCGGACTTACCCCGCGCTTGTCGAGTTGCACGCTTAGCCTTTCCCTGCGGTACTTCGCGTTGGTTGGATCGAGCGCGATGGCCTGGTCCAGATCGGCGATTGCCTTGTCCGGATCGCTCGCCTTCCAGACAAGGGCCCGGATAAAATACGACTTTGGATCGGTCGGCTTCAAAGAGATGGCTTTGTCGAGATCGGCAAACGCCTCCTTTGAATTGCCGATCCGGGCCATCGTCATGCCGCGTACTCGGTAAGCCTGGGCGTCGGCCGGGTCGAGGCGGACGACTTCATCCAGATCGGCAAGAGCGCGCGCATAGTCTTTCTTTAAGCCCCAGCTCTTGGCGCGGTTGAAGTAGAAAGTGGAATTTGCCGGGTCAAGCCGGATCGCCTCGTCGAACGCGGCAATGGCGCGGGTATGGTCACCCTTATCCTGCCATTCCACTCCGCCCGCATTTTGGGCGGAAGCGGCGCTTGAGCCGCCACCGCGGATGTCGCCGTTCGGTTTACCCAAAACCTCGACAATCAGACGCGCGCAATCGCGCCCCTTGTCTACGTCGACCCCGGCAATATGTTCGCAGTCGGCTTCGGCGCGCTTGCGCTCGCCCCTGGCGATCCATGACAGGGCGCGGTCATGGTAAGGTGTGACAGGGTCCGTTCGCACACTCTGTGCCTTGTCGTAATCGGCCTGGGCTCGCGCCGCGTCGCCCATGTCTTCCCAGGCAATGCCGCGCACGCCATAGGCCATTTCGTTGGCGGGGTCGATGTCGATCGCCCTGTCGCAATCGGCAATGGCGCGATCGTGCTCGCCGTTCTTGCCGAGTGCCCTGGCGCGATCGACATAGAGGCTGGCATCGTCCGGCGTGAGCGCGATCGCGCGCGTATAGTCGGCAACGGCCTGATCGAAGTCGCCTTTGCTCTGCCAGGCAATGGCGCGATTGGTAAAAGCGCGCGTGTAAGTCGGATCGAGCGCGACCACCTCGGTCATATCGGCGATGACATGATCGATATCGTTCTTCTGGGTGTAGGCCAGGCCGCGCACGAAATAGGCGTTCACGCGCAAATCGGGGATCTCGTTTTTGTCCTCGGCAATAGCGGTGCAAGCGGCGATCTGCTCGTCGGCGCCCACCTTGCCGTCGCTGAAACAGGCAGCATAGTCCTTGCCGGCGGCGTGCGCCGAACTGCTCATTCCGCCAGGCACGACAATCCCCGCGAGGACCAGCGCCAACAGCGGCACGCGCAAAAGCCCCGCAACAAATGCGCGCGCCAGCGCGTCGGTGTGGCATGACATGGTTCTGATCCTCCCCCCGGAGTTACTGCGACTACCCTCGCGGATACTTATATAGTTCTGTTTTTGTTCCTTAATGCAAGCAGAAATTGCAGTGGCCCTCGAAATTGCCGCCCTCCCCTTGCGGGCTAAGGAATGGTCCGCGTGGCGCAGGGGAAGTCAATTGCCTGGCTTTCCGAACGGCGAACGCCCGGCAGAGGGGCCGTCCGCCGACATGAGAGATTGCACCGCCTATCCATCTGTTTTGGCCTATGGCGGGATCGGCGTCTTCCCTGCAAAATAGTCGCAACCACCGCGAGGAACCCATGCGCACACTCATCTCCACCGGTTCGCCCTTCGAAAAGACCGCCGGCTATTCGCGCGCGGTGGTGCAGGGCGACTGGTGCTTCGTCTCCGGAACGACCGGCTACAACTATGCCACCATGACCATGCCGGAGACGGTCGAGGCGCAGACGCGCAATTGCCTGGCGACGATCGCCAAGGCACTCGGAGATGGCGGCTTCGAGATGGCCGATGTGGTGCGGGCGCATTACTACATCACCGATCGGTCTTTCGTGGATATCGTCTTTCCGATCCTCGGCGAGGCCTTCGGCGAGATCAGGCCGGCGGCGACGATGATCGTCTGCCAGCTCAACAGACCGGAGATGAAGATCGAGATCGAAGTCACGGCGCTGCGGCGGACGGCCTGAGCACGGTCGTGGAAGTAAAGCGCATCGTAGCCAACATCGAAACGCAGGACGTCGCGGCGGCTAAGCGCTTCTACCAGGATGTGCTCGGCCTCGATCTCAAGATGGATCTTGGCTGGATCGCCACCTATGGCTCGCAAGAGACGATGACGGTGCAGGTCAGCTTCATGGCCCAGGGTGGCTCCGGAACGCCGGTGCCGGACCTGTCGATCGAGGTCGACGATGTCGATGCCGCACTCGACGCCATGAAGACCGCCGGCTTCGCCATCGAATATGGCCCGGCCGACGAGCCCTGGGGCGTGCGGCGCTTCTATGTGCGCGATCCCCTGGGCAGGCTGGTCAACATTCTCTCGCATCGGTAGGCGGCTTCTCACGGGACGTTATTCCAGCTTGGGTTCCTCGCCCCCGCCTCTGGCGGGGGCGAGGAACTCCAAGTCCCGCAAGGCCGGCAGGTCAGAAGGGCGTCGCAGCGTTCTTCATCCTCTTGCGCACAGCCCGCTTGCCGTTTAGCAAGGCCGCGGTTTCTCCAAACAGCATTGGGACGGCTCTGATGGCTTCGAAAAATCTTCTCCTGCTTGCCGGCGATGGCATCGGTCCCGAGGCCATGGCTGAAGTGAAGAAGCTGATATCAGCCATGAACGACAAGCTCGGCAGTGGCTTCGTCACCGACGAGGGTCTGGTCGGCGGATGCGCCTATGACGCGCATGGCGCGGCGATTTCCGATGCCGACATGGCCAAGGCGATGGCCGCCGACGCGGTGCTGTTCGGCGCCGTCGGCGGGCCGAAATGGGATGCAGTGCCTTACGAGGTGCGCCCGGAAGCCGGGCTGCTGCGGCTGCGCAAGGACATGGAGCTGTTCGCCAATCTCAGACCCGCCATTTGCTATCCGGCGCTGGCGGCCTCCTCCTCGCTCAAGCAGGAGGTGGTCGAGGGGCTCGACATTCTGATCGTGCGCGAGCTCACCGGCGGCGTCTATTTCGGCGAGCCGAAGCAGATCATCGATCTCGGCAATGGCCAGAAGCGCGGCATCGACACCCAGGTCTACGACACGTTCGAGATCGAGCGCATTTCGGGCGTCGCCTTCGAGCTCGCGCGGACCCGTCGCAACCATGTGACCTCGATGGAAAAGCGCAACGTCATGAAGTCCGGCGTGTTGTGGAACGAGGTCGTCACCCAGACCCACAAGGCCAGATATGCCGACGTCAAGCTCGACCATATGCTGGCCGATGCCGGCGGCATGCAGCTGGTGCGCTGGCCCAAGCAGTTCGACGTCATCGTCACCGACAATCTGTTCGGCGACATGCTGTCCGACATCGCCGCCATGCTGACCGGCTCGATCGGCATGCTGCCTTCTGCCTCGCTCGGCGCGCCTGATGTCAAGACCAAGAAGCGCAAGGCGCTCTACGAGCCGGTGCATGGCTCGGCGCCCGACATATCAGGCAAAGGCATCGCCAACCCGATCGCCATGATCGCCTCCTTCGCCATGTGCCTGCGCTATTCCTTCGGAATGGTGGCGGAAGCCGACAAGCTTGAAGGCGCGATTGCCGCCGTGCTCGACGATGGGCTGCGGACCAAGGACATCATGTCCGAAGGCATGACCGAGGTTGGCACCGTCCAGATGGGCGACGCGATCATCGCCAAGTTCCTGGGGTGACAGATGTATGGGTGAGGTGCAGCGCGCCATTGAAAGGGATATTCTTGGCGAACACGAACGCCAGGCTGGCTTTCGCGCCGATCAACACCTCGCGCCATTGCTACAGTTCATCTGCGAACGATATCAGGTCGAAAAGAGCGATCTCTATCTGCTACAGACCATTCCTGATCAAGGCGAGTTGTGTCTCTCGATCTGGCTTTGGCCGGATAGGGTGGTCGACTGCGAAATCGCCTATGAGGAGTCAACATTCGATATTGTCGGGACCGAAATGATCCAAACCCACAAGAAGACGCTTCGCGGTCATTCCGCGAAGGGCTTCAAGATCATCGAACGCATCGCTTTGAGCGAACACAATCAGCTCTAGCAGAACCAACTCAGGTGGGATTAAGCGGTCTTGACCCCCGCCGGCACCGGACCCCACTGGTTTTCACGGGCCTGCGTCGGGACCAGCGCGAAGACCAGGATGATCAGCCAGCCGATGGTCGGGATGAACACCACCAGAAAAAGCCAGCCGGTCAAGCCGATGTCGTGCAGGCGACGTACGTTCAGTCCGATCCATGGCGGGATTGTCGCCAGCACAAACGTGCCGCAAAGGCCGACCGTCACTGCCGGCAACTCGTCAAAATTGCCCATGGCGTCGTCGATGAAGAGGCCGATGCCGACGACCGCGATCAGCGCGACCGTCCAGAACAGGCAATAGCCCCAATATTCCTTGCGGCGAGCCCGGCCAGCGAAGTTGAAGTAGTTTTCGATCAGGGCTCGCCAAAAATAATCCCACAACCCGGTAGCCGCGGTGGGACTGCTTTCTGCGGATCGGCCGAAATGTTGCTGCTGACGTGCCCCGGGCGCATTGACGGTGTGAGAAGGGGCGGCGGTTGCGGCGGGCGAACTGGCGGTCTGGGCGCGGATCGGAAAAACGTCGCGGGCCCGTCCGCCAGCCGGTTGGAACTCGACGGCCGTGCCCCTGGCCATCGACGCCTCTCGGCGCAGATTTTCGCGCGCGAACGTGTAGCGGTTGCCGTCGGCTCCGGCGATGAAACCAAAACCCTGGTCCTCGTCGTAGTGAAGAACTTCGCCTTGCATCCGCCACCCCTCTCGCCACGTCCCGGCCAAGGTGTGGCACAGGGGCGAACCCGTGGGCAAGATCGCGCAACTGGCTACCGTCTTCGAAGCAAATGAAGGATAAGGCATAAGGAGCCACCGCCTTCGCCGGAAGCAGACAATGACAATCGAGCGATCTGATGCCGGGACCGAGGATGGTGAGGTCACAAGGCCCCCCGACACTGCCCCGCCGACACTGGCTATCGACGCCACCGGCCTTATGTTCTGGCCACCCGGCAAGGGGCTGGCGGGCGTCCCGCGGGTAGAAAGCTTTCTCGTCAACGCGGCGTTGGCGGATCCCGATCCTTGCGTGGAGGTGGTGGCGTTCAGATCCGGCCGGTTTCGCCCCCTTGCTCCGTTTGAACAGAAGCATGTCGCGGTGGGTGAAGTACCACCTCATCGCGCCAAGCGATGGCCGGGAAGAAGCACGGCGCTGGCTCAGGCTTTCGAGGCGGTGAGGCAACATCCGTGGGGCAAGCGCGACGCCGACCGCCACCTTGCCAGGACCGTGACCAACGGCAGAGGCGGGCTCAATTTTCATGCGGTCAGGCTGCTGATCCGCGCCTATCGTCTGTCCCAGCGGGTACGGGCTTGGTTGGGCTTGCGCCAGGCTGTTCCGAGCCAAGCTGCTGAGGCTGAACGGAGCCTTGTGTTGATCAGCCAGCGCATCCTCACGCAGGAAGATCGGCTCGCAGTCTCGGGAGTCGCCGGTTCGCTCGCCTTCCTCTGCCACGATCTCATCCCGGTATTGCGTCCCGACCTCCTCGGTGTGGACGCCGGCGAGGGCCGCTACGGGTCCTATCTCGAGCAGCTCGTACGCTCCGGTGCGCCAGCTATTTGCGCCTCCGATGAGGTCGGTGCCACGCTCGTCCATCACATGCGTGAGGCCGACATCGCCCCGCCGGTGGTGCATCGGTTTCCGATGCCCTCCATCTTGCACGAGACGGCTTCCCGAATGGGCGCGACCTCTCGCATCGAGGCTGGCGAGCCGTTCGTGCTCTATTGCTCGACCATCGAGGTTCGCAAGAATCACATCATGCTGGCACGAATCTGGCAGCAGGCACTCGAAGAAGGCGTTAAGCTGCCGAAACTTGTCTGCGCCGGGCGCTGGGGCTGGATGATCGAGCCGTTGCGCGCTTATCTCAAGGCCCACCCAGGTCTGCTCCAGTCGATCACGTTCACCGGGCTGGTCAGCGATGAGGAACTCGTCCAATACTATCGCAGCGCTTCCTTCGGCGTCTTCCCGTCGCATATCGAGGGATGGGGCTACGGAGCCTCGGAATGTCTCGATTTCGACATTCCGGTCATCGTCTCGACAACGCCTTCCCTGATCGAGGCGACCGGAGGTCTGATGCCGGCGATCGATTCCAATGATCAGGCGGGTTGGTACGCCGCCATCCGCAGGATGGCGGAAGACAAGGCGTGGCGTTCCTCGCTGGTGGACCGTATCGCGGAGCAACATCGGCCGACGCCGGCTTCGGCAAGCTGGGCCGCCATCAAGGCCGGCCTGCAGGCCAGCGCGGCGGGCGACCGCTCCGAAAATCGGGCGCCCTAACCGCAAGGCTGCGGTGACAGTCCAGGTGCTACGAAGGCCGTCTATTCGCCTTCCTGTGCTTCGGCGCGCCGGTTTCGAATTTCGGCTTGCCCGGCTTTTTCGCCCAGGGTTTTGCTTCGGATGCCCCGGCGGGACGCTGGTCGCCTGAGGACAGTGCGCGCTTCTGGAATTTCGGCTTGGGCGCGTTCTGGTCGAACGTCCGCTTGCCACGATGCGGCTTCTTATCCGGCCGCGGCTCCTGATAGCCGGCCCGCGACAGGTCGGGGGTGCCGTCCAGCCGCTTCACCGCGATGTTGTTCTGCAGCTTGCGGTCCGGGCCGATCGCCTGGAGAAATCGATCAGCCCAATCGGCCGCGATCTGCACGAAGGTTTCTTCCGGCTGCATCTTGATGGCGCCGATCTCACGCTTGCTGATGCCGCCTGTACGGCACAGCATCGGGATCAGCCAGCGCGGCTCGGCATTCTGCCGGCGCCCCACCGACAGCGAGAACCAGACGCTGTCGCCGAAATCGTCGCGGCGGCCCGGCTGCTCGTCGCGACGGGCGGGTTTGCCGCCCGTCGGTGTGAACGGTGCGACCTCGAGAAGATCCTCGGGCGCCGAGCGGCTGGCGCGGCACAGTCGCACGAACGCCGCCGCCACCAGTTCGGCGCCACGTTGGTCGAGAAGCGTGCTGACGAAGCCGCGCTCATCGTCCGTCACAGGTTCGCTGAAGACCGGGTCGGCGAGAATACGCTCATCGTCGCGCCGCAGGACGTCGTCGGCCGAAGGCGGGCTTGCCCATGTCGCCGAAAGGCCGGCGCTTTGCAGCAGCCGTTCGGTGCGCCTGCGGGCATTGTTGGGCACGATCAGCGCGCTGACGCCTTTGCGTCCCGCCCGTCCCGTTCGCCCGCTTCGGTGCAGAAGCGTCTCCGGATTGGTCGGCAGGTCGGCGTGGATCACCAGTTCGAGGTTGGGCAAATCGATGCCGCGGGCCGCCACGTCGGTGGCGATGCAGACTTTGGCACGGCCGTCGCGCATCGCCTGCAGCGCGTGGCTGCGCTCGTTCTGGCTCAGCTCGCCCGAAAGCGCCACGACGGAAAAGTTGCGGTTGTTGAAGCGCGCGGTCAGGTGATTGACGGCGGCGCGCGTGTTGCAGAATACCAGCGCGTTCTTGGCCTCGTAATAGCGCAGCACATTGATGATGGCGTTTTCCCGGTCGACCTGGGCAACGCTCAGCGCCCGGTACTCGATGTCGAGATGCTGCCTTTCCTCGCCGGCGGCGGAGATGCGTACCGCGTCGCGCTGGTAGCCCTTGGCCAGCGTGGCGATGGAGCGCGGCACGGTGGCGGAGAACATCAGGGTACGGCGCCCGGCGGGCGCGGCGTCGAGGATGAACTCCAGATCCTCGCGAAAGCCGAGATCGAGCATCTCGTCGGCCTCGTCGAGCACGAGTGCCTTCAGTTCAGACATGTTGAGCGAATTGCGGGTGATGTGGTCGCGCAGGCGCCCGGGCGTGCCGACGACGATATGGGCGCCGCGCTCCAGCGCGCGCCGCTCGGTGCGCATATCCATGCCGCCGACGCAGGAGGCCACGGTTGCACCGGCCAGTTCGTAGAGCCATTCCAGCTCCCGCGTCACCTGCAGGGCCAGTTCCCGCGTCGGCGCCACGGCTAGCGCCAGCGGAGCGGCGGCGTGAGAAAAGCGCTCCGCGCCATCGAGAAGGGTCGGTGCCAAGGCAAGGCCGAAGGCGACGGTCTTGCCGGAGCCGGTCTGCGCCGAAACCAGCGCATCGGCCTGGCCGAGCTCGGGGGCCAGAACCGCCTTCTGCACCGGCGTCAGATCGACATAGCCGCGTTTTTCCAGCGCCTTTGCCAGCGCAGGAACGATACGTTCGAAGTTGGACATCTCACTCTTTCGGAATTCGCAGTCCGCGCTCGTCTTGGAGCACGCGCCAGGGCCGTACCGCGCCGGCCAAACAATGTTGGCCGTTCGTACTTCGTGCGGCCGTCGTTGTACAGGGTGCGCGAGTAAGCTTCGCCACGATTGACTCTTCACGCAAAGCGCGTAAAAGCCGGCACCGAACAGGACAGCTTCGATGCACGGCCTTCCAATGGCGCTTTATGCATTCGACTTCCCCGGCCATGGCAGCATGGTTCCCGGGCGGGCGAAGCGCGCGTTCCTGCGTTCGACCAAAATCACGGCCAAAACGACCACTAAAATGGTCTGATCTCCCTTGGCCTGCTCGCCCTCTCCTCGGGTCCGGCCCGGGGCGAGACCCGCACCGGCCGGCGGGTTCTCCAAAACGAGCGGAGAGGGAAGAGGAGATTTTTCGATGAGTTTCAAAGTTGCAATCGTCGGGGCCACGGGCAATGTGGGCCGGGAAATGCTCAATATACTGGAAGAGCGCGGCTTTCCGGTGAGCGAGGTGGTAGCGCTGGCCTCGCGGCGCAGCCAGGGCACGGAAGTGTCGTTCGGCGACCGCACTCTGAAGGTCAGGGCGCTCGACCAATATGATTTTTCCGACACCGACATCTGCATCATGTCGGCCGGCGGCAACGTCTCGAAGGAATGGTCGCCGAAGATCGGCAAGCACGGCTGCGTCGTCATCGATAATTCGTCGGCCTTCCGCTACGACCAGGACGTGCCGCTGATCGTGCCGGAAGTGAACCCGGACGCGATTTCGCTGTTCACGCGCAAGAACATCATCGCCAATCCGAACTGCTCGACGGCGCAACTGGTCGTGGCGCTGAAGCCGCTGCACGACTTCGCCACCATCAAGCGTGTCGTCGTCGCCACCTATCAATCGGTCTCCGGCGCCGGCAAGGAAGGCATGGACGAGCTGTTCACGCAGACGCGGGCCGTGTTCGTCGCCGATCAGGTCGACGTCAAGAAGTTCACCAAGCGCATCGCCTTCAACGTCATCCCGCATATCGACGTCTTCCTCGACGACGGCTTCACCAAGGAAGAGTGGAAGATGGTCGCCGAGACCAAGAAGATGCTCGACCCCAAGATCAAGCTGACGGCGACCTGCGTGCGCGTGCCGGTGTTCATCGGCCATTCGGAAGCGGTCAATATCGAGTTCGAAAAGCCGATCACCGCCGACGAGGCGCGCGATATCCTGCACGATGCGCCGGGCTGCCAGGTCTTGGACAAGCGCGAGGACGGCGGCTACATCACGCCGCTGGACTCGGCCGGCGAGGACGCCACCTTCATCTCGCGCATCCGCGAGGATTCGACCATCGACAACGGCCTGTCGATGTGGATCGTCTCCGACAATCTACGCAAGGGCGCGGCGCTCAATGCCATCCAGATCGCGGAGCTGCTGATCGAGCGCGGGCTGATCCAGCCGAAGAAGAAGGCGGCTTAGTTTTCGCTCAGCGTACTGTTCGCTCACGGGCCCGTATCGCTGCTGACGCGGCTGGCCCTCGGCGGGGCGCCGGACGACCGGCGGCCCGCAGTCGCGGGCCTATAGTATGAGCATTGCCGCCAAAGTCGTGCTGCGTCCGGCTACGAGTTCGGATGCAGGCGTCATTGCGAAGATCATGCGGGCGGCGCTTGCGTCGTTCGACTGGATGCCGGTCATGCACACGCCGGACGAGGACCTGGCCTTCGTTGCCGGCACCGTGCTGGCGCGGCAGCGCGCGACAGTCGCCGAAGCCGACGGGGCCATAGTCGGCTTCATCGCCGTTAGCGGTGAATGGATCGAGCAGCTCTATCTCGATCCTGGCTGGACCGGCCGAGGCATTGGCAGCCGGCTGCTGACGCAGGCGATCGCCAGCTTGCCGGTCGTGAAACTATATTGCTTTCAATCGAATACCGGCGCCCGGCGCTTCTATGAGCGCCATGGCTTTCGTGTGGAAGCTCTCCGCGGCGGCTCGAACGATGAAGAGGGCCTGCCGGATATTTTTTATGTCCGAAGGCGCTGACCTTCAGCCTGTGCTCTCCACCGCGAGTTTCCGCAGCATATCCATCGCCTCCTCCGCCCGGTCGGCGGGGACGAACAGATGGTCGTGATAGAAGGCCGAGACCGGATTGACGCCCATGCCGGCCGCGGCCAGACGCGTGGTGATGGTTGCGAGGAAGCCCACCGCCTCCAGCGACGAATGGATGTCCAGCGTCACCATCCGGCAAGAAAACACGGCTTCCAGGCCAGCCGCCCTGGCCTTCTCTTCACGCACGATCAGCGTCGTGCCCTCGCGCTCGCGAAACAGCATCACCGGATCGAGAGAGTCAGGCGCCGGCGCGTCTGGCGGCAGCGTGACGAAGACATGGACGCCGGGACGCAATTCCGGCGTCATCGTTGCCAGAAGTTTCTTCAGATCGGTCTCGCCGGCCATCGATTTGCTCCCGAATGTCTCGCGGATTTTTCGATAGCGCGCTCTGCCCCAAGCCGGCAAGACGACATTGCCATGTCGCTGGCGGCTGGGCTTGTGCGTGTATTGCATGCACAATGGAACCGATCGGGATCATTGCCGGTTCGTGAAAGGGGTTTCGATGATCGTTCGCCCGCGCCCGGGATTCTTGCATCTGTTCTTCATCATGCGCGGCTCGGTGGTGCCACGCATCCTGCCGCAGATCTTCGGCTTCGGCGTCTATGGCGCACTGGTGGTGCTGGCGGTCAGGGCGCTGAGGCTCGATTTCGGCAATGCCGGCCCGGCGCCGTTCGCCTTGCTTGGTGTGGCGCTGTCGATCTATCTCGGCTTCCGCAACAATGCCGCCTATGACCGCTGGTGGGAGGCGCGCAAGCTATGGGGCCAGCTTGTCTTCGACATTCGCAATCTGGCGCGCGCCAGCACCGGGCTGATCGAAAACCGGGTCGAATTGCGCGGCCTGTTGATGGAGGCGATCGCCTTCTGCCACTTCTTGCGCGGTCTGCTCAGGCGGGTGGACGCAACATCCGACGCGCGCGCGTTCATCGGCGACGAAGCCGAAAGTGCCGCCAAGCTAGCCAACCCACCCGACGCCATGGTGCGACGGATGGGCGAGCGAGCCGCGGCGCTGTACAAGGCCGGCGCAATCGATGTCATGGGCTACCGCATCCTCGACGAGCGCCTGTCGAAAATCGCTGCAGCGCAGGCCGGTTGCGAGCGCATCATGGGAACACCGCTCCCGTTTGCCTACACGCTGCTCCTGCAGCGCACCGCCTATATCTTCTGCCTGCTGCTGCCGTTTGGGCTCGCCTCCACTGCCGGCTGGGTGACGCCGCTGTTCACGGCGCTGATCGCCTACACCTTCTTCGGCCTCGACGCGCTTTCGGAAGAACTCGAGGACCCGTTCGGCACCGAGGCCAACGATCTCGCCCTCGACGGCCTGTGCCGCGTCTGTGAAATCTCGGTGTTCGAGGCGCTCGGCGAGGCGCCGCCCAAAATGATTCCTGCCGAAAAATTCTATTTTTCTTAAAGCGCGTCGCAGTTTTGGGCGATATCCATCAGGATTTGCCCCTGTGTGCGACGCTCACCGCAGCACCGTGCGCCCAAAAAATCGCAGGGGTGTCGGATCGTCGCCTCACGCCGCGTCCTTGGGTTCGGGTCCCGGCGAAGAGAGCCAGTGCTCGAAACAGCGGAAGGGAACATCAATGACCATTTCTCAAGCATCCGTCACGCCGGGCGCGCTGTGGGCAGGTCGTGGGCTCAGCGCCCTCATCGTGCTGTTCATGATCCTCGACGGCGTCATCAAGCTGCCGCCGCTCGATATCGTTACCCAGACCATGGTGCAGCTCGGCTGGCCGGCCGATCCCATCGTCTCGCGCATGCTCGGTATCATCGGGCTGGTCTCGACCGCGCTCTATGCGGTGCCGCGCACCTCGGTGCTCGGCGCCATCCTGCTCACCTTCTATCTCGGTGGCGCCATCGCGACCCACGCGCGCCTCGGCAGCCCGCTGTTCTCGCATACACTGTTCGGTGTCTATCTCGGCATCATTCTGTGGGGTGGCCTTTTCCTGCGCGATCGCAGGGTGCGCGCGCTGATCCCCTTCACCTGATAGGCGATCCGTTCAAGCGGAAAACGGCTGGAGGCCGCCGTTATTCCGCAAAACGGATCAAATTCCGCATCCGCGCGTTATCGATGCACGGCGGGTAGGAGGCGTTTCCCGTGCGGGAGGAACGACAAATGAGAAAGACGATGCTTTTGATGGCCCTGCTGGTGCCGCTCGGCGCCTGCTCGCAAACGGAAAAGGGCGCGGCGGTCGGTGGCCTAGGTGGCGCGGCTGTCGGCGCTGCCGTGGCAGGCGATCCGGTGGAAGGCGCTGTCATTGGTGGCGCTGTCGGCGCCGTGGCTGGCGCGCTGATCGGTCGTGCCAGTGAAAGCGGCCAGTGCCGCTATCGCGATCGCTACGGACGCGTCTACGTCGCCCGCTGCCCGCAAGGTTACTGATCGGGCCGCGTCATTAGTCGGACGGAATAGCAAAACGGCGGGCAAGGCGCCCGCCGTTTCGCGTAGGGGACAGAAAGCGAATTATTCGGCGGTCGCGGCTTCCGCCTCGGCCGGCGCGGCTGCCGCAGCGGCGACAGCGGCGGCTGCATCTTCCTGCGCCTTCTTCAGGAGGGCGGCGCGTTCCTGCGCCTTCTTGCCGGGCTCGGCCTTCTTTGGGTTGGAGCGAGCCTCGCGCTTGGCGATGCCGGCCTCGTCGAGGAAGCGCAGCACGCGGTCGGTCGGCTGGGCGCCGTGCGAGAGCCAATGCTTGACGCGGTCGGCGTCGACCTTGACGCGCTCACCGTCCTTGGGCAGCAGCGGGTTCCACGAGCCGAGCGACTCGATGAAACGGCCGTCGCGCGGCGAACGGGCGTCGGCGACGACGACGTGGTAATAGGGACGCTTTTTCGAGCCCGCACGGGCCAGTCGGATTTTCAGTGGCATTTCTTTTCTCCTAAAACTCTGATTTTCGTTGATCGGGATTACGGCTTGTCTCAGCCGGTTTTCGTTGCGCCGTTGGATGCGGCGATGTGCTCGTGATGCCGGATCACTTCGCGGACGACGAAATTCAGGAATTTCTCCGCGAAATCCGGGTCGAGATGCGCGTCCCTCGCCAGTTGGCGAAGGCGGGCGATCTGCTGCTGCTCGCGCGCCGGGTCCGCCGGCGGCAGGCCGTGCGTCGCCTTCAGCACGCCGACCGCCTTGGTGCAGCGGAAACGCTCGGCCAGCATGTGGATGAGCGCTGCGTCGATGTTGTCGATCGAGGCGCGGTAGTCGGCCAGCGCCGCATGGGCGTCGGCCATGTCCTTTTCTTCGTTCATCGCGCCCTCACTTCTTCTTGCCGAGTCCGGGCAAACTACCGCCAGATCCCGGCAAACCAGGAAGCTTCATGCCGCCGGGCAGCCCAGGCAGGCCGCCACCTCCGGGTAGGCCGCCGGGAAGGCCCTTCATGCCGCCGAGACCGGCCGCCTGCGCCTGCTTCTGCAAGGCTTCGAGCTGCTTGGGGTCCATCTTGGACAGGTCCGGCATGCCGCCGCCCATCATGCCGCCCGGACCGCCCATGCCGGGCATCATGCCGCCCAGCCCCATCTTCTGGGCCAGGCCGCCCATCATGCCGCGCATCAGGCCGCCGCCTTTGCCTTTGCCGCCCATCGCCTTCATCATGTCGGCCATGCCGCGGTGCATCTTCAGGAGCTTGTTGATCTCGGCCGCATCGGTGCCGGAGCCGGCGGCGATACGTTTCTTGCGCGAGTGCTTCAGAATATCGGGGTTGGCGCGCTCGGCCTTGGTCATCGACGAGATGATGGCGAGCTGGCGACCGAACATCTTGTCGTCGAGACCGGCGGCGGCCATCTGGTCCTTCATCTTGCCCATGCCCGGCATCATGCCCATGATGCCGCCCATGCCGCCCATCTTCGACATCTGCTGGAGCTGGCCGGCAAGGTCGTTGAGGTCGAACTTGCCCGACTGCATCTTCTTGGCCATCGCCGCCGCCTGTTCGGCGTCGATGTTTTCGGCGGCTTTTTCGACGAGGCTGATGATGTCGCCCATGCCGAGGATGCGGTCGGCGATGCGCTTGGGATGGAATTCCTCCAGCCCGTCCATCTTCTCGCCCGTACCGATCAGCTTGATCGGTTTGCCGGTGACGGCGCGCATGGAGAGTGCCGCACCACCACGGCCGTCGCCATCCATGCGGGTCAGCACCAGGCCGGTGATGCCGACGCGCTCATCGAAGCTTTTCGCCAGGTTGACGGCGTCCTGGCCGGTCAGCGAATCGGCGACCAAAAGGATTTCGTGCGGCGACGACACCTTCTTGATGTCGGCCATTTCGACCATCAGCGGCTCGTCGATGTGAGTGCGGCCAGCGGTGTCGAGGATGACGACGTCATGGCCGCCGAGCTTTGCCGCCTGCACGGCACGGCGGGCGATGTCGACCGGCGTCTGGCCGGCGACGATCGGCAGCGTGGCGACCTTGACCTGCTCGCCGAGTTGCCGGAGCTGCTCCTGCGCGGCGGGACGCCGCGTGTCGAGCGAGGCCATCAGGACCTTCTTGTTCTGACGCTCGGTGAGGCGCTTGGCGATCTTGGCGGACGTCGTCGTCTTGCCCGAGCCCTGCAGACCGACCATCATGACGACCACCGGGGCCGGTGCATTGAGGTCGATGGCGACGCCCTCGGCGCCCAACATCTCGACCAGTTCGTCATGGACGATCTTGACGACCATCTGGCCGGGCTTGATCGACTTCACCACGGCGGCGCCAACGGCCTTCTCGCGCACCTTGTCAGTGAAGGAACGCACCACTTCCAGCGCCACGTCGGCCTCGAGCAGCGCACGGCGCACCTCGCGCAGCGCCGCCGAGACGTCGGCCTCGGACAGAGCACCGCGGCCGGTCAGGCCATTCAGGATCGAACCAAGGCGCTCCTGCAGGGACTCAAACATTGGTCAAACCGCCGTGCGAGAGCGCCTTGGATTCATGCCGATCCCCGTCGGGCCTGCGGCCCTCCACGCCTCTTGTGCGTTCTTGCAGCGATTCAAACATTCTTTTTCCTTTTCCCTGGCACCCGGATGGTGCCCGAGAGGTAATGTGTTCGCGCCCAGTGTCCAAGCAAAAGCCAAAAAGCACCCGGGGGCGCACAGCGCTGCCGGATGTTGGCCTCCAGGATCGATTTACAGCACGTCACCTCAAAAGAGGCTTCGGCGTCCTGGTCGGCTTGCTCAGAGGGATACTCGTCGCGGAATTTCGCGGCGTGTAGACAGGAAATCGGCCGAGGAGTCAAGGTGCGGGCCGAATACGGTCGCTGCAACACAGCTTAATCGGCCGGCAAGCTTGATCCGCTGGGGTGTGAAATATCCGGCTCGACCTTCAGCGGCGAGCGCGGATGAAGCAGAAGCAGGATCGTCAACAGGCTGCAGACGATGCCGATCGCCGCGATGAGGACGGCGTCAAGCGTCGTCCAGCCGGGGCCTTCGAGCGGCTTGGCATTGAACAGGGCGAACGAATTATAGCTTTGCTGATGCGAAATCAGCAGGAAACCGGTCAGGTTGTTGCCGAGATGGGCGCCAAAGGCAGCACCGAGATTGCCCGTGGCGTAGACCACAAGCGTCAGCAGCAGCGCAAAGGCGGCGATCGAGGCCAGCACGCAGGCGTTGATGGCAGCAGTCGAGCCGGGGGTCCAATGCATTGAAGTGAACAAAAGTCCTGGCAGCAGCGCCCAGATGAGGGGATTTTGTAACCGATTGGCTAGGCCCCTCAAGAGATAGCCGCGGAACAGCACTTCCTCGGACGAGGTCTGCAGCAGGGTCAGCGCAACGATCGGGATAAGAAACAGCAGCCAGGACGACAGGGCGATCGCACCGCGCGCAATGTCGGGCTGCAAGAGATAGAGCAGGATCTCGGAGAGCAGCGATGTGAGCAGCACCGCAGCCAGTCCCTTAAGGAATCCCGAGCGCGAAACCCGGCCGCTGGTGCCGATCAGCGCCATCAGCGGCTCGCGATGGACCCAGCGCATGGCAGTCCACAGGCCGATCCAGATGCCGGCGAAGGAGGCGAGCGCGGCAAGAATCCCGGCTGGCGACGCCATGAAGTCCTGCACCGTACCCGATGATGCCTGCCACAGCGCGAAAAGATAGCCGCCGCCGAGCAGCACGACCATGGTCGTCGCGACCCAGAACAGGGTGACAATCGCCGTTCCGAGCAACAAGCGCGGCAAGGTCGTCTTGGCGTTGGGAGAGCGGCGGTAACGCTCGAAGGCATCTGGATCGATCGTCACGCGGGTTCACAGGCTGGTGCTTCGGTTTGGATGATCTATGTGATCGGCATCTTGCGCGCAATCTCCCCGTCCGAGCAACGATGCCGGACCACTCGGGTTATGACAATGTTCGATGACGGCGGCCGCCGGTGGCACGTGCCCGGCGGCCGCCCTGTTGGTTGGTGGTGTCAGCGCTCGACGTACATGATGCGTCGGGTGCCCGGATCGACCAGCGCCGGTTGGTCGTTCACATAGACATAGCGGTAGTCGTAGTCCGGAATCTCCCGCAGCTCGACGGTATCGGGCAAGATCGCGCCCGGAACCACTTCGCCCTCGAGATAGACCGGGTCGAGCCGGTTCGTGTCGATATAGGTGCGAACTTCGGCCGGCGGCCGCCTAATGGGCTCGATCGGCTCGGCGGAAACGATTGTTCCGGTATAGGTGTCGGAATACTCGCTGTCGGCGGGCGCTTCGACGATGGAAATCTCGGCGTCGGCCGGGCGACGGGTCAGAACGACCTCGTTGCCGCCGAAATCGGCCGTCACGTAATCGGAATAGATCCAGCCCTGGCCATTGGCCTCGGCAATGGTGCACCATTTGCTGTTTTCGATGCAGCCCTCGAGCGTTGCCGACTGACCGGCGGCAAGCGTGCCGATGACCGGGTATTGCGGGCCGGGGCCGGCGCGCACGTTGAGATCGGCAACGGCCGAGACGGCGGTTTCGGCCAAGGCTGCACCCGACATGGCGACTAGCGCTCCAGCGACGGCAGGAAGCAGTATGCGGTTCATGATTTCGCTCCGTTTTCGTAATCCCTCGCGAACGAAAACGAAACAAGACCTCATGCGTTCCGGCTAAAATGCCTCGGCCGGCTCACGTTTTATTCCAGTTTCTTTCGCTACGCCGTTCAGGAGTTCGTGGACGAAAGCCAGCTTTTGCGCGGTCACCTCCGAGATGACGAAAGGATAGAGGTCGGGTAGGCCCATGCAGCGGTTGATCGAGTTGGACGCTTCTGACAGCACCAGCCAGCGGGCGAGGATCTTTTCGAACGGCTCCGGTACGGCGACAGGTTCCGACGGCGCCGGCTGTAGCTCACCGCCGGTATCGCTGCGCGGCAGGCCGTTGGCCTCCACGGTTTCCAGCCGGCCGAGCGGAAAATTCAGCGCATGCACCATCTCCAGCGTGTCGGTGATGTGCAGATAGTGTGCCCATGTCTCGGCCCAATCCTCCCAGGGATGGGACGTGGCATAGGCCGAAATGTGGCCCTGCTGCCAGTCGGGCGGCGCGCCATTGGTATGGTAGGTCTTCAGCGCCTGCTCGTAATCGGCGCGCTCGTCGCCGAACAGTGCGCGGAAGGCGACAAGCCTTTGCGGGTCGTCGCGGATCAGGCGGTCCCAATAGTAGTGGCCGAGCTCGTGGCGGAAATGGCCGAGCAAGGTGCGGTAGTTCTCGCCCATCTCGACGCGCCGCTTTTCGCGCTCGGCCGAGTCCGCCTCGGCGACGTTGAGCGTGATCAGGCCGTTGTCATGGCCGGTCAGGATACGCTCGCCACCCGGACCGCCGATCGGATCGGCGAGGAAGTCGAAGGCGAGGCCGGCCTCGTCGCCGGCGTTCTGCTTGGGTGCGACCGGCAATCCTGTGGCGAGCAGCGAATAGATGGCCCGCTTCTTTGCCGCTTCGACGCGGATCCAGCGACGGCGGTTGCCATCGACCGAAAGGTCTGGGATCAACTGGTTCAGCATGCAGGCGCGGCAGAAGGCATGGCCCGGTTCCGCCTTCCAGTTGCAGGCGCACTCGTCGGCGTTGGTGCATTGGAAAACGCCGTCGGCGCCGGATAACGCGAAGCGCCCATGCCCGGGATCGTAGAGCACGGAGCTGGCGCAGTTCAGGCACTGGGCGTTCTCGAAATAGAGGCGGTGGCCGCAATGCGGGCAATCGAAGAGCTTCATGTCAGTCTCAAATTATCAGGCCCGGATATAGTGCGGAGCGGCATATCGCCCAAACGCCCGTGAGCAACCAGCGTTCCTGCCGATGCTATTTTGCCGCAAGCTGGGCGGCGACCGTCCTCGCCACCGCCTCGCCCGACAGCCTGGCGCCGCCGCAGGTCTGCATCAGCGGACCGGCCAGATGCTCCCCGGCGAAGAAGATCTTTTCCGCCACCGGCTGCATCAGCGCGGCGCGCGCGCCCGAACGGCCGGGGCGGGCCGCCGCATAGGCGCCGCGCACGAACCGCTCGCCGCCCCAATTGGTCATCATGGCGCGTCCGACATGTTTTCGAATGTCGCCGCCGAAGATGCTGCATAGCCGGTCGACGACGAAGTCGATGCCTGCCGCCTCGCCTGCCGCCGACATCTCCCAGGCGAAATCGCCGCCGACGAAACCGACCATCAGGTCGAGATCGAAGGGAAAGCAAAGAAAGTAGATGTCGTGCCTGGCCAGCCGCTCGATCAGCAGGTCGTCGAATGGCTCAAGCCCCAGCCTTGTGCCCCTGATTTCGACCGGCAGCTTGGTCAGCATGCCCATCGGCAGGTCGAAGAAGGCAGCGAAATGCGCGTCGGGCAGCGCCGGCGAGAATTCGATCTCCTCGAAAGCGAGCACCGCCGGCGAAGCGGTGACGATGGCTGCCTTGGCGCGAATGGTGCCACGATCGGTTACGCAGGCGACGCCAGGCACGTCCCAGAGGATTTTCCGCACCGGTGTCGACAGCTCGACCGGCACGTCGGCACCGAAACGGGCGACCAAGGCGCCAAATCCCTCCTTGGTGAAATAGTTCGGGTCGAGATCGGCGGCGGCCTGAAAATCGCGGATCGATATCTCGTCCTCGTCGGCACCGAAATCCATCGGCCCGGCGAAGGTGGCGGCGGCGCGCGGTGCATGGCCTCTGGCGAGCAACACCGAAAGGCGGTCGTCGTCACCATCCTTCACCTCATGCGCGGCCAGCATTTCGAACAGCCTGATATCGGCCACCTTCATCGCGGCCTCTTCGTCCTCGCTCGCCTTTCGGTTGCGATAATAGAGATGGTCGACATTCATGTCGTGATGGTGCAGCGTCCAGCGGGCGGCTTGCGCCTCGGGAAAGTAGGGATTGCGGTCGGCCGCGTGCAGCCAGGCGCAGCCGATGTCGAAAGGAACGCCGAAATGCCGATCGCTGGTCCAGGCGCGGCCGCCAATGCGGCTCATCGCTTCGAACAGCTTGAAGGAAACGCCGGCTGCGCGCAGGGTCTTGGCGGCGGAAAGTCCCGCCGAGCCGGCGCCAATGACCACGACATCAACGTCTTCCATGAATATTCTGGCCCCGCCACAATAATTACTTGATCGTAAGCAAGTTCTCCGGCATTCGCCAGCGCTGCTGTGGGAACGCGTAAACGACTTCTTAGCGCGTCGGCTCGAAAATCGGTTCCGATTTTCGGAAAGCACGATGCGCAGGTTCTAACCCTGGGAGCGACCTGCGTCCAAGCGGACGCAGGTCGCTCCAACGGTGACAAGCGGGCGTTTCGCTGGCAAATTCGTATTTGGGACGTGATTGAGGCAACCAGGAGAGCAACATGGCATTTCTTGCCAAGGGAAAGATTTTCGCGGCGGCGGCATCGATGATGCTTGCGGCGGCGACAGGCGCACAGGCCGCCCAGTGCGGCAACACCGGTGCGGGTTTCGAAGCGTGGAAGGCTGAGTTCGCCGCAGAGGCGAAGGCCAACGGTGTGGGCTCGAAGGGTCTAGCCGCTCTGGCGAACGCGCGCTACGCAACGAAGACGATCTCCGCCGACCGCGCTATCCATAAGGCTTTCAGTGGCTCGGTGGACGCTTTCATGAAGCGCCGTGGCGCTTCCGCGATCATTTCCAAGGGCCGTTCGCTGAGGAAGTCGAACGCGGCGCTGTTCGACAAGATCGAACGGACCTACGGCGTGCCGCCGGGTGTGTTGCTCGCCATCTGGGGTATGGAGACTGGCTTCGGTTCCTACTTGGGCAAACAGAATACGGTCTCCGCCATTTTAACCCTTACCTATGATTGCCGCCGCCCGGAGTTCTTTTACCCGCATGGCGTTGCGGCCCTGAAGCTGGTTGATCGCGGAGCGTTGAGCGCCTCGTCGGTCGGCGCCATGCATGGCGAGATTGGCCACACGCAGTTCCTGCCGGGAAATGTTCTGAAGTATGGGGTCGGCAACAGAAATCTGCGCGACAAGAGCACGGCATTGGCTTCCACTGCCAACTTCCTCAAGGGCCATGGCTGGCGGGCCGGCGCGAGTTATGAGGCGAATATGGGCGCAATTGCCGGCTGGAATTCCGCGAGCGTCTACCAGCAGGCCATCGCCCGCATGGCCACGGCGATCGATGCCGACTGATAGAAATCTCTAATCAATGCAAAGCCCCGGTCCCGATGAACTGACCCCCGAAGGTTAGACACAACCTTCGGGGTCAGTTCATCTCTCGGCCGGGTTTCCTGAGCCGTTTCAGCGTTGATGGGGGTCGGCCCCCCGCTGTTCGGATATCAACCCTTGCGGTTGCGCGCGGCAAGCGTCCTGAGCCTCAGCGCGTTGAGGCGGATGAACCCTTCGGCGTCCTTCTGATCGTAGGCGCCGCGGTCGTCCTCGAAGGTGACCAGCGCGTCGGAATAGAGCGTCTTCTTCGACTTGCGGCCGGTGACGATGACGTTGCCCTTGTAGAGCTTCAGCCGCACCGTGCCTTCGACATCTTCCTGGCTCTTGTCGATCATCGCCTGCAGCATCAGGCGCTCGGGCGCGAACCAGAAGCCGTTGTAGATCAGCTCGGCGTAGCGCGGCATGAACTCGTCCTTGAGGTGGGCAGCACCTCGGTCGAGCGTAATCGATTCGATCGCCCGGTGGGCTGATAGCAGGATGGTGCCGCCGGGAGTTTCGTAGACGCCGCGCGATTTCATGCCGACGAAACGGTTCTCGACAAGGTCGAGCCGGCCGATGCCGTTGTCGCGGCCGAGATCGTTAAGTGCGGCCAGCATCGTCGCCGGTGACAGCTTCTTGCCATCGAGCGCGATCGGATCGCCCTTCAGGAACTCGATTTCGATCTCGGTGACCTTGTCCGGTGCGTCCATCGGCGAAATGGTGCGCTGGTGGACAAATTCCGGCGGCTCGCTCCACGGGTCTTCCAGCACTTTGCCCTCGGAAGACGAGTGCAACAGGTTGGCGTCGACCGAAAACGGCGCCTCGCCCTTCTTGTCCTTCGGCACCGGAATCTGGTGCTGCTCGGCGAAGTTGATCAGATCGGTGCGCGACTTGAAGGACCAATCGCGCCATGGCGCGATGACCTTAATGTCGGGGTTCAGCGCATAGGCCGAAAGCTCGAAACGGACCTGGTCGTTGCCCTTGCCGGTCGCGCCGTGGGCGATGGCATCGGCGCCGGTCTCCCTGGCGATCTCGACCAGATGCTTCGAGATCAGCGGGCGGGCGATCGAGGTGCCTAGCAGATAGGTGCCTTCATAGACGGCGTTGGCGCGGAACATCGGGAAGACGAAGTCGGATACGAATTCCTCACGAACGTCCATGATGCGGATGTCCCTGATGCCCATCATCTCGGCCTTGCGCCGCGCCGGCTCCAGCTCGCCGCCCTGGCCGAGATCGGCGGTGAAGGTGACGACCTCGGCGCCGAGTTCGGTCTGCAGCCATTTCAGGATGATGGAGGTGTCGAGGCCGCCGGAATAGGCGAGCACGACTTTCTTGACGTTTTTTGGTTTCGACATGCTGGGGGACATCTTGACGGTTCCGCGACAGGGGTTCTCGCCGGGCGAGGTATCACGGCGTTTCCGGACTGCGCAAGAGACGAAGGGTACGACAGGCACACTGGATCAGTTATTGCGCGAGCCAGTCGCTGGCACAGGCACCGTGCTTGCGCTATAGGCTGCGCTGTCTTACGCCTCCTTGGGGCCGCCCATGTCCTTCATTCCCGATACCACCACGCTGATCCAGTTCGCCATCGCCACCGTGATCCTGGCGATCACGCCGGGGCCTGACATGACGCTGTTCGTGTCGCGCACGCTGAGCCATGGCCGCGCCACCGGCTTTGCCTCGATGGCCGGCGCTCTGTGCGGCACGCTGATCCACACCACACTGGTGGTGGTCGGCATCTCGGCGCTGATCGTCGCCTCGCCGGCGGCCTTTTTTGTCCTGAAGATTTTCGGCGCCGCCTACCTCGTCTTCCTGGCATGGCAAGCGATCACCAGGGGATCGGCCTTTTCACCGGAGAAGAAGACCGGGCCGCGGAAGATCTCGCTGTTTCGCAGCTGGGCGGCGGGGCTCGGCGTCAATCTGCTCAATCCGAAGATCATCCTGTTCTTCATGACCTTCCTGCCGCAGTTCGTCTCGGCGCACGACCCGAACGCGCCCGGAAAGCTGTTCTTTCTCGGCGCGATGTTCGTCGTGCTGTCGATCCCGGTAACGGCGCCGATGGTGCTGGCGGCGGAAAAATTCTCGGCGGCGATGAAGGCCAGCCCGCGCGTCACGCGCGTCGTCGACTATCTGTTCGCTGGCGTGTTCTCGGCCTTCGCGCTCAAGATCCTGACGGCTCAGGCGAAGTAGGGCTTAGCCGATCTGCCGCCAGGTTCCGGCCCAGCGTCCGGCGCTCAGCCAGTAAAAAATTCCGCCGATCATGCCGCAACCGATTACGGCGGCAACGGCGCGGGGGTCGGTGACCTCGAAATTGGCATCGGTCGTCTGATAGGCGAAGCCGAGGAAAACCACCGCGACCGCCGCGCCCGCCAGCGCGTAGAACAGCCAGTCGCGCCGGCCGAGGATTTCGGAGACGAGGATGACGATCGCTGCCGGCATGAAGGCGAAATAGGCGACGAACAGCGCGACGAATGGAACCGAAAAATACAGCGAAGCAGTCGCCGTAGGGTGCGCGTGCTCCGGCGTGTAGCCTAGCGACGCCAGGAACATGATGTTGAGGAAAGCGCTGGCCGCCAGCGAGGCGACGCTATAGCCGATCAGGATGACGGCGAAGCGGATGAGATAGGCAACGAGTCGGTTCACGCCTCGCCGTGCCCCGCGATCATCATAGCTTCCAGCGCCAGCCGGTCGGCCTTGCGCATGCGCTCCGACTCCGACTTGAGCTGGCCGCAGGCAGCCAGGATATCACGGCCGCGCGGCGTGCGGATCGGCGAGGCATAGCCGGCATTGTTGATATAGTCGGCGAATTTCTCGATCGTCTCCCAGTCCGAGCACTGGTAGTTGGTCCCCGGCCACGGGTTGAACGGGATCAGATTGATCTTGGCCGGAATGCCCTTGAGCAGCTTGATCAGGCCCTTGGCGTCCTCGAGCGAATCGTTGACGTCCTTCAGCATCACATATTCGAAGGTGATGCGCTTGGCGTTCGACAGGCCGGGATAGGCGCGGCAGGCGGCGATCAACTCCTTCAATGGGTACTTCTTGTTGATCGGCACCAGCAGGTCACGCAGATCGTCATTGGTGGCGTGCAGCGAGATCGCCAGCATGACGCCGATCTCCTCGCCGGTGCGGAAGATCTCCGGCACGACGCCGGAGGTCGACAGCGTGATGCGCCTTTTCGATAGGGAAAGCCCGTCGCCGTCGGACGCGATCAGCAGCGCCTTCTTCACCGCTTCGAAATTGTAGAGCGGCTCGCCCATGCCCATCATGACGATGTTGGACACTTTCCGGCCCTCGGCCGGCACGATGGCGCCGTCTGGCGTGTCGCGGTTAGGGAAATCGCCGAGCCGGTCGCGGGCGGTCAAAAGCTGGGCGAGGATTTCCTCTGACGTCAGGTTGCGCACCAGCTTCTGCGTGCCGGTATGGCAGAAGGAGCAGGTCAGTGTGCAGCCGACCTGCGAGGAGATGCAGAGCGTGCCGCGTCCTTCTTCGGGAATGTAGACGGTCTCGATCTCAACCGGCCGGCCGGCGCCGCGCGGCGGAAAGCGGAAAAGCCATTTGCGCGTGCCGTCGGAGGAAATCTGCTCCTCGACGATCTCGGGTCTAGCGACGGTGAAATGCTTATCCAGCTCGGTGCGCAAATCTTTGGAGATGTTGAGCATGCCGGCGAAGTCGGAGACGCCGCGCACATACATCCAATGCCAGAGCTGCTGGGCGCGCATCTTGGCCTGGCGCTCCGGCACGATGCCTGATGCAACGAGGGCAGCGCCAAGCTCGACGCGCGTCAAGCCGATCAGCGACGGCTTTTCAGGCGGCGTGGCGCGGGCGCGCAACGGGTCACGGGCGCCTTCGGCGGTGAGATCGAACGACAGGGTCATTGTTGGGCCAATATAAGTGGTTTGCGGCCGATTTCAGCATCGTGCTGGAAATGAAGCGCGGCGCATAGCACAGGTTGACGGCGGAGTCATGCGGTGACGAGGTCGGCACGCAACCAGAAGCGGTGGGCGGAAACGGCGCAGACATCCGTGCAGGAGTAAGCGGAACAGTAAAAAAAAGCCGGGCTTGCGACCCGGCTTTTCATTCAAACTCTGTTTGGGCTAGGCGGCATGCTCTAGTTGCACTTGGCGATGGACGACAGCGCCGCCGAAATGCCCTTCAGCGAAAAGACATAGGTGGTGGTGTTGCCGCGGCCGGATTTCGCCTGCACCTTCATGTCGCTGCCGGATTTCATCGCGGCGATCAGCACCGGCTCCTCGGCGGCGTTCTCGACCCAGGCCGACTTGCCGCGCGTGAACATCGAAAAGCTCTTGCCGTCGATGGTGACGGTGGCCTTGGAACCTTCCTGGAAATTGTAGCCGGCGATGAATTGCGGCTCGTAAGACACCTGCTGTCCCGGCCGCTGGCTGACGAAGAAGAACATGTCGCCGTGGTCAAGCGTTGGCGGCTGCTTGTCGGTCGGCACGGTCAGCACATAGCAAACCTTGCCGGCCGACGCCTGGTAGCTGTAGGTGCCCCAGGCATTATGCTGGCCGATCTTGGTTGCCGACTGCGCCAGTGCAGGCGCTGTCATGGCCACCAGGACCAGGCTCGAAATTGTAGCAATCAATCCGCGCATCGCTTTTCCTGTATTCCAAATGGTGCGGAGGCAGGCCGGCTCGGCGTCCTGCCCGTCGCTTCATTTTGATTTAATCTGGGTTACCAAACGGTGAATTTCCTTCAGGAAAAGGACATCCACCCCAGGGAACCCGCCGCCATTTCCGCGCCGCCTCCCAAAAAGCGGCAATCGCAATGTCCCTTTGGCGACTTGGAGGCCACGAAAGCGGCGAGAGTTTGACTTTTGCGCCTCAGCTCCTATCGGCGAGCGCCTGCTTGGCGGCGAGCCGGTGCGCGGGCGTAATATGGGCTTTGACGGTTGTGATCGCGGCGGTCAGCACAGCGATGTCGTCGGTAAAGCCCAGTCCGAAGACGAAGTCTGGAATGACGTCCGTCGGCAGCACGAAATAGCCAAGCGCCGCCACCAGGATGCCCTTGGCGCGCAGCGGCGTGTTCTTGTCCATGGCACAGTAGTAGGCAGCGACCAGCTCTTCCATGAACGGAATCTGCCTGGCAGCCTTCTTGGCCGTGCTCCAGAATATCTCGCGCACGTCGCTCTCGTCGCCGAGCTTGTCGCCAAAGCCGAAGAAATCAAAACCGGATTTTTGCGCCATCAGGTTCTCCTAACGAGGCTGTGCGTATCGTTCCACACGCGCCTGCCAGCGGAAAATGTGGTGAAAGCGCTGCCCCTCTGCAAGAGTTCAATTGAGTCGGCCCGAAAATCGGTTCCGTTTTCTTGCTCCGCTGACCTTCGGCTCGGAAAAGCGCGACGCATGGATTCAAAGCGTCAAAGCGTCCTTTGCGCGTCCAAAAGGACGCGCGCCCTAATCGAAATAGCGATCCATCTCCTTGGCCAGTTCGAAATCGAGCGCGGTCAGGCCGCCGGCATCGTGGGTGTTGAGCGTCACGTTCACCGTCTTGTAGATATTCGACCAGTCTGGGTGATGGTCCATCTTCTCCGCCGCCAAGGCGACGCGGGTCATGAAGGCGAAGGCTTCAGAGAAATCCTTGAAGATGAAGGTGCGCGTGATCGAGCCGCCATCCCTGCCCAGCGACCAGCCGTCGAGGCGGGCCAACGCCTCAGCTGCCGCCTCCTTGCTCAGTTTCTCTCTCGCCATGCTCGCTTCCCGTGCTATCTGGATTCGCAGTCCTCAGCATAGTGCCGGATCGATGAGCGCAAAGCCGATAAAATCCATTCTTTTTGTCTGTCTTGGCAATATTTGCCGCTCGCCATTGGCGGAGGGCGTGTTGCGCGCCGTCCTGGCGGAGCGCGGCCTCGATCAGCATATCCTGCTCGATTCGGCCGGAACCAGCGACTGGGAAGCCGGCTCAGCACCAGACCCGCGCTCGATGTCGATCGCAGAGCGGCACGGTATCGATATTTCCAGACAGAGGGCGCGCAAGCTGACGCCAGACGATTTTTCCCGTTTCGACCTTATTCTAGGCATGGACCGATCGAATCTCCGGGATCTGAAAGCGCTAGCGCCCGCCGCCATGCGCCACCGTGTCCATCTGTTCCTGGAGTTCGCGGTCGGAAGGGTGAGCGACGTGCCGGACCCCTATCACGACGGGCCGGACGCGTTTGCCTCGGTCTACCGCATGATCCGCGAAGCGTCGGAGGCGTTGGCGATGCGGATCGAGGCGCGGCTGTCGGCACCCGATAATGGCCAGGCCTCCTCGACGATGTAGGGACCGCCACCCACGGAATCGCGCGACGACATCAGGACAAAGCGACCGACACGGAAGGGCAGCGTCGAAAAATTGCCGCGTGCCGACAGGTATTGGGCGACGTCGAGCGGGCTCGAATTGCGTAAGCGTGCCAGCGTCACATGCGGCATGAACTTGCGGGGGTCGGCAGGGATACCGAGGCGCTGGCAGATGCGCTCGATCTCGCTTTGCAGCGCCGAAAGATCAGGCGAGGCGGAAACGCCGGCCCACACCGCATGCGGTTTTTTCTGGCCGAAGGCGCCGACGCCGGACAGCGTCAACGAGAAGGACGGGCGATGGACGCGGTCGAGTGCGTTGGCGATCTCGTCGGCGACATGGCCCTCGACATCGCCGATGAAGCGTAGCGTCAGATGGTAGTTCTCGACGTCGATCCAGCGGGCTCCGGGCAGGCCGCCCCGGAGCAGGGACAGCGAAAGGGCGGCGTCACGGGGTATTTCGAGGGCGGTAAAAAGACGCGGCATGGCAAGCCTCCTGTCCTCGAATCGAACTCTTGTCCCTAGCGAATCATCGATAATCGAGCGGGGCAAGTGGTTTGTTGGTCGCAGCCCCACCTAAATCTTCTCCCCAACCCATCAGCCCGAAAGAAACCGATTTGCCTGCGCTGATCTTCGGATTGGAAAGCACGATGCGTATTTTTGTGCGTCCAGGTGTTTGCACGTTGCTCCGACGGAACGCATGCTGCCACCGAACTCTTCTTCCTCAGGAATTGTCTTGCACTGCTGTGATGGCCTTTTCGACGGCCGGCAGGATGCGCTCGACCATAAGGTCGACGCCCCGCGCATTCGGGTGCAGGCCATCTAGCTGCAAGGCGGGCTTGCCGGCGACGCCGTCGAGAAAGAACGGATAGAGCGGGACGCCGTATTTTTCCGCCAGTTCCGGGAAGATCGCGTCAAAGCCATTCTGGTAGTCGGCGCCGAGATTGGGTGCGGCGCGCATGCCGGCCAGCAGCACGGCGATCTTGCGCTGCTTCAGCTTCGCCAGCATGGCGTCCAGATTCTTTCGCGTGATGTCGGGAGAAACGCCACGCAGCATGTCGTTGGCGCCGAGCTCGAGAATGACGAGTTGCGTGCTGTCCGGCACCGACCAGTCGAGCCGCGACAGGCCGCCACTCGATGTATCGCCGGAAACGCCTGCATTGGCGACCGTCACATCGTGGCCCTTGGCGCGAAGTGCTGCCTCAAGTTTTTGGGTGAAGCCTTCGTCCGGCCCGAGGCCAAAGCCCGCCATCAGGCTGTCGCCGAAGCCGACGATCTTGAAGGGTTCGGCGCGCGCCGACGAAATGGCGCCGCAAATTCCGAGAAAAAGGATGAAGGCTGCGGCAAGAGTGTGTTTGAAAGCCATGCGGCAGGCCCCATATGACCAAGGACATCTTGTTGGCGGCAGGCCGAATTCCGGCCTCCCCTCATCCCATATAGGACGATTTCATTTTGACAGAAGCCGTCATCGCGCTGAAAGACGTATCGCTGACGCTCGGTGAAGGAGCGTCTTCCGTCCATGTGCTGAAAGGCGTCAGCCTCGACATGGCGAGCGGCGAGGCAACCGGTATCGTTGGGCCGTCGGGCTCGGGAAAGTCAACGCTGCTGATGGTTCTTGCCGGCTTGGAAAGGGTCGATTCGGGTACGGTACGAATTGCCGGCGAATTGTTGAATGACAAGAGCGAAGACCAGGTCGCATCGTTTCGTGGCCGAAACATCGGCATCGTCTTCCAGTCCTTCCATCTCATACCCAACATGACGGCGCTTGAAAATGTCGCAGTGCCGCTGGAACTTGCCGGCCATGCCGATCCGTTTGGAGTGGCGGCGCGCGAGCTGCAGGCGGTGGGCCTGACTGACCGCGTCACCCATTATCCCGGCGAATTGTCCGGCGGCGAACAGCAGCGTGTGGCGATCGCCCGGGCGCTGGCGCCTTCGCCGCGCATCCTGATCGCCGACGAGCCGACCGGCAATCTCGATCAGACGACGGGGCGGCAGGTCGCCGATCTTTTGTTCGCCAAGGCGGCCGAGCGCGGCATGACGTTGGTGCTTGTAACTCACGATCCGGCGCTCGCCGCACGCTGCTCAAGGCAGGTTTCGATGCGGTCGGGCCGGATCGAGGACGCGCCGTTGCTCAAAGTGACAGCGTAGCGTGATGGCGGACAAGGCCTCCTCATCCGGCCCTTCGGCCCACCTTCTCCCCGAGGGGAGAAGAGATCGCCAACGCCGGCGTCAGCCTCTTCTCCCCAGTGGGGAGAAGGTGGCCGCGCAGCGGCCGGATGAGGGGGTTGCCTGGTCGCGCACGCTGAAGCTCGCCATCCGCTTCTCGCTGCGCGAAATGCGCGGCGGGCTGTCCGGCTTCCTGATCTTCCTTGCCTGCATCGCGCTTGGTGTCGCGGCGATCGGCGGCGTCAATTCGGTGGCCCGGGCGATTACCGCCGGTGTGGCCAACGAAGGTCAGTCGCTGCTCGGCGGCGATCTTCGTTTCCAGCTCAATCAGCGCGCCGCGACGGAAGCGGAACATGTCTTTCTCGACGGGTTGGGCGGGGTTTCGCACAGCGCCAACATGCGCTCGATGGCGCGGCTCGAGGATGGCTCCGACCAGGCGCTGGTCGAGGCCAAGGCGGTCGATGGAGCCTATCCGCTCTATGGCGCGCTGGAGACCGAGCCGGCGCTGTCGAAGCAGGAATTGTTCAGCGAAAAATCCGGTGTCTTCGGCGCTGCCGCACCCGACCTCTTGTTCGAGCGGCTGAATCTTGGGATTGGCGACCGGCTAAAGCTCGGCAGCGCCACATTCGAACTGCGCGCCAGGCTCGTCAACGAGCCGGACGCGGTGTCCGACGGTTTCGGCTTTGCGCCGCGGCTGATGATCTCGACGGAAGGGCTTGCCGCTTCCGGCCTGATCCAGCCCGGCAGCCTGGTCGAAAATGCCTACAAGATCCGCCTGCCCAGCGGCACCAGCGAAGCGCGCATCAAGGCGATCCAGGATCAGGCCACGGAGGATTTTCCCGAGGCCGGCTGGTCGATCCGCACGCGCAGCAACGCGGCGCCGGCGTTGTCCTCCAACATCGAACGGTTCTCGCAGTTCCTGACTCTGGTCGGGCTGACAGCGCTGGTGGTTGGCGGCGTCGGCGTGGCCAATGCGGTGCGCGCCTATCTCGACGGCAAGCGCGGCGTCATCGCCACCTTCAAGAGCCTGGGCGCTTCGGGCGGTTTCGTCTTTGCCGTCTATCTCGTGCAGATCCTGATGATCGCCGCCCTCGGCATCGCGCTCGGGCTTGTGCTTGGCGCGCTGATGCCGTTCGCGGCCAGCGCGGCACTCCAGTCCGTCATTCCGGTGCCGGCGGAAGGCGGGTTCTATCCCGGCGCGCTGGGCATGGCGGCGCTGTTCGGTCTGCTGGTGACGCTGGCTTTCGCCTTGCTGCCACTTGGCCGTGCGCGCGACGTGCCGGCGACGGCACTGTTTCGCGAAATGGGTTTTGAGGGCCGCGGTTTTCCGCGTCCGCTCTACATGGCGGCGGCGGTCGGCATCGCGCTGTTCCTGGCGGCGCTGGCCATCCTGTTTTCCGGCGACCGCCGCATCGCTTCGATCTTCGTCGGCGCCACCATTCTTGCCTTCCTGGTGCTGCGCATCGTCGGCGCTCTGGTTCAGTGGGCCGCCAAAAAAAGCCCGCACGTTCGCTCGACGGTGCTCAGGCTCGCCATCGGCAACATCCATCGGCCGGGTGCCTTGACGCCATCGGTGGTGCTGTCGCTGGGACTGGGGCTGACGCTTCTGGTGACGCTGGCGCTGATTGACGGCAATCTCAGGCGGCAGATCTCCGGCAGCCTGCCGGAACGGGCGCCGAACTTCTTCTTCGTCGACATCCAGAGCAGCGATGTCGACGCGTTCTCCGCGCTGGTCGGCAAGCAAGCGCCGCGGGGCACGCTGGTCAAGGTGCCAATGCTGCGCGGCCGGGTGATGGCGCTGAACGGCGTCGACGTCGACAAGGTCAAGGTCCCGGCGGAAGGGGCCTGGGTGCTGCGCGGCGATCGCGGGCTGACCTACGAAGCCAGGTTGCCGCAGAATGCGACGCTGACCGAAGGCGCATGGTGGCCGGACAATTATGCTGGCGAGCCGCTGGTGTCGTTTTCGGCCGAGGAAGGTGCGGAGATCGGGCTGAAGCTCGGCGACACCGTCACCGTCAACGTGCTTGGCCGCAACGTGACGGCGAAGATCGCCAATTTCCGCCAGGTCGAGTGGGAGACGATGGGCATCAACTTCGTCATGGTGTTCTCGCCCAACACATTTGCCGGCGCGCCGCATAGCTGGCTGGCGACGCTGACCGAAAAGGGCGCGTCAGGGGCGGACGATGCCCGTGTTCTCAACGCCGTCACCCGTGCCTTTCCCGCAGTGACGACGGTCAGGGTCAAGGACGCCCTCGACATCGTCAACCGGCTGGTGGCGCAACTCGGCACCGCGATCAGAGCCGCGGCCGGCGTGGCGCTGATCGCCTCGGTACTGGTGCTGGCTGGCGCGCTCGCCGCTGGCAACCGCGCCCGCATCCACGATGCGGTGGTGCTGAAGACGCTGGGCGCCACCAGGAAGACGCTGATCGCGGCCTTTTCGCTGGAATATTTGCTGATCGGCCTCGCCACCGCGATCTTCGCGCTGGCGGCAGGCGGCGTCGCGGCATGGTTCGTTGTCGCACGCGTCATGACGCTGCCATCGCATTTCATGCCTGATGTGGCGGTGGCAACCATTGTCTTTGCGCTGGTGGTCACGGTCGGCATTGGCCTCGCCGGCACTTGGCGGGTGCTGGGCCACAAGGCGGCGCCGGTGCTGCGCAATCTCTGATCCGCAAGGATTTGCGGGTCCAACGCGACCGCAGCGCCAAGTGTTCCTGGACGTGCAAAGAACGCCAGCACTTTGATTTTCGCGCATGATGCCTGTCGAAAATCGGTAGATTCTCGCGGTCATGCGACCGGGTTTTGATTAAATCTGGTTAATGTTGCGCTTGAAGGGCCAATAAAACCGGATTTCCGGCACTTCACGAAGCATTACGTCCGGTTACGCTCTTGTTCTTGACGCCAAGAACCATCATATTTCGCCGCAGGCATGCTGGAGCCCCGCCAGCGGCGCCTGGGTTCAAAATGGACCTGACACCGGACGGGGCAGAAGCAATATGAGGATTTCCATGGCTGAACCCCTTCGCAATTATCAGACGCGCGCCGTGCCCGGCGCCGGCGTCGATGCCGCCATCGACCAGGGTCTGCGCGCCTACATGATCAAGGTCTACAATCTGATGGGGCTTGGCCTCCTCATCACCGGCCTTGCAGCGGTCGGCACGGTCATGCTGGCCACCACCACCGATCCGGCTTCGGCGGTCGCCACGCTGCCGAACGGCGATATGCTGACCTCCTTCGGCTACGCGATCTTCGGCTCACCGCTGAAATGGCTGGTGATCTTTGCCCCGCTGGCAGCGGTGATGTTCCTGTCGTTCCGTGTCCAGTCGATGAGCGTTTCGGCCGCCCAGACGACGTTCTGGGTCTATGCCGGCCTCGTCGGCCTGTCGCTGTCGTCGATCTTCCTGGTCTACACCACCGCCAGCATCTCGCAGACCTTCTTCGCCACGGCCGCCGCCTTTGGCGGACTGTCGCTCTACGGCTACACGACCAAGCGCGACCTTTCCGCGTTCGGTTCGTTTCTGGTCATGGGCCTGATCGGCCTGATCATCGCGATGGTGATCAACATCTTCCTGCAGTCGTCGGCGCTTTCCTTCGCCGTTTCGGCGATCGGTGTGCTGATCTTCGCAGGTCTTACCGCCTACGACACGCAGAACATCAAGGAGATGTATTTCGAGGGCGACGAGACTGACGTCGCCGGCCGCAAGGCGATCATGGGCGCACTAAGACTCTATCTCGACTTCATCAACCTGTTCATGTTCCTGCTGCAGTTCATGGGCGATCGTCGCTAAGACGATCCCTGTTTCTCTGGACCAGCGAGTTTGGAAAGGGCGGCCCAACGGCCGCCCTTTTCTTTTGCCGCGGTCTTTGATGAAATGGCCGGCAGATGATTGACGTGCATAAATTATGAGCAGCATCACGATACGCGCCGCGACTTCGGCCGATCTCGACAGGATCACGGACATCTATGCCGATGCGGTGACCCATGGCACGGCGAGTTACGAACTGGAGCCGCCTGATCGTGCCGAAATGGGCCGGCGCTTCGACACTTTGATAGCGGGCGGCTTTCCCTATCTGGTGGCAGAAAAAGACGGCATCGTGCTCGGCTATGCCTATGCCGGCGCCTTTCGACCGCGCCCCGCGTACCGCTTTGTCGTCGAGGATTCTGTCTATATCGCACCCGAGGCCAAGGGCCAAGGCGTCGGGCTCAAGCTGATGCAAGGGCTGATCGAGGCGGCCGAGGCGGCGGGCTTCCGCCAGATCATCGCGGTGATCGGCGACGGCCGGCCGGACAGTGCCTCGGTGCGGCTGCATGAGAAGCTCGGCTTTCGCCATTCGGGTCGCCTGGAAGGTTCCGGCTATAAGCATGGACGCTGGCTGGACACGGTGTTCATGCAACTTTCGATCAATGACGGGGCTCTGGCTCCGCCCGATCCCCGCTCCTTGCCGGAACGGAAATTCCGTCAATAAATTTAGCGCACGACCCCGGAAACCGAATTCGGTTTCCGAAAAGGATCATGCGCAGATTCAAAGTGTTAGAGCGTCCTTTGCGCGTCCAATTGGATGCGCGGCGCTCTGATGAGTTAGGCCTCGACCAGCTTCAATCTGCGGTCGAAGACGCCAAGCACGCGGCCAAGTTCCTGGCCGCGCTTGAGGATGCGGCCGCCGGCGGCGATGACGGTGAATGCGCCTTGCCGGCGCGCCAGTTTCGGATCCTTGACGATCTGGAACAGCGGCACCTCGCTGGTGCGGCGGAACACGGAAAAGACGGCGCGATCGGTGAGATGGTCGATGGCGTAGTCGCGCCATTCATTGGCGGCGACCATTCGCCCGTAAAGCCTCAAGATCTGGTCCAGTTCGCGTCGGTCGAACCGCACCGGCTGGTCGAGGCGTTCGCGTCTTGCCTCGTGCAGCGGGATCAGTATTGCGGATGCGTCTCCATCCTCCGTCCCACTGCCGTGATCAGTCATGCCTCGATCCCTTCGAATGAATCTTATGCCGACCAAAATTGGCGCTTTCGCCGTGGAATTGCAAGCCCAAGCGGGGCAAGGCGGCGCCCTACAGTTTCCGCAGTGTCCAGTCACGTTTATGAAACGTCCGTTGAAATTGGTGATGCGCCGCCACAATTCTGCCATCTTTTATCCGCGCTCATGCCCCAATGTCCGACGAGTTTACGGGTGTTGCCTGAGACGGTTCGGTCCGGCACTGGCTCGTAAACCCCAAGCCCCCCGCCCACGGGTCTGCGTCGGATCGAACCAACCTCGGTTTTTCCTTGGAAAAATCGGGTGCGACGATCCCAAAAACCTAAATAACCGGTGTCAGAAGCAAGCTGACGCCGGTTTTTTAATCTGGATGGAAAGTGGGCGCCTAAAGCGCGTCCCGTTTGAACGGATCCATGCGAGGCGCTTTAGGTTCTTGTTTTATGCATGTCGTTATCGCAAAACCGCTGCACATTTTTGCGCGACATGCATTGGAGCGGAATGCGCAGCCGGTTACCGCTGGTGGATGAAGGCGGCGCCCAGAATCGGCCCCGGCAGGCCATCTTCGCCAACCGACTGCAACAGCACGGCGCAGCCGCCCTTCTTGGATTTCTTGGAAATCTCGCTCATCGGCAGTTCGTAGCGCTGCGCCTTGCCGTGCCACATGCCGGCCGTCTGGATGCCGGTGACGGCGTTCCAGTAGGTCATGCTGCGGCCGGAGTTTTCGCCCTTGGCGATCTTGATCGTCTGCGGCGGATCGAAATAGACGATGACGAGATGGGCATCGCTAGGCCCGCTCCCAGCATCGCCGGCGTCGATCATGACGCGATCGCTGGTTCGGCTGACCTTGATGCTGACCCGCATGCCATCGCCTGATCTCTCCATGCGGCCGAGCGCGCCGTCGACTTCCTTGCGGCTGGCGCCGTTGACATGGCTGCGGCCATTGATGACGGCCTGCGGCGTGTAGACCGAACGGCTGCCGAAGGCGCGCATATACTCATATTGCCGCTCGGTGTTCTCCTTGCGGCTCAGCGTGTCCTTCCAACCGAGGTAATCCCAATAGTCGACATGATAGGCGAGCGCGACGATGTTCTCCTTGGCGGCAAGCTCGGCGAAGAATTCATCGGCCGGCAGGCAGGAATTGCAGCCCTGGCTGGTGAAGAGCTCGACTACGCCCAAAGGTTTGTCGGTCAAGGATTTGTCAGCCTGGGATTTGTCAGCCTGGAGGCTGTCGCCGGCAAGCGCATTGCCAGCAAGTCCAGCGCCGGCAAACACCGAGAGGGCCAGCGCAAATGCCGCAAGCCGCAATGGTCTTCGAGATGTCATAGCCGTTTCGACTCCCGCCGGTGACGCCGGCCTTATTCTGATTGGCGAAATATTTGGCAGAAGCGGCAGTCAACGGGAAGTCACGTTGCGGTGAAACTTTGCCATTGCAACCAACTGCAAGGGCGCAATAGGAAGGGCTACACTTCACGGTAGAAGCCGATTCGGGCAACAATCAACATGTGGCAAACCCTCCTGACGCCGATCGACCTTTACTGCGAGCGGCTCGGGCCGGAGCTCTGGGCCGAGCCGGTCAACGCACTGACCAATCTGGCTTTTCTTGCCGCAGGCCTGTGGGGTGTCCGGGAGGTGCGTCGGCGCGGCACCGGCATCTTCGCCGAAGTGCTGGCCTGGTGGGTGGTGGCGATCGGCATCGGCTCGACGCTGTTCCACACTTTTGCCACGTGGGGCACGGTCTGGGCCGACGTCCTGCCGATCGCCGGGTTCACGCTGGCCTACACGTTGTTCAACCTGCGCCGCTTCCTGGGCATGAAATGGGGCGCGGCGATAGCCATCTTCTTAGCCTTCTATGCCGTTGCCGGGTTGTTGACCTGGGCCGTGCCTGACTGGCTGCGCCAGGCGTCGAACGGCACGACCGGCTATCTGCCGCCCTTCCTGGCGCTCGCCTTCTTCGGCGTCGTCGTGGCGGCGAGCGGCAACCGTGCCGGCTGGTATAACCTGGTGGGCGCGGCAATCTTCGTCGTGTCGGTCATCTGCCGGATGGTCGATCCGCTGGTCTGCAGCGGCTTTCCGCTCGGCACGCATTTCCTGTGGCATATCCTCAACGGGCTGATGCTCGGCGTGCTGCTGGCGGCGACGGCGCGCTTCGGGGCGCCGAAATTAGGGGAATAGGGGCTCTGTTCCCTATTCCCTCACTGCCCTACTCCCTTACTCCCCTACCTATGCGGCTAGATCGCGCAGCACATATTGCAGGATGCCGCCGTTCTTGAAGTAGTCGAGCTCGTCCAGCGTATCGATGCGGCAGATGATCGGAACGTTCTTCACCGTGCCGTCGCCAAAGGTGATCTTCGCGATCATCTTCTGGCGCGGCTTGATGGCGCTCAGTCCGTCGATCTCGACCTGTTCGTCGCCCTTGAGGTTGAGCGAGGCCCATGAGGTGCCTTCCTCGAAGACGAAAGGGATGACGCCCATGCCGACCAGGTTCGAGCGGTGGATGCGCTCGAAGGACTGGGCGATGACGGCGCGAACGCCCAAGAGGTTGGTGCCCTTGGCCGCCCAGTCGCGCGACGAGCCGTTGCCGTATTCGACACCGGCGAAGATGACCAGCGGCACGCCTTCCTTCTTGTACTCCATGGCGGCGTCGTAGATGGATGTCTCTTCCTTCGACGGATAGTGGATGGTGTAGCCGCCTTCGCGACCGTTCTCGCCCAGCATGTGGTTGCGGATGCGGATGTTGGCGAAGGTGCCGCGCATCATCACCTCATGGTTGCCGCGCCGCGTGCCGTACTGATTGAAGTCGGCGACGCCGACGCCATGGTCGGTGAGGTATTTGCCGGCCGGCGAAGCCGCCTTGATGGAGCCGGCCGGCGAGATGTGGTCGGTGGTGATCTTGTCGCCGAACAGGCCGAGCACGCGTGCGCCCTTGATGTCGCCGATTGTGCCGAAGCCTGATTTCATGCCGGCGAAATAGGGCGGGTTCTGCACGTAGGTCGAATTGTCGTCCCAGGCGTAGGTCTGGCCTTCCGGAGCCTTGACGTTCTGCCAGTACTCGTCGCCCTTGAAGACGTCGGCATATTTGCGGGCGAACAGTTCGCGCGTCACATTCTTCTCGATGAACTCCTGGATCTCGACCGAGCTCGGCCAGATATCCCTGAGATAGACCGGGTTGCCGTCACGGTCCTCGCCGAGCGGCTCGGTGGTCAGATCCTTGGTCACGGTCCCGGCCAGCGCGTGGGCGACGACCAGCGGCGGTGAAGCGAGGTAGTTCGCCTGCACGTCGGGCGAGACGCGGCCTTCGAAATTGCGGTTGCCGGAGAGCACTGCGGCAGCAATCAAGCCTTTGTCATTGATGGTCTTGGAGATAGGCGCCGGCAACGGGCCGGAATTGCCGATGCAAGTGGTGCAGCCGAAGCCGACCAGGTTGAAGCCGATCTGGTCGAGTTCCTTCTGCAGGCCGGATTTCTCCAGATATTCGGCGACGACCTGGCTGCCCGGCGCCAGCGATGTCTTGACCCAGGGCTTCTGCCTGAGCCCGAGCCGGTTGGCGTTGCGCGCCAACAACCCGGCGCCGATCAGTACGCTCGGGTTCGAGGTGTTGGTGCAGGAGGTGATGGCGGCGATGACGACGTCACCATGGCCGAGATCATGATCGGTGCCTTCGACGGCGTAGCGCTTGTCGATTTCGGCGGCCTTCCGGTATTCCGTCTCCATGGCCTTGGCAAAGCCGTCCGGGATGCCTTCAAGGGCTACGCGTCCTTCCGGACGCTTGGGGCCGGCCATCGACGGTACGACATCGCCGAGATCGAGCTCGAGCAGATCGGTGAAGACCGGGTCGGCGGAGCCGGCATCGCGCCACATGCCTTGCGCCTTCGCGTATGCCTCGACCAGGGCGATGCGGTTTTCCTCGCGGCCGGACATGGTGAGGTAGCGGATGGTTTCGCCATCGACCGGGAAGAAGCCGCAGGTGGCGCCATATTCGGGCGCCATGTTGCCGATGGTGGCGCGGTCGGCCAGCGTCATGTTGGAGAGGCCCGGACCGAAAAATTCGACGAACTTGCCGACGACGCCTTTCTTGCGCAGCATCTGCGTGACGGTGAGCACGAGGTCGGTGGCGGTGACGCCTTCCTTCAGCTTGCCGGTGAGCCGGAAGCCGATGACTTCGGGCAACAGCATGGAGACGGGCTGGCCGAGCATGGCGGCCTCGGCCTCGATGCCGCCGACGCCCCAGCCGAGCACGCCAAGGCCGTTGATCATGGTGGTGTGCGAATCGGTGCCAACGCAGGTGTCGGGATAGGCTGATGTTTCGCCATCTTCGGTGTTGGTCCACACGACCTGGCCGAGATATTCGAGATTGACCTGATGGCAGATGCCGGTGCCGGGGGGCACGACGCGGAAATTGCGGAAGGCCTGCTGGCCCCATTTCAGGAATTTGTAGCGCTCCTCGTTGCGCTCGTATTCAAGCTCGACATTGCGGGCGAAAGCCAACGGCGTGCCGAATTCGTCGACGATGACCGAGTGGTCGATGACCAGATCGACCGGCACCAGCGGATTGATCTTTTGCGGGTCGCCGCCGAGCGAGGCCATGGCGTCGCGCATGGCAGCCAGGTCGACCACGGCCGGAACGCCGGTGAAATCCTGCATCAGCACGCGGGCCGGGCGATAGGCGATCTCGACGCCGGCGGTGCCCCTGTCGGTCAGCCAGCCGGCGACCGCCTGGATGCTCTCCTTGGTGACGGAACGGCCGTCCTCGTTGCGAAGCAGGTTCTCCAGCAGCACCTTCATCGAATAGGGCAACTGGGCGATGCCGGTGAGGCCGTTCTTCTCGGCCTCGACAAGGTCGTAATAGACATAGTCGGCGCCGCCTGCGGTGAGCGTGCGGCGGCAATTGAAACTGTCGAGGGATTTTGACACGTGCGGTCCGTCCTTGTCTGTTCAGCCTGAAAGGGAACGGACGCCGATGGCATGCAATCACGCGCAAAGGTGCGGGTACGGCCATTTCCGCTGTCCGTTCCCAGCCAACCCGAGCCGTTCAAGGCGGCGCGTGCGCTGGTTCGGCGCTAATTCTGTTCCCGTGCCGACCGCTGGCACGGATGACCCGCATATAGAGAATTTCCTGGAATAGTTCTAGACACGGAATCGCCATTTTTGTTGCGGCGCACCGAAGCCGCGCTTGGACTTTCGGCGAAGGGGAACGAATGCGGCTGATCGCCGAAAATCTGGGCGGTGAACGCGGCGGCGAGACGGTCTTTTCCGGCATCGGCTTTGCCCTCGAAAAAGGCCAGGCGCTGATTGTCACCGGGCCGAATGGCGTGGGGAAATCGACGCTGCTCAGGGTCGTCGCCGGGCTGCTGCCGGTGGCGGCAGGCCGTTTGCTTATCGAAAGCGGGCTCGCGGATTTTCCGTCGGTTGCCTCAGCCTGCCATTATCTCGGCCACCAGAACGCGATGAAGATGGCGCTGAGCGTGGTGGAAAATCTGCGCTTCTGGCGCGATTTTGCGGGCGCGGATTTCTTGAGCGCTGAAGAGGCGCTGGAAACGGTCGGGCTTGATGGTATCGGTCATCTGCCGTTCGGTTATCTCTCCACCGGGCAACGCCGCCGCGCGGCGATCGCAAAACT
This sequence comes from Mesorhizobium sp. M9A.F.Ca.ET.002.03.1.2, assembly GCF_003952365.1. Classification (NCBI taxonomy): domain Bacteria; kingdom Pseudomonadati; phylum Pseudomonadota; class Alphaproteobacteria; order Hyphomicrobiales; family Phyllobacteriaceae; genus Mesorhizobium; species Mesorhizobium sp. M9A.F.Ca.ET.002.03.1.2. The sequence continues at coordinate 1,325,350 of NZ_CP034443.1, read as the reverse complement.
GCTGGTCAGCCGGCGGCCGTTGTGGCTGCTCGACGAGCCGACGGCAGGGCTGGACAAGGCTTCGGAAGGGCGATTTGGCGAACTGATGCGCAAGCATTGCGGGGAAGGTGGGATCATCATTGCGGCAACGCATTTGCCACTGGGGCTCGAGGGGGCGAAGGGGCTGGCGATGGGGAGGGTTGAATAATGCAAGTCTCATTTCTTCGCGCCCCCCTCTGTCCTTCCGGACATCTCCTCCATTTAGGGGGAGATCGGCTGTCGCCTCCGCTTTCGCCAATTTTCAACGTTGCAAATTGGGCCGTGTCGCTGAAGCGGCCAATCTACCCCCTCGTGGGGGAGATGTCCGGCAGGACAGAGGGGGGCGCGAAGGAACTCCACATTTTGCTTTGCCACCAACAAGGGGCCGCATCGTAATGTGGTCACTCTTCCTGCGCGACATCCGCCTGAGTATCCGCGCCGGCGGCGGGGCGCTGACCGGCGTGATCTTCTTTCTCGCGGTAATCGCGACGATCCCCTTCGGCGTCGGACCGGACCTCAATCTGCTCGCCCGCATCGGCCCGGCGATCCTGTGGATCGGCGCCTTGCTCGCTTGCCTGCTCGGCCTCGACCGACTGTTCCAGGCCGACCGGGAAGACGGCTCGCTCGACCTTCTGGTGCTCGGCGACGAACGGCACATGCTGGCGCTGACCGTGCTGATGAAATGCCTGGCGCATTGGGCGGGAAGCGTGCTGCCGCTGGTCATCGCGGCACCCTTACTCGGCCTGTTCATGAACATGGAGCCGGTCGGCATCGGCGCCACGGCGCTGACCCTCTTGGTCGGCACGCCGGCGATCACCTTCATCGGCGCTGCCGGTGCGGCGGTGGCGGTGGCGCTGCCGCGCGGCGGGCTGCTGATCTCGGTGCTGGTGCTGCCGCTGACCATTCCCGTGCTGATCTTCGGGGTCTCGGCAAGCTATGGCGCGGTAGCGGACCCCGATCCGTTCCTGCAGCCTCTCCTCATTCTCGCCGCGCTGACCTTGTTTCTTGCCGTGCTGGGGCCGGTTGCGGCGGCGCTGGCGTTGCGCCATGGGGCGGATTGAATTAGACGGCCGCCTGACGTCAAAGGCTGCGGCGCTGCTGTCGATTGCGAAGCCGTTGGCGCAAGGTTAAGGGAAGGCATGTTCGAACGAAGCGGAATGGTCCGGTTGAAAGGTTTTGCGCCGGCGGAGCGACCCTAATGAGCGTACACGCCCTTTATGTCGCCGCTGCCTATGCCATCACGGCCGTGGCTCTGGCCGGGCTGATCGGCTGGATCCTTCTCGACCAACGGGCACGCAGACGAGACCTCGCCGAGCTGGAAGCGTCCGGCGTGCGGCGGCGCTCCGACAAGGCGGGGAAATCATGAACACGCAAATGGAAACGCCGGTGCGCGGGCGGCGCCTGATCGTGCTTTTGCCGCTGCTGATTTTCATCGGGCTGGCGGGACTGTTCCTGACGCAGCTGCTGTCCGGTCGCGACACTTCGGAAGTGCCATCGGCGCTGATCGGCCTGCCGGCGCCGCAGACCAATCTGCCGGCGCTGGAGGGCATGAATTTGCCGGGTCTCGATTCCAGGCAGTTCGCCGGCAAGGTCACGCTGGTCAACGTCTTCGCGTCCTGGTGCGGGCCATGCCGGGACGAACATCCGGTGCTGCTGGCGCTGTCGCAGGACAAGCGCTTCGTCATCGCCGCGCTCAACTACAAGGACAAGCCGGAAAACGCCCGCCGGTTCCTCGGCGATCTCGGCAATCCGTTCCAGGCGATCGGGGTCGATGCGGCGGGGCGCGCGGCGATCGACTGGGGCGTCTACGGCGTGCCGGAAACCTTCGTCGTCGGCAAGGACGGCAAGATCGCCTACAAGCATGTCGGCCCGCTGACGCCAGGCTCGGCGCAGGCGCTGCTCTTACCGGAAATCGAGAAAGCGTTGGCGGCGCCGGGTTGAGGCACCGGAAACTCGATGGACGAACGCGAGATCTGCGATCATTTTCTGGCGCAGGCAAAAGCCTGCGACGGACTTGGCTCGCCCTTCACCGCGAATCTATGCCGTGCGCTGGCCAAGGTTCTCGACGCCAACACCGGGACCGGGCGGGCGGTGCTCGGCTGGTCGGGCGACGCGCGCGCCGATGCCCTGGCATTGCGGCTCTGCGGTGCGCTGCATGCGTTGGTCCTGACGGGTGCCGGTGAGCGACTGGCACGAATCTATCCACCTAACAAGGCTAGAAAATCGGAGATCGCGGCGGTGCTGCCGGAGGCAATTGCGCGATCCGACGAGCGGATCGTCGCCGGCCTCGCCGGCGCGCCGCAGACCAATGAAATCGCCCGGTCGGCGATGCTGCTGCCTGGATTTCTGACGGTCGCGCGCGAAACTGGCCTGCCGCTGGACCTGTGCGAGATCGGCGCCAGCGCCGGGCTCAATCTCCTGTTCGACAGCTTTCACTACCGCTACGGCGATGCCGAGTGGGGCGACCCTGCTTCCCCCGTCCGGTTGGCGCCGGAGGCGCGCGGCCTCGCTCTTCCACTTGATGGAGAGATCCACGTCCGCTATCGCGCCGGCTGCGACATCGCGCCGATCGATGTCGCCGACGCGACCGCGCGGCTACGGCTTCGGTCTTACGTCTGGGCCGATCAGGCAGCGCGGCTGGCTCGGCTCGACGCCGCGCTGTCGCTGGCCGAAAAGTTTCCACCGCTGCTTGTCAAAGCGGACGCGGCGGATTTTGTCGAGAAGGCACTGGCCACACGGCAGCCGGGCGGCGCCTTCGTGCTCTATCATTCGATCATGTGGCAATATCTACCGCGAGCGACCAAGGATGCCATCACGGCCATGCTGGAGCAGGCGGGTAGACAGGCCACCGCCGCTGCGCCTATCGCAAGGTTGAGGATGGAGCCGCGCGATCCCGCAAACAACTGGGCGGTACTCAGCCTCACGCTATGGCCGAGCGGCGAGACGCGCCGCCTGGCCCATTGCGATTACCACGGCCGCTGGATCGAATGGATGGGCTAGGCCCGATCGAGCTGTTCTATTTACGCATGATCTTGTCCGAAAAGTCTGCAACCTTTTGCTGCGCTGACCTTCGGTTCGGGATCATGTGCTGAACTCAGCCGTAGATCTGCTTGCGGACCTGATAGAGCATTTCGCTGCGGTCGGCGCGCATATCGGCCAGATCGCGGCTGGAGAAACTGTCGATTTCGGCGACGAGGCGGTTGTATTGCCGGCGCTTGGCGATGCTGGCGCGAGCACGGCTCATGAGGCTGTCGAGGATCATAGCGAGGTTCCTTGTGCGCCGCATTGTTGCGGCAGGTTGTTCCTCCCTTGATCGATACGCAGCATGACATAGTTATGGTGCGTTGCAAAAAGAAGATGTTGCAACGCACCATTGCGCTGGGCGCATAGCCGGTTAACGCGCATGACCTGGTCATTCTTGGCAAGGCGGCGTTTGCCGCGGGTCGCCTCGATGCCTCAAGATGCGGTGAGAGTGATATCAACGATCTTGCCATATCGTCCGGCGGCTGGCTTGATCGCGTCGGCACCAGCGATTTGCATGACCGGGAGGAAACCATGGCCGCCGAAGACTACTACGAGGTTCTCGATCCGCGTTTTGCGCGGCTGTTCAACAGCAACGCGCAGGTGGAAAAGCTGTTCACCGGATGCCGGTGGGCGGAAGGGTCGGCCTGGTTCGCGGCCGGCCGCTATGTGATCTGGTCCGACATCCCCAACAACCGCATGCTGCGCTACGACGAGACCGACGGCAGCGTCAGCGTGTTCCGGCAGCCGTCAGGCAACTCCAACGGCAACACCGTCGATCGGCAGGGCCGGCTGGTCAGCTGCGAGCATTCGGGCCGCCGCGTCAGCCGCACCGAGCATGACGGCTCGATCACCACCATCGCCGACAGATGGCGCGGCAAGCGGCTGAACTCGCCCAATGACGCGGTGGTGAAGTCCGACGGGTCGATCTGGTTCACCGACCCGACCTACGGCATCGATACGGATTACGAGGGCGACAAGGCCGAAAGCGAGATCGGCGCCTGCCATGTCTACCGGGTCGATCCCGGCACCGGCGAGATCGAAGCCGTGATCACCGACATGGTCAGGCCTAACGGGCTTGCCTTTTCGCTAGACGAGAGCAAGCTCTACGTCGTCGACACCGGCCGTACGCATGGCGCTGAGAATCCGGCGCATATGCGGGTGTTCAATGTCGGCGAGGGCGGCAAGAAGGTCTCCGGCGAAAAGGTCTTCGCCGACTGCACGGCCGGCCTGTTCGACGGTTTCAGGCTCGACGACCAGGGGCGCATCTGGACCAGTGCCGCCGACGGCATCCATTGCTACGATCCGGACGGAACGCTGATCGGCAAGATCAAGGTGCCGGAAGTCGTCGCCAATTGCGTGTTCGGCGGCAATAAGCTGAACTGCCTCTACATCGCCGGCACGACCTCGCTCTACATGGTCCGGCTGATGGTCAACGGCGCAAAGACCTACTGAGCGGTCGCCAGGCAATATCCAAGGGAGGACGCCATGCCGTTCGTGAACATCCGCATCGTCAAGGAGGTAATCGCCGCCGACCCGGCCGGCAAGAAAGCCGCCATCGCTGCCCAGGTGACGGCGGCCATCACCGGCGCCACCGGCCTGACCAGCAACGACGTCTGGGTGGTTTTCGAGGAGGTCAATGCGCGCGACTGGTTCGTCGGCGAGACCGATGTCGAGACGCGGCGCAGCAAGGGCTGAAAGAGGCTTCCGCCGCGTCCTTTAAATGGTTGCGGCGCGGCCGCTCAGCGGACACTGATGAACTCGGCGAAAGCCGAGGGATTTCGACGAACATGTCCGAAAAAGCTACCACATGGTGTGCTTGTATTCTTCGTCCAGCCAGCGGTCGGTCGCCTCGGCCGAATCGGCGAGCGCCAACTGATCGCGCAGGATCTGGCCGAGCGTCGGCAGCGTCGCGCGGTCGTGCCAGGTTTCGGGCTTCCACAAATCGGAGCGCATGAAAGCCTTGGCGCAATGCATGTAGGCGGCCTTGACCGTCACCAGGACGACGCTTTGCGGTTCCTTACCGTCGACGGCAAGCCGCTCGCGCAAAGCCGCATCGACGGTAATGCGGGCGTCGCCGTTGACACGCAGCGTCTCGTTCATGCCCGGAATGAGGAAGAGCAGCCCGACCGAGGGGTTGAGAAGGATGTTCTCCAGCGTATCGAGCCGGTTGTTGCCGGGCCGGTCGGGGATGGCGATGGTCCTCTCATCGAGTACTGCGGCAAAACCCGATTTGTCGCCCTTTGGCGTCACATCGGCATTGCCGGCGCCGTCGGAGGAGCCGATCAGCACGAAGGGGCTTTTGCCGATGAAGGAACGGCAGTGGCCATCCAGCGCTTTCAGCTCCTTGCGGATCGAGCCGTCGGTGGGCCGAGGCGTCTTGTAGATCGTTCTCAGCTCTTCGCGCGTGGTGACGAATTCCATGCCCTCTCCCTAACGGTTACTTGCCGGCCTTCTCTTCTTTTCCGGTCTTGCCTTCAAGCGAATGGCGCATGATCAGCGGCATCTGGCTGAAGGTGAAAAGAAGCGTGATCGGCATGATGCCCCAGACCTTGAAGGTAACCCAGGTGTCGGTGGAAAAATTCCGCCAGACCACCTCGTTGACAAGGGCCAGAAACAGGAAAAACAGACCCCAGCGGAGGGTGAGTTTCTTCCAGCCCTCGGCATCGAGGCTGAACGCCGAATCGAAGACGTAGCCGAGCAGCGACTTGCCGAAGAACAGACCGCCGAGCAGCACGCCGCCGAACAGCGTGTTGACGATGGTCGGCTTCATCTTGATGAAGATGTCGTCCTGCAGATAGAGCGTCAGCGCGCCGAAGACGAAGACGACGACGCCCGATACCATCGGCATGATCGGCAAGGTGCGGGTGAGCAGCCAGGAAGCGACCAGCGCGATCGCAGTCGCGGCCATGAACAGGCCGGTGGCGACGAAGATCGGCCCGCCGAATTCGGCCAGCGCCGGAAATTTCTGCGCCAGCCATTCGCCACGCGCGTTGGCAAAGAAGAACACCAACAGCGGGCCGAGCTCCAGTATCAGCTTGAGCAGCGGATTGACGCCTTCCTTTTTCTGCTTCTGCGGATCGGACGGGTCGCGTTCGAGGATGGGCGGGTTCATAGGCTTCCTTCTTGCACATGATCCTATTCAAAGAGTTGCAACTCTTGGGGATCACGCTTGTTACGCCACTCCAGCGATCGCCTTGGCGAATTCGCTCGCGGAGAATGGTTCGAGGTCGTCGACCTGCTCGCCGACGCCGATGAAATAGACCGGCAGTTTGTGCTTTGCCGCGATCGCCACCAGAATACCGCCCCGCGCCGTGCCGTCCAGCTTGGTCATCACCAGGCCGTTGACGCCGGCGACATTGCGGAAGATCTCGACCTGGTTGAGCGCGTTCTGGCCGGTGGTAGCGTCGACCGTCTGCAGCACGGTGTGCGGCGCCTCCGGATCGAGCTTGCCCAGAACCCGGACGATCTTTTCCAGTTCCGCCATCAGCTCGGTCTTGTTCTGCAGCCGCCCGGCGGTGTCGATGATCAGCACGTCGGAACCGACTTGTTTGGCCTGCTCGAAGGCGTCGAAGGCGAGGCCTGCCGCATCGGCGCCGAGCTTGGTGGCGATGACCGGCGATTTCGTCCGCTCGCCCCAGATCTTGAGCTGCTCGATCGCGGCGGCGCGGAACGTGTCGCCGGCGGCCAACATCACTGACAGCCCGCCATCGGTGAGCTTTGCCGCCAGCTTGCCGATGGTCGTGGTTTTGCCGGTGCCGTTGACGCCGACGACAAGGATGACATGCGGCTTGTGGCTGAGGTCGAGCTCCAGCGGCAAGGCGACATGGGTCAGCACCTTCTCCACCTCGGTCGCCATGATGGCGCGCACTTCCGTCTCGGAGACGTCCTTGCCGTAGCGGCTGGCGGCCAGCGAATCGGTAATGCGCAATGCCGTCTCCATGCCGAGATCGGCGCGGATCAGCACGTCCTCCAGATCCTGCAGCGTGTCCTCGTCGAGCTTGCGCTTGGTGAAGACGCCGGCGATGTTGCCGGACAGTTCCCGGGAAGAGCGGGCGAGCCCCTCCTTCATGCGCTGGAACCAGCGTTTCGGTGCCGGTTCCGGCGCCTTCCGCGGTTCGGCTTTCTGCTCGACTTTCTTGGCGACTGTCACCTTGCCGGGGGCGGGAGCAGATTTTGGCTCCGGTTGCGGTACGGCCTGCGGTTCGGGCGCGATCTCGTCGAGGATCGGCTGCGTTTCGACCGGCGCGGGCTGGCGAATGGGGGGCGCTATTTCGGCCGGCGGCGCTTCAGGCGCAGGTGCTGCTGGCGCAACCTGAGCGGGTGGCGCGGTATCTTGCGCAGGTTCGCGCTGCCCCTGACCCTTACCCTCCCCCCGTAAGGGACGGGGAGAGGGAGGCGTCAGCGTCGGAGCTTTTTCTTTGCCGCTTTCAAAAAGAGGTTCGGCGTAACGGTCAGCCCCCTTCTCCCCGTCCCTATACGGGGAGAAGGCGCCGGCAGGCGGATGAGGGGCGGCGCCAGGCTCTGATGACGGAAGCTGGGTGGACGGTGCCGGCACTTCGACAGGCGCAGGTTCCGGTTGTTTCTCCGGGGCGATTTCCGGCTGCTCGGGCTCAGGAACGTCCTGCGGTTCCGGCTCTGGCTCGGGAATGACGGGAGCAGCCGGAGTTTCCTCAGGCGCCGGCTCCTCAGCAGATGTTTCCGGCTCCGGCGGCAGCGGCTCTTCGATCGGAGCGGGTTCCGGCTGTATCTCCGGCTCGGGCGCAATGGTCGGCGCAGGCTCCTCGACAGGCGCCGGTTGCGGCGCGGCCTCGGGTTCGATCGCCGGGGCGATTTCCACTTCGGGCCGGGGCTCCTCGCGCTTCAGGGATTCCGGAACGACCTGCTCGGCGGCTGGCTTCAGCGCCTCCAGCGCATCCCATTTGATCGGTGGCAGCGGCGCGGTCTCATCGATACGCTCCTCGACCACTTCCTTCTTGCCGAACGAAAATATCTTCTTGAAAAAACCAGCCATGTTCTTGCGTCTCAGGCGGCGCAGGCGGCAAACGGCGCCGCGATCAGGCGGGCGCCGTCATGGCCGGCGATATCAGCCTCGACGATTTCGCCCGGCGCGCCCGCGAAGACCGCGGCAAGCGTGAAGCCTTCGGTACGGCCGAGCCCCTCGCGCTCGACCAGGATCGACTGGCGCGACCCGGTGAGCGAGGAAAGGTGGCTACGATAGGCGGCGTCGCCGGCGGCGCGCAGCCGTGCCGCACGCTGCTTGACCGCCTCGCGGCGAAGCTGCGGCATGCGCGCGGCGGGGGTGCCTTCGCGCGGCGAAAACGGGAAGACGTGGAGATGCGTCAGCCCGCATTCCTCGACGATCTTCAGCGAATTCTCGAACATGGCGTCCGTCTCGGTCGGGAAGCCGGCGATGATGTCGGCGCCAAAGACGATGCCGGGGCGCAATTTGCGCACATCCTCGCAAAAACGGATCGACTGATCCCGGTTGTGCCGGCGTTTCATCCGCTTCAGGATCATGTCGTCACCCGCCTGCAGCGAGAGATGCAGATGCGGCATCAGCCTGGGCTCGGTGGCGATGGCATCGAGCAATTCGTCATCGGCTTCGATCGAATCAATGGAGGAGAGGCGCAGGCGTTTTACGTCGGGCACCTGCTTCAGGATTGTCTTGACCAATTTGCCGAGTTTCGGGCTGCCAGGCAGGTCGGCGCCGAAACTGGTCATGTCGACGCCGGTCAGCACGATCTCGGCATAGCCATTGCCGCTCAGCCGCTTGACCTGCTCGACCACGGCGCCCATCGGCACCGAGCGCGAATTGCCGCGGCCGTAGGGGATGATGCAGAAGGTGCAGCGGTGGTCGCAGCCGTTCTGCACCTGGACGAAGGCCCGCGCCCGACCCTCGATGGCGTCGACCATATGGCCGGCCGTCTCGCGTACCGAAAAGATATCGTTGACGCGGGCCTTTTCGGTGTCGTTGACGCCGAAATCCGGCAGCGCGCGATAGGAATGTGCCCTCAGCTTCTCCTCATTGCCGAGCACGAGATCGACTTCGTCCATAGCGACGAAATTCTCCGGCTCGATCTGCGCGGCGCAGCCGGTGACGATGATACGGGCGGTCGGATTCTCGCGGCGAGCCTTCCTGATCGACTGCTTTGCCTGGCGAACCGCCTCGCCGGTGACGGCGCAGGTGTTGAAGATGATGGCGCCGCCTGCCAGCGCGCCAAGGCCGGCACTTTCCGCCTCGCTGCGCATCACCTCGGATTCGTAGGTGTTCAGCCGGCAGCCGAAGGTGACGACGTCAACACCCCGGGGAAGAACGGGACCCTTCTTGGGAAGAGCAGGCATCAAGCGACGCTTTCATTGTCGCGGGCCCACACGCCGGTCGACGGATCGAAGCTGCCGGAAAATTCCCATTCGGCGGCACCGGTGAGGATGACGTGGTCGTCGCCGCGCCATTCGACATGCAAGGAGCCGCCGCCGGGCGTCACCAGAGAGACGCTGCGTCCGGTCCGCCTGGTGCGAGCGGCAGCAACGACAGCGGCACAAGCGGCCGAGCCGCAGGCCTTGGTCAGGCCGGCGCCGCGCTCCCAGGTGCGGATGACCATCGTCTCGGGCGAGGTCACCCGCGCGATGGTGATATTGGCGCGCTCGGGGAAGATCGGGTGGTTTTCGAGCAGCGGGCCGAAACGGTCGAGCTCGTAGGACCAGACGTCGCGGTCGACCCAAAAGATGGCATGCGGATTGCCCATCGAGACGACCGACGGCGAATGCAGTTCCGGTGCGTCGATCGGGCCGACCTGCAGCTCAATCATGCGGGTATCGCGGAATTCCTCGGCCAGCGGAATGTCCTGCCAGCCGAAACGCGGTTTGCCCATGTCGACCGAGATCAGCCCGTCGGCATGTTCTTCGGCGTTGAGGATGCCGGCGACGGTCTCGAAGGCGAATGCCTTCTGGCCGGTCTCGGCGGCAAGCGCCTGCACAACGCAGCGCATGCCGTTGCCGCAGGCCTGCGCACCGGTTCCGTCGGAATTCAGGATGTCGATGAAAAAGGCGGTCCCCGGCGTCCTGGCGTCGTGGATCGCCATGATCTGATCGAATTTCGTCGCGGCATCGGCATTGAGCGCGAGGGCGGCTGCCGGCGCCACCCGGTCGGCGCGACCGCGCATGTCGGCAACGATGATCTCGTTGCCGATGCCGTTCATCTTGGCGAAGGGGGCAGTACTTGCCATCGATCGAAAGGTCTCATGCCGGTTTGGCGCCTATATGGCGGATACCGGCCGAAATTACCAGTGCGGCCGCATTAGAGCGACGTGCGTCCACCTGAACGCACAAAGTACGCTCTAACACTTTCTGGCCGATGCGCTACGTCACCGCGAAGACGCCGAGCACGATCAGCAGGAAGATGATCAGCACGATGCCGATGAGGATACGGGCGCCGGTGGCGGCGGCTCCGGCCAATGCCGGCATGCCGAGCAGGCTCGCCGCAGCGGCAACGATGAGAAGAATGATGATCCACTTGATCATGGAAATACCTCGCAGCCGACAAATCTGGGCCTCTGTGCAAAACGCATCGGCTATGCCTGGGTTCCGCTGACCCGTGGCCGGTCGTCCGTCTGGACCGCCGGCACGTCCCAGACCTCGCCGGGATGCAGGGCGCGAAAGCGTTCCCGCGCGACGTTCTGGTCGTCGAGGGCTTCGCCCAGCTTTCTGGCCGGCTCGTCGATCGGCTCGTTGGTGAGCCGGAACGTGCCCCAATGGCAGCCGGCGGCGTGGGCGGCGTTACACAAAAGCATGCCTTGCACCGCCTCCTCCGGATTCTGGTGGTGCGGCGCCATGAACCAGCGCGGCTCGTAGGCGCCGATCGGCAGGATGGCGAGGCGGAAGCCGCCGTGCCTTTCGGCCATCAGCCGGTAATTGATGCCGCCGTGGAAACCGGTGTCACCGGCGAAGTAGACCTTTCCGCCCGGCGTCTCGACCGCAAAACCCGCCCACAGCGCCATGCGCCGGTCGCGGGTGCCGCGCGCCGACCAGTGATGCACCGGCTCGACATGGACGGCGACGCCGTCGCCGACGTCGACCCGGTCGCCCCAGTCATGCACGGAGAGCCGCATGCCAGGAACGACATCGTCGATGACGGCGTCGTTGCCGAGCGGCGTCAGCACCAGCGGGTCGTGCTTTGCCTTCAGCCGCTTCAGCGTGGCGAGGTCGAGATGGTCGTAGTGGTTGTGGCTGACCAATACGAGGTCGATCGGCGGCAGGTTGGAAAAGGCGATGCCCGGCGGGTTGACCCGTTTGGGCCCGGCAAAGGAGAGCGGCGAAACGCGCCGCGACCAGACCGGGTCGGTGAGGATGTTCAAGCCGGCTGTCTGGATGAGCAGCGACGAGTGGCCGACCATGGTGAGCCTCAGTCCGGAGCCGTCGATCCGCTCAGCCGGTTTCGCCTGCGGAAACGGGCTCGGATTCGCAGCCGGCCATTTCGCGCGTTCACCGGCCAACTGCCACTTCAAGAGATCGGAAAAACGACCAGGCGGCTTGCCGTCGGGATTGAAGAACAAGGTGCCGTCGAAATGGTCGCTGGGCGGGCCGTTGTAGTAGCGATTGGCGGCTCTTTTTCTCGCAGCCAAGGTCTCGCCTCCGGCAGGGTCCCGTTTCATCAGAGATAGGGCCGAAGCCGGCCGGCGCAAGCATTTGGCGACCGGAATGCCAAGGGCAACTGTCCAGGCGAACCGTTGCGCAGCCTCGGGTCAGGCCCGACGGGCGGGCTTTGGGCAGCATGCATTTGTGATAAAGTTGCAACAGATGCTGCCGCAAATAGTATTTTAACCATATCGGGTTGAAATTCCGCCACCTTCTCCATCTTGGTGAGGGAGGGATTGTGTGGACCGCAGCCCCAGCCGGATTCCACGGAGGTTTGAAATGAATTTTTCGATGACCGGTCTGCTGGCCGTATCGCTTGCCGCGCTCGTTGCGAGCGGCTGCTCAACCTCACGGTTCTCGTCGATGGACCAGGAGCAGCCGGCGCCGCTGCAAGCCGCGCCCTCCGGCAAGGTGACGGGAAATCAGTTGCCGCCGCCGGCGGCGCCCGGCACGGCCGACCCATCGAAATTCCCGACGGCGCCGCAAGGCACGCTGGACCCCCAGGTCGCCGCGCTGCCGCCGGACGGGACGGCTCCGGCCGGAGCCCCGGATCTTACCGCAGGCAGCGTCGCCGGCGTGTGGAAGGCCAGCGTGTCCGGCCAGAGCTGCCAGGTGGCGACACCGCAGACCAAATTCGGCGCCGGCTATCGGGCCGGACCGCTGCATTGCCCGGCGCCGATCGACGGCATCAAATCCTGGAACGTCGCTGGCAAGCAGTTGACGCTGTACGACGAGAATGGCGGCACGCTGGCACGGCTCTATTCCTCGGGCGGAGAGAAATTCGACGGCCAGACTTCCAACGGCCTGCCAATCTCGCTTACAAGGTAGGCTGACCCGCCCCTTAGAGCGGTTTCGGCGTTTGATAGAATCGCCGAAACCGCTTTATGTATTTGTTTTACGCAATTCCGGACGGAAAGCCGTTACACAGTTTTTCCTGGAATTGCTTTAGAACGACGTGACCGATGCATCTGCGTGACGGCCTTCAGACCCATGCGACCGTCCGGCAGCGCTACGACCATTTGGTCGAGACGGGCCTGATCGGCCGCGATCCGGCACAGGAGCGGATCACTGCTGGCCTGGACCGGCTGATCGATGAGATTTCGGCAAAGCGGCTGGCGCACAAATCGAGCGCGCTGGGGTGGCTGTTCGCGCGCAAGCGCGAGACCCGCGAGGCGGTCAAGGGCCTCTACATCCATGGCGGCGTCGGCCGCGGCAAGACCATGCTGATGGACATGTTCTTCGAGCTGGTGCCGGTCAGGCGCAAGCGCCGTGTGCATTTCAATGACTTCATGGCCGATGTGCAGGATCGCATCCAGAAGCACCGGCAGGCGCGTAAAGAGGGCACGGTCAGGGAAGACGACCCTATCGGGCCAGTGGCCCGCGCGCTGGCCGAGGAAGCTTGGGTGCTGTGCTTCGACGAGTTTTCCGTCACCGACATCGCCGACGCGATGATCCTGTCCCGGCTGTTCTCGGCGCTGTTTGCCAACGGCGTGGTGCTGGTCGCCACCTCCAATGTGGCGCCGGAGGATCTCTACCGCGACGGGTTGAACCGCAAGCTTTTCCTACCCTTCATCGGCATCCTGGAGCGGCATGCGCAGGTGCTCGCGCTGGACGCCGACAAGGACTACCGGCTGGACAAGCTCAGCCGCCTGCCGGTCTATGTCACCCCCGCCGATGCCGCGGCCGATGCCGCCCTCGACGAGGCGTGGGACGTGATGACGCATGGCAGGCCGACGGCCGAGGCAGCGCTGACGGTAAAGGGCCGACAGGTCGTCGTGCCGCGCGCCGCCGGCGACGCGGCGCGGTTTTCCTTTGCCGATCTTTGCGAAAACCCGCTCGGCGCTCGCGATTTCCTGGCGATTGCCAGCCGCTTCTCGACCATCGTCATCGATCATGTGCCGGTGCTCGGCGAAGGCACGCGCAACGAGGCCAAGCGCTTCATCCTCTTGATCGACACGCTCTACGACCATCACGTGCGGCTGGTGGTGAGCGCCGATGCTTCGCCGCCCGGGCTCTATACGGCCAAACGCGGCAACGAGGTCTTCGAGTTCGAGCGCACGGCGTCACGCCTGATCGAGATGCAGAGCCACGAATGGCTGGAAGACTGGGTGGGGAGGCATGAGGTGCAGGCGTCGCCGGCGGAAGCGAAGCAGGCGTAAGTGTCTACTTCAAAAGAACCGATCTGTAGCATTCCGTCACACTCCCCTCTGTCCCGCCGGCGTCAAAAATCTACAGCCGATACACATACATCACAAAATCTTCCGCCAATCCATGCGGCTCCTTCCGCGCCTCGTAAAGCGCGCGCGCCGCAACATTGCCCGGTTCGGTGCCGACCCAGGCGTCCTTGCATCCGTGCTCGCGGCCGAGCCCAAACATGGCGTCGAGCATTCTTGTGGCGATGCCCTGGCGCTGAAAGGCTGGCGCCACGCCGACTTCATCGATGTAGAGTTCGCTCACCTTGTCCGGATGGCGGTGGATGACGGCCGCGCACTGCCCGACGACCATGTCGTCAAAAAGCGCCACGATCATGAAATGACCTGGTGAGGCGAGGTAGGCGGCAAGGCGATCGGGCCTCACCGGCTCGTCGAACACGTCCTCGGCGACCCGCGTCACAAAGGCGTCATCGCCAGGAAATAGCCTTCTTATTTCCACCTTCATTATGTAAAATCTCCCAAGTCAGCTTAATTCTTTTTGACGCTTACGTAACTCCCGTTGTTTCTAACCGATTGAAATTATTCACTCCAAAATAATCGTTTGAATTTCTTTTGCGCCGGGGCTATTGGGTGCGGCGAAATCTCGCGGCTTTCCCGCAGCATTCCGGCCTCCTTCCTCGACGCCGCCATCCCAAGTCGTTAAAGATTGGGGCGGTCGTCACAGTCTAAAGGGAAAACATCCTGACATGGCACGTAACAAGATAGCGCTCATCGGCTCGGGCATGATCGGCGGCACGCTTGCCCACATGATCGGCCTCAAGGATCTCGGCGACGTTGTGCTGTTCGACATCGCCGAGGGTATCCCGCAAGGCAAGGGGCTGGATATCGCGCAGTCGTCGCCGGTCGACGGGTTCGACTCCAGGCTGACCGGCGTCAACGATTATGCCGGCATCGAGGGCGCCGACGTCTGCATCGTCACCGCCGGCGTGCCGCGCAAGCCCGGCATGAGCCGCGACGACCTTCTCGGCATCAACCTGAAGGTCATGGAGCAGGTTGGCGCGGGTCTCAAGAAATACGCGCCGAAAGCCTTCGTCATCTGCATCACCAACCCGCTCGACGCCATGGTCTGGGCGCTGCAGAAGTTTTCCGGACTGCCGAAGAGCCATGTCGTCGGCATGGCCGGCGTGCTGGACAGCTCGCGCTTCCGCTATTTCCTGGCAGAGGAATTCAAGGTGTCGGTCGAGGATGTCACCGCCTTCGTGCTCGGCGGCCATGGCGATTCCATGGTGCCGATGATCCGCTATTCGACGGTCGCCGGCATCCCGCTGCCCGACCTCATCAAGATGGGCTGGACCTCGAAGGAAAAGCTCGACCAGATCGTGCAGCGCACCCGCGACGGCGGCGCCGAGATCGTCGGGCTGCTCAAGACCGGCTCGGCCTTCTACGCACCGGCCGCCTCGGCGATCTCGATGGCCGAAGCCTATCTCAAGGACAAGAAGCGCGTACTCCCCTGCGCCGCGCATCTCTCCGGCCAGTATGGCGTCAAGAACACCTATGTCGGCGTGCCGGTGGTGATCGGCGCCGGCGGCGTCGAGCGCGTCATCGAGATCGACCTCGGCAAGGCCGAGCAGAAGATGTTCGACAATTCGGTGGCGGCGGTGCAGGGCCTGTGCGAGGCCTGCGTCAAGATCGCTCCGCATCTCGCCGCCAAGTGACCCCCGGCAATTGATCTGGAGACATCGCGCATGAACATCCATGAATATCAGGGCAAGGCGCTGCTGAAGGGCTTTGGCGCACCGGTGGCCGAAGGCGTGCCGGTGTTCGAGGCAAGCGGGGCGGAAGCCGCCGCCAAGGCGCTGCCTGGCCCGCTCTATGTGGTGAAGAGCCAGATCCATGCCGGCGGCCGCGGCAAGGGCAAATTCAAGGAGCTCGGCCCCGACGCCAAGGGTGGCGTGCGGCTGGCGAAGTCGGTCGCCGACGTCGTCGCCAACGCCAAGGAGATGCTCGGCCACACGCTGGTCACCAAGCAGACCGGCCCGGCGGGCAAGCAGGTCAACCGCCTCTATATCGAGGACGGCGCCGACATCGAGCGCGAGCTCTATCTGTCGATCCTGGTCGACCGCTCGGTCGGGCGCATCGCCTTCGTCGTTTCGACCGAGGGCGGCATGGACATCGAGGCGGTCGCCCATGACACGCCGGAAAAGATCATCACCGTCGCCATCGACCCGGAAAAGGGCGTGACGGCGGATGATTTGAAAGAACTCAACGGCGCGCTGAAGCTCGACGGCGACGCTGCCAAGGACGGCGAGACGCTGTTCCCGATCCTCTACAAGGCCTTCGTCGAGAAGGATATGAGCCTGCTCGAGGTCAACCCGCTGATCGTCATGAAGAACGGCCGGCTGCGCGTGCTCGACGCCAAGGTGTCGTTCGACAACAACGCGCTGTTTCGCCATCCCGACGTGATGGAACTGCGCGACATCACCGAAGAGGACGAGAAGGAGATCGAGGCGTCGAAATACGACCTCGCCTATGTCGCGCTCGATGGCAATATCGGCTGCATGGTCAACGGCGCCGGCCTCGCGATGGCGACGATGGACATCATCAAGCTCTATGGCGCCGAGCCCGCCAACTTCCTCGATGTCGGCGGCGGCGCGTCGAAGGAGAAGGTAACGGCGGCGTTCAAGATCATCACCAAGGATCCAGCGGTCAAGGGCATCCTGATCAACATCTTCGGCGGCATCATGAAGTGCGACATCATCGCCGAGGGCGTGATCGCCGCAGTGAAGGAAGTCGGGCTGCAGGTGCCGCTGGTGGTGCGGCTGGAAGGCACCAATGCCGAGCTCGGCAAGAAGATCATCAACGACAGCGGTCTCAACGTCGTTTCTGCCGACGACCTCGATGACGCGGCCAAAAAGATCGTGGCGGCGGTGAAGGGCTGATCTGGTGCCTCCGCACAAGATCAATCTGGTCGAGGCGGCGGATCGGAAGATCAACAAGGTCTTCGATCCGCATATCGCCGGCGACGTCAACGATGCCCAGGTCAAGATCGCCAAGTTCGGCGACGTCTTCGACTGGCACGCGCATGACAATGAGGACGAGGCGTTCCTGGTGCTGCGCGGCCGCATCGCCATCGATTTCCGCGACGGCACGGTGGAGCTTTCGAGCGGCGAGTTCATCGTCGTGCCGCGGTCCGTCGAGCACCGGCCGCGCTCTCTGAGCGAGGAGCCGGTGGTGCTGATGTTCGAGCCGGCGACGACGCTCAACACCGGCAATGCCAAGAGCGATCTCACCGTCGCCGACCTCAAGCGGCTATGACGGCGAATAGTGGAGTTTGGTTGAACTTTTACACATAATTACACATATTCTCTATGTGCGATTATGTGGAGATCGGCGATGAAGAACGTAACATTGGCCATGGACGAGATGCTCCTCAAGAAGGCGAGAGAATTGGCGGAACGCCGCAAGACCACGCTCAATGCTATGGTGCGGTCTTTGCTTGCCTCGGAAGTCGAGCAAGAAGACCGTATCGTCTGGGCGCGGGAAGGTATGCGTAGGCTGATGGACGAAGCGCCGCTCGATCTGGCGTCCGACTTCAAATGGAACCGGGACGAGATCTATGCCGAACGCGAGGATAGAATGCTTTCTCGACTCGAACGTCCTCCTGTACGCGGCTTCGGAGAGGACTCGTGACCCCCACCGCCACGACATCGCGCAGGGGCTTGTCCTCGGGACGGTCTTTGGCGTCTCCGGTCAGACCCTTGCGGAGTTCGCGAATGTCGCGAGACGGAAATCAGTCTCTGCCTATGCCGTCATCGACCAGTGGCTGGTGTTTCTCGGCGCGCTTCCGTTTGTTCCAGTCGATCAGGCTTATGTCGTTGCAGGGCTTCGTCTCGCGCGGCGCTATCAACTCAAATACTACGACGCAGCGCTGCTCGCCGCCGCCGAGCGGCTGGGCGCGCCCGTCTTCTACACGGAAGACCTTAACCACAATCAGCTCTATGGCTCCGTTCGGGCCATCAATCCTTTCCTTTGATCGCTAAGCGCGGGGGGCACATGTCCATTCTCATCGACAAGAACACCAAGGTGCTGGTCCAGGGCCTGACCGGCAAGACCGGCACGTTCCATACGGAACAGGCACTGGCCTATCACGGCACGAAAATGGTCGGCGGTATCCACCCCAAGAAGGGCGGCGAGACGTGGACCGGCGCCAAGGGCGAGAGACTGCCGATCTTCGCGACGGTGGCCGAAGGCAAGGCGCAGACCGGCGCCAATGCTTCCGTCGTCTATGTGCCGCCGGCGGGCGCCGCGGAGGCGATCCTGGAAGCGATCGAAGCCGAGATCCCGCTGATCATCTGCATCACCGAGGGCATACCGGTGATTGACATGATCAGGGTCAAGGCGAGGCTCGACCGCTCGACATCGCGGCTCATCGGCCCCAACTGCCCCGGCGTCCTGACCCCAAACGAATGCAAGATCGGCATCATGCCCGGCAACATCTTCCGCAAGGGCTCGGTCGGCGTTGTTTCCCGCTCGGGAACGCTTACCTATGAGGCAGTGTTCCAGACCACCAATGTCGGCCTCGGCCAGACCACCGCCGTCGGCATCGGTGGCGACCCGGTCAAAGGCACGGAGTTCATCGACGTACTGGAGATGTTCCTCGCCGACGACGAGACCAAGTCGATCATCATGATCGGCGAGATCGGCGGCTCGGCCGAGGAAGACGCCGCGCAGTTCCTCAAGGACGAAGCCAAGCGTGGCCGCAAGAAGCCGATGGCCGGTTTCATCGCCGGGCGCACGGCGCCGGCCGGTCGTACCATGGGCCATGCAGGCGCGGTCATCTCCGGCGGCAAGGGCGGCGCCGAGGACAAGATCGCGGCGATGGAATCGGCCGGAATAAGGGTGTCGCCGTCGCCGGCCCGGCTCGGCACGACACTGGTCGAGGCGATAAAGGGTTAGGTTTGTAAGGGAGTAGGGCAGTAGGGGAGTAAGGCAGTAGGGAATCATCGAGGGCACCAAAATGCCCTATTCCCCTACTCCCTTACTGCCCTACTCCCCTCCAGAAAAGGAGACGGAGCAGGCGCTCCGCGGAAAAAATGGCAAGACAAGATCAGGCCAACGACCAGTTTTCGCTTACCTCTTTCCTCTATGGCGGCAATGCCGATTATATCGATGCGCTCTATGCAGCCTATGAGGACGATCCCTCTTCGGTCGACCCCGAATGGCAGGATTTCTTCGCGGCGCTGAAAGACGACGCCGGCGATGTCCGCAAGAATGCCACGGGCGCCTCATGGGCGAGGCCGTCCTGGCCGCTGCAGGCCAATGGCGAACTGGTGTCGGCGCTCGACGGCGATTGGGGCATCGTCGAAAAGCACGTCGAGAAAAAGGTCAAGGACAGAGCGGTCGTCAACGGCATCGCCCTTTCCGACGCCGACGTGCACCAGGCGACGCGCGATTCGGTCCGCGCCATCATGATGATCCGCGCCTACCGCATGCGCGGCCATCTGCATGCCAATCTCGACCCGCTCGGCATCGCCAAGCCGCTCGAGGACTACAACGAGCTGTCGCCGGAAAATTACGGCTTTACCGCCGCCGACTACGACCGCCCGATCTTCCTCGACAATGTGCTCGGGCTCGAATTCGGCACCATCCGGCAGATGCTCGATATATTGACCCGCACCTATTGTTCGACGCTCGGCGTCGAGTTCATGCATATTTCCGACCCCGAGGAGAAGGCCTGGATCCAGGCGCGCATCGAGGGGGCCGACAAGGAGATCACCTTCACCGCCCCCGGCAAGAAGGCGATCCTGCAGAAGTTGGTCGAGGCCGAAGGCTTCGAGCAGTTCATCGACGTCAAATACAAGGGCACCAAGCGCTTCGGCCTCGACGGCGCAGAGGCGCTGATCCCGGCGCTGGAGCAGATCGTCAAGCGCGGCGGCCAGCTCGGCATGAAGGAGATCGTGCTCGGCATGGCGCATCGCGGCCGGCTGAACGTTCTCTCCCAGGTGATGGCCAAGCCGCACCGCGCCATCTTCCACGAATTCAAGGGCGGCTCGGCCGCACCCGACGAGGTCGAGGGCTCGGGCGACGTGAAGTACCATCTCGGGGCTTCGTCGGACCGCGAGTTCGACGGCAACAAGGTGCATCTGTCGCTGACCGCCAATCCCTCGCATCTGGAAATCGTCGATCCGGTGGTGATGGGCAAGGCGCGGGCCAAGCAGGACTCTCTGTTCGGCCGCAGCCGCGAGGAGATCGTGCCGCTGGAAGAGCGCGCCAAGGTGCTGCCGCTGCTCCTGCATGGCGACGCCGCCTTTGCCGGCCAGGGCGTGATTGCCGAAATCCTCGGCCTGTCGGGCCTGCGCGGCCACCGCGTCGCCGGCACGCTGCATTTCATTATCAACAACCAGATAGGCTTCACCACCAATCCGCGCTTCTCGCGCTCGTCGCCCTATCCGTCGGATGTGGCCAAGATGATCGAGGCGCCGATCTTCCACGTCAATGGCGACGATCCGGAAGCCGTGGTCCATGCCGCCAAGGTGGCGATCGAATTCCGCATGAGGTTCCACAAGCCGGTGGTGGTGGACATGTTCTGCTACCGCCGCTTCGGCCACAATGAGGGCGACGAGCCGGCCTTTACCCAGCCGATCATGTACAGCAGCATCCGCCGCCACAAGACGACGGTGCAGATCTATGCCGACCGGCTGATCGCCGAGGGCCACATCGCCCAAGCCGAATTCGACAAGCTCAAGGCCGACTGGCGGGCGCATCTCGAGCAGGAATTTGAGGTTGGCCAGCACTACAAGCCCAACAAGGCCGACTGGCTGGACGGCGCCTGGTCGGGCCTGCGCACGGCGGACAACCAGGACGAACAGCGGCGCGGCAAGACCGCCGTGCCGGTCAAGACGCTGAAGGAGATCGGCAAGAAGCTGACCGAGGTGCCGAAGGATTTCGCGGCGCACAAGACGATCCTGCGGTTTCTCGAGAACCGCCGCCAGGCGATCGAGTCAGGCGAAGGCATCGACTGGTCGACGGCCGAGGCGCTGGCCTTCGGCGCCATTCTGCTCGACGGCAATCCGGTCCGGCTGTCCGGGCAGGATTCGGAGCGCGGCACGTTTTCGCAACGTCACTCCGTGCTTTACGACCAGCGCGACGAAACACGCTACATCCCGCTCAACAATCTGTCGGCGGCGCAGGCCGGCTTCGAGGTCATCAACTCGATGCTGTCGGAAGAGGCCGTGCTCGGCTTCGAATATGGCTACAGCCTGGCTGAGCCGAAAGCGCTGACGCTCTGGGAGGCGCAGTTCGGCGATTTCGCTAACGGCGCCCAGGTGGTGTTCGACCAGTTCATCTCGTCGGGCGAGCGCAAGTGGCTCAGGATGTCGGGCCTCGTCTGCCTGTTGCCGCATGGCTATGAGGGCCAGGGGCCGGAGCACTCGTCGGCGAGGCTGGAGCGCTTCCTGCAGCTATGCGCCGAAGACAACATGCAGGTGGCCTATTGCACAACGCCGGCTAACTACTTCCACATCTTGCGCCGGCAGCTGAAGCGGGATTTCCGCAAGCCGCTGATCCTGATGACGCCGAAGTCGCTGCTGCGTCACAAGCGGGCGGTGTCGACGCTGCCGGAAATGTCGGGCGAAAGCGCGTTCCACCGGCTGTTGTGGGACGATGCCCAGCAGCTCCCCGGCCAGGCGATCAAGCTCACCAAGGATTCGAAGATCCGCCGAGTCGTGCTCTGCTCGGGCAAGGTCTATTACGACCTCTACGAGGAGCGCGAGAAGCGCGGCATCAACGACATCTATCTGCTGCGCGTCGAACAGCTCTATCCGTTCCCGGCAAAGGCGCTGATCAACGAGCTGTCACGCTTCCGCAACGCGGAAATGGTGTGGTGCCAGGAGGAGCCCAAGAACATGGGCGCCTGGTCGTTCATCGATCCGTATCTGGAATGGGTGCTGGCGCATATCGACGCCAAGCATCAGCGGGTGCGCTATACCGGCCGGCCGGCAGCCGCCTCGCCGGCAACCGGATTGATGTCGAAGCATCTCGCCCAGCTTGCCGCCTTGCTCGAAGACGCGCTCGGCGAATAGAACAGAGCTCGGCAAATAGAACAGAACCGACAGAAAAACGGACAGGCACAATGGCTACCGAAATCCGCGTCCCCACTCTTGGCGAATCCGTCACCGAGGCGACCATCGGCAAATGGTTCAAGAAGGTCGGCGACGCGATCGCCACCGACGAGCCGCTGGTCGAGCTCGAAACCGACAAGGTGACTGTGGAAGTGCCGGCCGCGGCCGCAGGAACGCTCAGCGAGATCGCAGCTGGGGAAGGTGAAACGGTCGAGGTCGGCGCTTTGCTCGGCATGATTGCGGCGGGCGGCGGGGCAAAAGCGGCGGCACCTGAACCTGCGAAGGCGCCGCCTTCCGAACCGAAGCAGGACGCGGTGTCGCAGGCCTCGGCGCCGACCGCCGCATCGACCGTCAGGCAAGCCGCGGCCGAGACCGCCAGGATCGCCGGCGACGCCGGGCCGATCGAGGCGCGCGCGATGCCGCCAGCGCCGGCAGCGGCGAAGCTGCTGGCCGAGAGCAATCTCGCGGTCGACCAGATCTCGGGTTCCGGCAAACGCGGCCAGGTGCTGAAGGGCGACGTGCTCGACGCGATCGCCAGGGGCGCGCCGTCGCAGCCGGCCGAGACGCCGAAGGCAGCCCCGGTCGCTGCCCGCGCGCCGTCCTCGGCCGATGACTTGTCGCGCGAAGAACGCGTGCGCATGACCAAGCTGCGGCAGACCATCGCGCGCCGCCTCAAGGAAGCGCAGTCGACCGCCGCCATGCTGACCACCTTCAACGAGGTGGACATGAGCGCGGTGATGGCGCTCCGGACCAAATACAAGGATGTGTTCGAGAAGAAGCACGGCGTGAAGCTGGGCTTCATGGGCTTCTTCACCAAGGCCGTCACCCATGCGCTGAAGGAGATTCCTTCCGTCAATGCAGAGATCGACGGCACCGACATCATCTTCAAGAACTACGCCCATATCGGCGTCGCCGTCGGCACCGAAAAGGGGCTCGTCGTGCCGGTGGTGCGCGACGCCGACCAGATGTCGATCGCCGAGATCGAGAAGGAAATCGGCAGGCTGGGTCTTGCGGCACGTGACGGCAAGCTGTCGGTGGCGGATATGCAAGGAGGCACGTTTACGATTTCTAACGGCGGCGTTTACGGGTCGCTGATGTCGACGCCGATCCTCAACGCGCCGCAGTCGGGCATTCTGGGCATGCACAAGATCCAAGAGCGGCCGATGGTGGTCGGCGGCCAGATCGTGATCAGGCCGATGATGTATCTGGCGCTCTCCTACGATCATCGCATCGTCGACGGCAAGGAAGCGGTGACCTTCCTGGTGCGGGTCAAGGAAAGCCTGGAGGATCCGGAGCGGCTGGTGCTCGATCTGTGATCGGGCCGGTCGCGTCGTGAGCGGCTGGCTGGAAAGGTTCGGGCTCGGGCGGGTGGCTGGTCGCGTGCTTCGGATTTTTCGATCCTCTACCTCCACCGCCATCTCTCGTCTGGCGACTCCGACCGAAGAGGATTCAATGAGCAGCAATCTCGGCGTCTTCGCTCTCAGCGATGCCGAGATGGAGGAACGGGAGATCACCGTCACCACGATCGGTGACCTTGAGCTGCCGACGGGCGAAATCGTCGCATGCGATCCACTCATTACCGGGCTAGGACGGCCTGCGTTCAGCCGCAAGGTGAAGCCGGGACGCTATCCGCTCATGCTGCTTCAGGCTCAGGGCCGCATTGCCGCGGCGGTCCTGCGGTTCAGTCCCGGCTTGCCGGTACACTGGGAGTTGGCCACCTTCGATCGCGACCGCCCACAGGCCTATAAGTCTCAATTTTTTGAATTCATCGTTGATAACGCGGTTGCAACGTTCATGGACAAGTCGGTCTTGGCACTCATGACCGACCAGGAAGAACTCGACGGCTATCTTGCTGACGTTGCTTGGTCTATCGACGGGTTTGGCATGGATAATCCGATTGACGGGAATCCGCTCAACGTCGCCATGTTCGACACTGGCTTCGGCGATGGCGCTTACCGCTCTTTCTGGGGATTGGACGCAGCCGGCGAGCCACTGCTCTTGATGACCGACTTCGAAGTGCTCGAAAACGCGGATGGCCGCGAAAGCAACCAGGCCAACTGATGGTAAACATCACCTCACCCTTGATCAGACATATGGTTGGGTTGCTGGCTTTCCTCGCGACTAGCTCCGCCGCGCTCGCCGCCTGCCCGCTCGAGCTTGCCGTCTATGGCGATGCCGAAAGCGCGGCCGAGATCGATTTCAGGCCGACCATGGAATCGGCTGTCGTCACCAACACGTTCAAGATGATGCTCGACAAGGGTGTCGTGCTCGACGGCATCGTCATGTGGACGGAAGGGGTGGCGCGGCCGCACGGTTCGCTGATGTACAAATGCCCGACCGGCGACGTCACCGGCGACGAACTCGCCGCCTGCACGGTGTGGGAGGGTGTCATCTACAGTTCCGACGACCAGGGCAACATCGCATTGTTGCCGGCCGAGGGCGTCGATGCGCCGAAGAGCCTGATCTTTCCCGACCTCGGGCCGTCGCTCGAAATGTCGGCCGCCTATGGCGCCAACGGGTTTTCGAAAGTGCCCTGGGATGTTTTTTCGTTGAAGGGTTGCCAGGAATGAGCCCGCCCAGAAAAGTGCTGCTGGTGACCGGCGGCAGCCGCGGCATCGGCGCCGCCACGTCCAGGCTTGCCGCCAGGGCCGGATACCGTGTCGCGATCAACTATGCCTCGAATGAGGCTGCTGCCACGGCGCTTGTCGAGGCGATCGAGCAGGATGGCGGCGAAGCGCTGGCCATCAAGGGCGACGTCGGCAGCGAGGCCGATATTCAGACGATGTTCGAGAGGATCGATCGTGCCTTCGGCCCGCTCGATGCGCTCGTCAACAACGCTGGCGTCGTCGACCAGAGGGCGCGTGTCGACGAAATGAGCGGAGCAAGGCTGGAGCGCATGATGCGCATTAATGTCATTGGCTCCATGCTGTGTGCCCGCGAAGCAGTGAAACGCATGTCGACCAGCCATGGCGGCAAGGGCGGCGCCATCGTGAATATCTCCTCGATTGCTGCAAGCATTGGCGGATCGGGCGAGTATGTCGACTACGCCGCTTCGAAGGGCGCGATCGATTCCTTCACTATTGGCCTGGCGCGCGAAGTGGCCGGCGAAGGCATTCGCGTCAACGCGGTCAGTCCAGGCATCATCGACACCGAAATTCATGCTTCCGGCGGGCAACCGGATCGCGTCGAGAGGATGCGTCACCTCGTGCCCCTGCAAAGGGCGGGGACCACCGAAGAAATCGCCGCGGCAATTCTCTGGCTCCTGTCGGACGAGGCGTCCTATACGACAGGCGCGAATTTGAAAGTGGGCGGCGGCCGCTAATGCCAGCCAAGGCTGAGTGCCAGACCAGAAGGACAGTATCATGGCTTATGACGTCGTTATCATCGGATCGGGACCAGGCGGCTATGTCTGCGCCATCAAGGCGGCACAGCTCGGCCTGAAGACGGCGGTGATCGAGAAGAACCCGACCTTCGGCGGCACCTGCCTCAATATCGGCTGCATCCCGTCCAAGGCGCTGCTGCATGCCTCCGAAATGTTCGCCGAGGCCGGCCATTCCTTGGACACGCTGGGCGTCGAGATCGGCACGCCGAAGCTGAACCTGAAGAAGATGATGGCGCACAAGGACGCGACGGTGGCGTCCAACGTCAACGGCGTCGCCTTCCTGTTCAAGAAGAACAAGATCGACTCGTTTCGCGGCACCGGCAAGGTCCTGTCCGCCGGCAAGGTGTCGGTGACCGGCGAGGAAGGCAAGGTCGAGGAGATCGAGACCAAGAACATCGTCATCGCCACCGGCTCCGACGTGTCAGGCATTCCGGGTGTCAAGGTCGACATCGACGAGAAGGTGATCGCGTCCTCGACCGGCGCGTTGTCGCTGGACAAGGTGCCGGGCCACCTGGTGGTGGTCGGCGGCGGCGTCATCGGGCTGGAACTCGGCTCGGTATGGGCGCGGCTCGGCGCCAAGGTGACCGTGGTCGAGTTCCTCGACACTATCCTGGGCGGCATGGACGGCGAGGTCGCCAAACAGTTCCAGCGCATGCTGTCCAAGCAAGGGTTCGAATTCAGGCTCGGCGCCAAGGTGACCGGCGTCGCCAAGGCCAAGAAGGGTGCCACCGTAACCTTCGAGCCGGTCAAGGGCGGCGCGGCCGAGACGATCGAGGCGGACGCGGTGCTGATCGCGACGGGCCGCCGGGCCTATTCGGACAGTCTTGGGCTGAAGGAGGCCGGCGTCGAGGTCGACGAGCGCGGCCGGGTCAAGACGGACGGCCACCTCAAGACCAATGTACCCGGCATCTACGCCATCGGCGACGTCATCGCCGGGCCGATGCTCGCCCACAAGGCCGAGGACGAGGGCGTGGCGGTGGCCGAGACCATCGCCGGCCAGGCCGGGCATGTGAACTACGAGGTGATCCCGAGCGTCGTCTACACCACTCCGGAAATCGCCTCGGTCGGCAAGACCGAGGAAGAGCTGAAGGCGGCCGGCATCGACTACAAGGCCGGCAAGTTTCCGTTCAGCGCCAATGGCCGGGCGCGCGCCATGCTGCATACCGACGGCTTCGTGAAGATCCTGGCGGACAAGCAGAGCGACCGGGTGCTCGGCGTCCACATTGTCGGCTTTGGCGCCGGCGAGATGATCCACGAGGCGGCGGTGCTGATGGAGTTCGGCGGCTCGTCGGAAGATCTTGCCCGCACCTGCCACGCCCACCCGACGATGTCGGAAGCGGTGAAGGAAGCGGCACTGGCGACCTTCTTCAAGCCGATCCATATGTAATTCAGCGGCATATCGCAGACCTTAAAGCAAACGGCCCGCTCTTCAGCGGGCCGTTCGTATTTTGAAATCAGCAGCCGATCACTGCGCCGGGGCTGGTGCGGGTGCTGGTTCTGTGGGCGCTGGTGCAGGCGCCGGCTCTGCAGGTGCCGGGGCAGGCTCTGCCGGTGCGGGTGCCGGAGCAGGTTCGGCAGGCGCAGGCGCGGGCTCTGCAGGTGCCGGGGCTGGCGCAGGCTCTGCCGGGGCCGGTGCAGGCGCCGGTTCAGCGGGCGCCGGGGCCGGTGTGCTGGCGGCCGGCGGTTCGGCAGGCGCAGGCGCTTCACCGCTTCTGCCAAAAATATAGTAAGCGACAATGGCCAGGATAACGACAACCAGGGCAATCAGCCAGCCGCTGCCGCCGCCACCCGACTTGGGAGGGGGTGTCGGAGTGGTGAACGGGTCGTTTGGATTCGCCATAAAAGTGTCCTCCGTGGATGAAAAGTATCAATCAACACCAATCAACGCGCAATCGTTGAACAGGTTTCACGTTAGGGATCGAAAACGCCGAAAACAGGGCAATTCGCGGCTGGGATCGTTTGTTTGCACGCATTTTCCTCGCAAACCTGGCAGCGAACGAGCCAAAATAGCCTTTTCGATCTTCCTGCATCGCGACGAGGCCGCTGCCCTCGCGCCGTGATTCGGGACGGCATCGACCGGAATCACACCTCCTTGTAGGGCTCGCAACTCAACCGTGCAACTCAGTCGACGGCAGTGACGGTGTAGCCGGCCTTGCGGAAATCCTCGACCAGGCCTTCCGCACCCAGAAGGTGCAGGGCGCCTACCGCCATGAACGCGTTGCCCTTGGCGAGGATCGGCCCGGCATGATCCACCATCACCTTGTTGCGGCTGGTGATCATGGTTTCCTCGAAGGCGGCATAGTCCGCCGGATCGTCTTCCTCGCCTGGAAGGGCGGCACGGAACAGCGGCCAGAGCATGCCGGTGTCGCCGCGCTGATAAAGCACGATCATGGTTTCGTTGACGTCGTTCATCCTGTCGCCGAGCTTCAGTGTGTCGACGAGACCCTTCATGTGAAAGGCGAGCGGCAGCGAGGCCATGGCGCGAAGCTGGTCGGCGATGGTCTCCAACCCCTCGACAACCTTGCCTGAGGCCTTGGCGTCCTCCGCGAGCTTGATGTCGAGCACTGGCGCGCCGCCGGCCCTCCGGGCCAGTTCGCAAGCCGGGAGCGCCACCATGGCCGACAGCATCCACGGCTTCATCTTGGCAACGCTCGCCAGCGGGATGCCGCGCGCGTCGAGCGCCTTGTTCACCACCGCCGCGTCGGCCGGCGACAGCAGCGAGGACAGCGTCGTGCTGTCGGTGAACATCATCAGCTCCGGCTCTTTGAAAAGCGCCGCCATCATCTTCTGCTGATCGAGCACTTCCGTGGTCTCGATGACGACGGTGTCGGCAGCGTCAAAGGCCCTTTGCGCGGCGGGCGGCAGCGTGGTCACGCGCGGGTCGGTCATGTGCATGGTGCCGAACAGGAAGGATGGTCTTTCACCAGCCTTTTCCAGTTTCCACAACAGGCCTTTGCCGTTCGGTGTCGCAGCCGCTTCGGTCTCGATCTTGCGATAAGCCGCTGGGTCGTTCTTCTGCAAGGCCGACAGCATGTCGGTGCCGGCACAGTCCGGGATTTCGGCGCGCGCCTTGCCGGCGGCGAGCAGCGCGATGATGAGGAAAGAGAGAAAAAACAGGACGTTGAGCGCCACGAGCAGCTTCAGCGACGCAAGGGCCGCGCGGTCGGCGATGGTGATGACGCGTTTCATGGCTCGCTTTCTAGATACAAAGGACGGCAAAACGGTTAACCGGTGCGGCAAAATTGTCTCGGATGAGGCTTCATTGCGCATGACCCCGTCCGAATGTCCGCAGCCTCGGGATGATGCGGCCGGTCATGCTCTCGGGTGCGCCGACTGATAAATTTCGAGCAGCCTCGCAGTGTCGACGCCGGTGTAGATCTGCGTCGTCGACAGGCTGGCGTGGCCCAGCAATTCCTGGATGGTGCGCAGGTCGCCGCCCCGTCCAAGCAGATGCGTGGCGAAGGAATGGCGCAAGGCATGCGGCGTGGCGGTATCGGGCAGGTTGAGCGCCGAGCGCAGTTTCGCCATGTCGCGCTGGACGATGGCCGGGTTGAGCGGGCCGCCACGGGCGCCGCGAAACAACAGGCCTTTTGGATCGAGATGCCAGGGGCAGAGCCGGCGGTATTCGGCGATCGCCCGCAGCGCCACCGGCAGCACCGGCACCAGCCGCGTCTTGCCGCCCTTGCCGGTAACGCGCAGCACCTTATCGCTAGGCGCCGACAGATCGGCGCCGGACAGGCCGAGCGCCTCGGAAATGCGCAGGCCCGAGCCATAGAGCAGCGTCAGCACTGCGGCGTTTCGGGCGGCGATCCACGGCTCCTCCGCCAGCTGGCCTTCTACCGAAACGACACGTTTCGCATCGCTTGCCGTCAGCGGCTTGGGCAGCGACTTCGGCTGCCGTGGCGCGCGCAGTGCCGCAGCACCCGCCGCATTGACGAGGCCGCGCCGCTCCAGAAAGCTCAGCAGCGAGCGGATGCCAGCCAGCCCCCGCCCGAGCGTGCGGGCGCCGGCGCCCCCGGCGCGGCGGGTGGCGAGAAAGCCGCGCAGATCGGCGGGGCGCAGGTCGGCGATGTCCGAAATGCCGGGCGAGCCGCCGCAATGGCCGGTCAGGAAGTGCAGGAACTGGCGCGTGTCGCGCTCATAGGCTTCCACAGTTTCCGGCGACAGCCGGCGTTCGCGCGCCAGCATCTTCAGCCAGCTTTCGCGCGCCGCCTGAAGGTCTGGTTTGGCCGGGATGAGGAATTCCTGCATTGGGCTCTTCCGGTATTCCGTTCTTCCTATTCCGGGTCATCTTCGGGCAGCCGGGTTAGGAAGCGGTGAAGAGCGCGTCATTGAAATGACAAGCGGGTGGAGCTAGAGCAAGGCAAAGGATTTTTCCACCGATGACCAAACCGCAAAACCCCGTCCAGATGGCCGTGATCGGCGCCGCCCACGGCATCAAGGGCGAATTGCGCGTGAAAACCTTCACCGGCGATCCCCTGGCGCTGGCCGACTACGGGCCGCTCTACGCCAGGGATGGCCGCGCTTTCCAGATCGTCGACATCAGGCCGGCCAACACCGTCGTCGTGGTGCGCTTCAAGGGCATCAGCGACCGCAACGCCGCCGAGGCGCTCGCCGGCACGGAATTGTTCGTCGACCGCTCGACGCTTCCGGACGATGGCGAAGAGGATGAATTCTACCATGCCGATCTCGTCGGGCTGGCGGTCCGGGACGACACCGGTGCCGATATCGGCAAGGTCGTCGCCGTGCATAATTTCGGCGGCGGCGACATCCTCGACGTGACGCTTGGCGAGCGCAAAGGCGTGCTGATCCCGTTCACGCAAGCCGCCGTGCCTGACGTATCGATTGCCGAAGGCTTCCTCCGCGTCGATCCGGCGGCGGCGGGCTTGATCGACGACGAGGACAGCGAGGCTCCCGGCCGCGATGGCTTCGACCCGAAGGGCAGACCGCGCGGGCCAAAGGACGCCGGGGGCAACCGGTGAGTTTTTCCGCCTCGGTGCTGACGCTCTATCCGGAGATGTTTCCCGGCGCGCTTGGCCTGTCGCTGGCCGGCCGAGCGCTGGCATCGGGCACATGGTCGCTGGAAGCAATCCAGATCCGCGATTTCGCCGGCGACCGCCACCGCACCGTCGACGACACGCCGGCCGGCGGCGGCGCCGGCATGGTGATGCGCGCCGACGTGCTGGCGAACGCCATCGACCATGCTTCGCCGGCAGGCGATCCGCGCCCGCGCTTGCTCATGAGCCCGCGCGGCAGGCCGTTGACACAGGCCCGCGTGCGCGAACTCGCCGCTGGACCTGGCGCGGTGATCGTCTGCGGGCGCTTCGAAGGCGTCGACCAGCGGGTCATCGAGGCGCGGGGGCTCGAGGAGGTCTCGGTCGGCGACTTCATCCTCTCCGGCGGCGAACCGGCAGCGCTCGTGCTGCTCGATGCCGTGGTGCGGCTGCTGCCCGGCGTGATGGGCAATGCGGTGTCGGGTGACGAAGAGAGCTTTGAAAATGGCCTGCTCGAACATCCGCACTACACGCGGCCGCAGGAATTCGAGGGCCGGCAAATCCCCGAGATTCTCACCTCGGGCAATCACAAGAAGATCGCCGCATGGCGGCGCGGCGAAGCGGAAAGGCTGACCAGGGAAAGACGGCCGGACCTGTTAGCCGCTCACCCCCTGGTGAAATAGTAAAAGGCCAGGAACACGCCGACCCCGACGACGAAGCCGCGTACGGCAATTTGCGGCACGCGCTTGGCGATCCAGACGCCGGCATAACCGCCGAGCGCCCCGCCCGGTATCATGATGATTGCCTGCGGCCAGGCGATGACGCCGCCGGAAACGAAGACCAGGATGGCTATCGAGGCGATGACCACGGCCAGCATGTTCTTCAGCGCGTTCAGGCGGTGATAGTCGCCGGCCTGGGTGAGGCCGAGCGTCGCCAGCATCATGACGCCCATGCCGGCGCCGAAGAAGCCGCCATAGACGGCGGTGGCAAACTGCGCCAGGGAGCCGGTCAGCGAACCCACCGCAGCCTCATGCCCCGGCTTGGGCGCCGGCCTCAGCCACGGCCCGGCGGCGAACAGCGCGGTTGCCGCCAGCAGCAGCCATGGCACCAGGACCCGGAACGACGGATTGTCGAGCGCCAAAAGGATGAGCGCACCAGCCAGTGCACCGAAAGCCGATATGAGGCTGAGCAGCAATGCGCCGCGCCAGAAATGCTTGATATCGGCCCAGTAGGCGAGCGTCGAGGTGATGTAGCCGGGAAACTGCGTCACCGACGATGTGGCGTTGGCGACGATCGGTGGCAAGCCGACCAGCGACATGGCGCCGAAGGTTATGAACGTGCCGCCGCCGGCTATCGCGTTGACGGCACCTGAGAGAAAGCCCGCGACAAAGAGCAGGGCCGCGTCGAGAACTGACATGAGGGGTATTGCCGCCGGAGGAAAAGTCGCGTTTTACCCGCCTTAGAAAGCTTGGGCGCTCGACGCAACCCCTATGCCGGAAGATCGCAACGCTGGCCAACGACCAAAAAAGAACGCGGCAAAGGCGTGACAAAGCATCGAAATAGCTGTATGTGCCCGCCCGTACTGGCAAGGACAATCTGCCGGACCCGTCAACAATGACGGTGTAGTCGCCCCTGCCCGATGTTCTCGAACCCAGATGTTCCAGAACAAAAGGCATAGCCGAGCGGTCCATGGACTGCGAGGCGAGTGTCGGACGCTCTGACTGTCGGAAGAACAAGAAGTGGATTTTAAGATGGATATCCTCCGTCAGCTCGAGGCCGAACAAGCCGCCAAGATCGAAGCCAAGCGCAAGCTTCCCGAATTCCAGCCCGGCGATACCGTGCGCGTCCAGGTCCGCGTGACCGAAGGCACCCGCACCCGCGTCCAGGCCTATGAGGGCGTCGTCATCGCCCGCGCCGGGGCCGGCTTCCAGGAGAATTTCACGGTTCGCAAGATTTCCTACGGCGAAGGCGTGGAGCGCGTGTTCCCGGTCTTTTCGCCGATGGTCGAGGGCGTCGAGATCGTGCGCCGTGGCAAGGTGCGTCGCGCCAAGCTCTACTACCTGCGCGATCGCCGCGGCAAATCGGCCCGTATTTCGGAAAACACCGGCGTGCGCGCCCGCAAGCTGAACGACGACGAGCGCAATGCGCTGAACGCCGAGAAGGCCCGCATCGAGGCCGAGAAGGTGGCCGCCGCCCAGGCGCTCGCTGCCGAGAAGGCCGCGCAGGACGCCGCCGAGAAGAAGGCCGCCGACGAGGCCGCCAAGGCTGCGGAAACGGCTGTCGCCGAATAAGATTTTTCCAAAACCATGCTTCGGAAAGGCGGCTTCGGCCGCCTTTTTTCTTTCCCGGGGAGAAGACCTTCGGGGCTTCGATTTGCCGACCGTGACTGATCCGCGGCAGGCACGAATCGCTCCGTAATCGACCGGTCCAGGCATGGGAATCCGCTTTCGCGCAAAGCAGCGCATCGGACCGGCTTGCAAGCCGCTTGCGGAAAGCTAAAGTCGGCGCCGGAGTTTCCTGCAAGCCTCGACCATGTCGAGGTCGCTCAAGTTATCGGGGTGTACCATGACCAAATCGAAACTGCTGTTGGCCAGCCTGTTCGCGCTTATTCTTGCGCCAGTCGCTGCCCTGGCGCAGACGCTGCCCGACCTCGGCGGCAAAAAGGTGGTGGTGGTGACGGAAAACGCCTATCCGCCGCTGCAGTTCATCGACGCCAAGACGGGAAAACAGATCGGCTGGGAATATGACGCGATGAACGAGATCGCCAAGCGGCTGAATTTCCAGGTCGAGTACCAGAACACCTCCTGGGACGCGATGATCCAGGCGGTTTCCGACAACCAGTACAACATCGGCATGACCGGCATCACCATCAAGGACGACCGCAAGCAGAAGGTCGATTTCTCCGACCCCTATATGCGTTCGGAACAGTTCATGCTGGTGCGTGGCGACGAAAGCCGCTTTACCGACGCCAAGACCTTCGGCGCCTTCAAGGACGGGTTGGTCGGGGCGCAGGCCGGCACCACGCCCTTCTACACCGCCGTTTACAGCGTGCTCGACGGCAACGAGCAGAACCCGCGCATCAAACTGTTCGAGACGTTTGGCGCGACGGTGCAGGCGCTGAAGGCGGGCGACGTCGATGTCGTTCTGACCGACGGCACCGCCGGCAAGGGCTATGTCGACGCCTCCAATGGCGGGCTGAAGCTGATCGGCGGGCCGCTCGGCACCGAGGATTTCGGCTTCATCTTCCCCAAGGGCTCGGACCTGGTGAAGCCGGTCAACGCGGCGATCGCCGCACTGAAGGCCGACGGCACGCTCGACGCGCTCAACAAGAAGTGGTTCCTTGATTACAAGATGGGGCAGTAGTTCGTCTTGGTGCGAGTGATGCGCGATGGGTACGGGCAGAAATTCGCACAGGCTTCGTTTCTTCCCACCCCCCTCTGTCCTGCCGGACATCTCCCCCACTTGGGGGGAGATTGGCGGTTCTTACGAAGGCGCTCCCTTTTCAACGTTGCAGATTGGCGGAAGCAGTCGCAACAAGCGATCTCCCCCCTCGCGGGGGAGATGTCCGGCAGGACAGAGGGGGGCGACGTAGAGCGCCGTCTCCGCGATATGTGCTTTGTAGGCGTCGCCTGATGGCAACGACCGCATCCTCCACCTCCAAACCCGACTTCCCCTGGTGGCTTGCCGTGGCTGCGGCGCTCGCCGTGGCAGCCGCTAT
Source organism: Mesorhizobium sp. M9A.F.Ca.ET.002.03.1.2 (assembly GCF_003952365.1). NCBI lineage: Bacteria > Pseudomonadati > Pseudomonadota > Alphaproteobacteria > Hyphomicrobiales > Phyllobacteriaceae > Mesorhizobium > Mesorhizobium sp. M9A.F.Ca.ET.002.03.1.2. The sequence continues at coordinate 1,291,307 of NZ_CP034443.1, read as the reverse complement.
CTACATCGCCGCAAGCGACCTCTATGCCCAGGTTTTCGCGACCGTCGCCAAGGGCATCGGCATCACCGTCTTCGTCACAGTCGTCGCCTTCTCGCTGGCCTCGGCCATCGGGCTCGGCATCGCCTTGATGGGGCTGTCGGGGTCACGCTGGCCGCGCCAGATCGCCCGCTTCTATGTCGAGATCATCCGCGGCGTGCCGATCCTGGTGCTGCTATTCTGGATCGCCTTTGCCGGCGCGCCGGCCTTCGTCGCGGCGTGGAACGCGCTGACCGCGCCGTTGCAAGGCGCGGGGTTCTTCGGCGAGCTTTTGGTGCGCGACGTGTCGCTGCTGTGGCGCGCCATCATGGCGCTGACCATCGGCTACTCGGCCTTCATCTCGGAGGTCTTCCGCGCCGGCATCCAGGCGGTCGAGAAGGGCCAGATCGAGGCGGCAAAGGCGCTGGGGCTGACGCGCGTACAGCGCTTCCGGCTGATCGTGTTTCCGCAGGCGATCCGCACCATCCTACCGCCGCTCGGCAACGATTTCGTCGCCATGGTCAAGGATTCCTCTTTGGTCTCGGTGCTCGGCGTCGCCGACATCACCCAGATGGGCAAGATCTACGCCGCCGGCTCGTTCCGCTTCTTCGAGACCTATTCGATCGTCGCCTATATCTATCTCATCCTGACGGTCGGCCTGTCGCTGGCTTTGCGGGCTCTGGAGAAGCGGCTGCGCCGCCAGCATGAGGAATAGTTTTTGGGCGAAGACGGCGCTACGATCATCGGTACAGCTCGTTTTCGAAGGACAGGTCCGATGATCGTCGACAAAGCCAACGCGGCGCTGGAGTCCGTCTACACGGCCGATACGCCCGAAGCGCTGGCGCAGGCCTATGCCGCATGGGCTGCGACCTACGACAGCGAAACCGCATCGCTCGGTTATCTCCTGCCGTTCCTCATCGCCGCCTGGGTGGCGCGCCATGTGCCGGCGGGCGAAGGGCCGCTGCTCGACGCCGGCTGCGGCACCGGCCTGTCGGGGCCGTCGCTGAAAGCCCTTGGCTATCCCGACATTGCCGGTCTCGACCTGTCGGACGACATGCTGAAGATTGCCGGCAGCCGGCAGGCCTATGGCGAGCTGAAACGGGCGATGCTCGGCGGACCGCTGCCCTGGCCGGACGGGCATTTCCGCGCCTTCTTCTCGACCGGCGTGTTCACCGTCAGCCATGCGCCGGCTTCCGGCCTGCATGAGCTGGTGCGCATCACCAAGAAGGGTGGCCACGCCATCTTCACCGTTCGCGACCAGGTGTTCGAGCGCGGCGGGTTCCGGGCCGTGTTCAATGATCTGGCGCAGGCGCAAAAATGGCGACCGGTCGAGGAAAGCCCGTGGTTCCGCTGCTATGCGATCGCCGAGCCCGAGGCGCTGGTGAAGACGTTCGTGTTTGAGGTGCTTTGAGTAAGCCTGGCGGCAGTTCCTCTCCCCGCTCAGCGGGGGCGAGGAACGCAGGTTCTGCGAAGGCAGCCGCCAATTGCCGAAAAGCCAAAACATTGGTATGAGCCACGCCATGGAAGAGCTTTTTGGCGATCCGGCCTACAAGGGTTTCGTGCTGCAGGACAGAAAACGCCTGCCGTCGCGATTCTCCGCGCGCGTTTCCGGCGCTTTGACCAGCCGACTTCGCTAGGTGTTCGCCGGCTAGCCGGCGCTTGTCTTCCCATTTCATATCGACGGATTTACGCACATGAGCGCACCGCGCACCCTCTACGACAAGATATTCGACGACCATGTCGTCGACCGCCAGGACGACGGCACCTGTCTGCTCTACATCGACCGTCACCTCGTCCATGAGGTGACCAGTCCGCAAGCCTTCGAAGGCCTGCGCATGAGCGGCAGAAAAGTCCGTCATCCGGAAAAGACGCTGGCCGTGGTCGACCACAATGTGTCGACCTCGCCTGAGCGCAAGTTCGGCATCAAGAACGAGGAAAGCCGCATCCAGGTCGAGGCGCTGGCCAAGAACGCCAAGGATTTCGGCGTCGAATATTATTCGGAGAACGATGTCCGGCAGGGCATCGTCCACATCATAGGTCCGGAGCAGGGTTTTACGCTGCCCGGCATGACCATCGTCTGTGGCGACAGTCACACCTCGACGCACGGCGCTTTCGGCGCACTGGCGCATGGCATCGGCACCTCGGAAGTCGAGCATGTGCTGGCCACGCAGACGCTGATCCAGCGCAAGGCCAAGAACATGCTGGTGCGCGTCGATGGCGCGCTGCCGGAAGGCGTCACGGCCAAGGACATCATTTTGGCGATCATCGGCGAGATCGGCACCGCCGGCGGCACCGGCTACGTCATCGAGTATGCCGGCGAAGCGATCCGCGCGCTGTCCATGGAAGGCCGCATGACCATCTGCAACATGTCGATCGAGGGCGGCGCCCGCGCCGGCCTGATCGCGCCCGACGAGACGACCTTCGCCTATGTCAAGGGAAAGCCGCGCGCTCCCAAGGGCGAGGCGTGGGATGCAGCACTTGCCTATTGGAAGACGCTGCAGTCCGACGAAGGCGCGCATTTCGACAAGGTGGTCGTGCTCGACGCGGCGAAATTGCCGCCGATCGTCTCCTGGGGTTCCTCGCCCGAGGACGTCGTCTCGGTCCAGGGCATCGTGCCGAACCCAGACGATATCACTGATGAGAATAAGCGCACGTCCAAGCAGCGCGCGCTCGACTATATGGGCCTGACGCCGGGCACCAAGATCACCGATATCGCGCTCGACCGCGTCTTCATCGGCTCCTGCACCAACGGCCGCATCGAGGATCTGCGCGCCGTCGCCAAGGTGGTCGAGGGCAGACGAGTCAGCCCGCATGTCGATGCGATGATCGTGCCGGGTTCCGGTCTGGTCAAGGAGCAGGCGGAGGCCGAAGGTCTCGACAAGATCTTTGTCGCGGCCGGCTTCGACTGGCGCGAGCCGGGCTGCTCGATGTGCCTTGCCATGAACGACGACCGCCTGAAGCCGCACGAGCGTTGCGCCTCCACCTCGAACCGCAATTTCGAGGGCCGGCAAGGCTTCAAGGGCCGCACCCATCTGGTGTCGCCGGCCATGGCGGCGGCAGCGGCGATCGCCGGCCACTTCGTCGATATCCGTGAATGGAAGTAACCCGGAGCTGTCACAGTCCGTATATGCGTATATGAGTGCATGCCAGAGCCCGAACCGCGATGCGGTTCGGGCTTTCTTCACGCCGGGCGCCTTACGAACTCATGGAATTGCTCACGCCGGCCGGGTTGCTCCGCAGCGACCACCAGCGCCAGCTGGCGTTCGTCGAAGAGCTTGAACCACTCGTCCCACTCGACCAGTTCGTAGCCGCCGGCGTTGGCCGGGCGTTCGGCCTGGTCCTGGTCCTGATAGGCGTGCTGGCCGAAGACCAGCCTCAGCAAGGCTTGCGTTCCCGTTTCAGGCGACACGTCGACGATTGCCGGAAATCCAGCACGCGCCGCGGCCCATGAGCGAATTGCCTCATGATCGGTCAGCATGATCGTATCGGCCATGAAAGCGTCTCCCATCGATTGCTGCTGGAAAACGCCGGCCGCGGTTTCAAGTTCCGTGCAGCAGTTTTAACGGCGATATTCCGCATATTCGACTTTGCTTAACCGCTTGTTTGGGCTTCCGGCCTAAGGGTCTTCCTTGACGGAAGCGTGGGGTCACGGTCCTTGGACACCGGTCTGCTGATAGGGTTGCTCAACCCGACGATCGCGCTTGCGCTCGGCGCGGTGTTTCTCGTGCTTTGGTTCTATCAACGTCACCGCCCCTATCTGGCCGTGCTGGCCACCAGCTACTGGCTTTCGGCGGCCGGTTTCCTGTTGCAGCATTTCACCCTGCCCATCGGCATGGCGCCGACCAAGCTGCTGTCCGTCATATGCTTCACCATCGCCGCCTGTGGTCTCGCCGGCGCGATCGTGGCGCGTTATGGGCGGCGCGTGCCCCTTGTTGCGATCGGCGTTCTGGCGGGCGGCGGCCTGGCCGCTTTCTGCTGGTTCATGTTCATCCGGCCCGATCTCACCTGGCGTGTCCTGGTGATGAATTTCGCTTTCGGCGGCCTCAGCCTGGTTGTCGCAGCCGAACTGCGCGTGGTGCGCGACAGAGGTCCGACGGAAATGATCCTGTTCGTGCTGTCGCTGCTTTCCGGGCTGAACTTCTTCGTGCGTACGCTCGTCGTCGTCATCGCGCACGGGCCGTATCAAAGCTATGACGGGTTCTATGCCTCCTCCTACTGGACGACGGCGTTGCTGTCGCATGCGCTGCTGTCGTTGCTCATCGCGCTTTGCCTGTTCTGCGCGGCTGCACTCGACGTGATGAAAGCGCTGAAGGCCGAGGCGTATACCGATCCGCTGTCGGGCCTGCTCAATCGCCGCGGCTTCGAGGAGCGCGCCACGCTTCTCCTGCAGCACTGTGCCACAGCCAAGCTACCCGTCGCGCTGGTGCTCGCCGACCTCGATCATTTCAAGGCGCTCAACGATCTGCACGGGCATGCGGCGGGCGATCGCGTGATCGCCGACTTCGCCGCCAAGCTTCGATCGGCTGCCGGCACCAGCGGCGTTGCCGGGCGCATTGGTGGAGAGGAGTTCGCCGTGCTTTTGCCGCTGAGCGACCTTGGGGCGGCAAGGCTGTTTGCCGAAGCCATCCGCACGCTCTATTCGGCGGGCAGCGTCGACGGGCTTCCACCGGGCACAAGGGTGACGGCGAGCTTCGGCGTGGCGGGCCGCACCGGCGAGGAGGGGCTGGAGCCGCTGATGCGCCGCGCCGACGATGCTCTTTACAGAGCCAAAAGGAACGGCCGCGACAGCGTGCACCTGTCCTACGAACGGTCGGAAACGGTGTTCGTTCTGGGACCGTTCAAAGCCGGCTGACCTTCCACGCGTGAGCTCACGTTAACGTCTTTTTCGCCCGTCCGTGATTTGTTGTCGCAAGGAGTGCGAAAACCACATGGGCGGCGCAGAATTCATCCTGGCAATCAACCTGCTCGTCGCCGGCCTGCTGGCGGCAGCGTTCATGACTGTCTCGTTCTACGATGTGGGGCGCGTGTCGGCTCGCTGGCTGGTCATCGCCTATCTGCTCGGAATGGTCTATTTCGCCATCGAGTTCGCCATTCCGGTCTTCGACAATGCGCGGCCCGCGGTCGTCGCGGGCTTCGCCGTTTTCCTCGGCGCCACCGTCGCCTTCAATGGCGGGCTTGCCCATAAATACGGTGTGGCGCCGCCCTGGGCGCCGATGCTCGTCTTTCTGTTTGCGGCCAGCGCGGCCGTGTATTTCGTGCAGGATCTGCCGCGCGAGTCGCTTGCCCGGATGATGGCCTACCAGCTTCCCTATGCCGCCATGCAGTTCGTCGGCGTCGCCATCGTCTGGTCGTCCAGGCAAAGACGCGACCGGCTCGACCATCTGCTGATGGCCGTTCTGGCGGCCAGCGCCCTGCAGTTCGTGAGCAAGCCGTTCATCGCCCATGCGTTGGGTGGCTGGGGCGTCAATCCGCAGGCCTACCTGCAGAGCAACTACGCTCTGGTGTCGCAATCGCTCGGCACTGTCTTCGGCATGGCAATCGCGCTTCTTATGCTGATCATCCTGGTCCGTGACGTGCTCGCCGAGGCGACGTCGAAGTCGGAGACGGACACGCTATCAAGGCTGCTCAACCGAGGCGGCTTCGAACGTCACGCCGAGCTCGCGATGCTTGACGCCGTGCGCAAGGGTATTCCGGTCGCCCTGGTCATCGCCGACCTCGATCATTTCAAGAGCATCAACGACAGTTTCGGCCACGCATCCGGCGACCGGGTCATCGAGACCTTTGCCGGCTTCCTGCGTGATGCGGCCGCCGACCATCACGTCGCCGGCCGCATCGGCGGTGAGGAGTTCGCCATCATCCTGCCGGGAACCAACCTCGCCGCAGCGCGGCTCTTCGCCGAAGGCGCGCGCAGCGCTTTCGGAGCCTTGCCGATAGACTGTCTGCCGGCGGAGCATCGTTGTACCGCCAGCTTCGGCGTTGCCGAGCTTCACCCGGCCGAAGGTTTCGCCGATCTGATGCGGCGTGCGGACGAGGCGCTCTACCAGGCTAAGGGCAGCGGACGCGATCGCGTGCGCATCTCCATGGGGTCGATCACCGTGGGGCAGGCGGGAGTGGCATTGCCGGATCGAATCAGCGGCAGGGGCTGAGTTCGGGCATCTCGCCGTCGGAAAGGCCGTACATATAGCTGCGGCCCTTTACGAAAACCGGTGGCCTGTAGCAGTCGCGGCCGCTGACATCGTCCGTTTCGTTTTCATAGATGATTTTGGGTTGGTCGGCGCCGACGTAGTCGGACAATTCCTTGGCCAATTTGCCCTCGCCGACGAGAATGCGCTTGTAGCCGGCGGCGCTCTCTATGACGAGATTGCCGAAGGAATCGGCGTAGACGCGGTCGCGTGTCCCGGTGCGTGCCGGTGCCGCCAAGCCGATGACCGCCGCCACCAGGACGAGCGCCGCCAATATGAGCGCCGGGAGGCGCGATCTGCCTGAATTCGAACGCATGGCGTCCTCCATTGTCAGAGGCGAACCTCGTCGAATCAGAAATTAACCTTTTCTTAACCTTTGTTAAGAGGCTTGCCTTGCAGGTCGCCAGGTCTCGGCAAACATGGTTAATATCCGTCGCCCCGGAAGGCCGTGGCCATCATTCGGCCATGCTTGCCCGCACCATCGCGGCCGGGGGTCGAGCGCGGCGTCGGGTGAACTTGGCAAACACTGCGGCTGGATTAATGCACAGGGAGACTGCTTATGGCGTTACGCCGGACGTTTCGGGTGACGCTTGCCCTTTTGCCATTGCTGATCACGGCTGCCTGCGTGTCGCAGACCAACGCGCCGAAGGCCGGAAATACGGCCGCGGCCGCCACGACCGATTTGACGGCACCGCAGCCGCGCACCGCGACCTACAATTGCGCCGATGGCGGCAGGATGACCATCGAAAATCTCGGCACGTCCGTGCGCGTGCTTGGTCCCGACGGCGTCAGCCAGGATCTGCCGGCTTCGCCCGCCAATCAGAACAGTCGCTTCGGCGAGGCGCATGACGCAATCGTGATCGACGGCCGCGACGCGCTGGTGATGAAGGGTGGGAAGACGCCGCTGACCTGCACCCGCTAATTTGGGTGTGTCGATATTCAGGTGAGGCCGGCCAGACCTGAAAGCTCAACACATAAGGCCCGGGCCAGGCTGATATCCCGCACTGCAGCGACGATGCGCCGGCTTTGAGCCGACCCCTAATCGATTGAAGCTCGAAGCGTCTCTTTATTCAGACTAAATTACGTTTCCAAAACGGTTTTCTGGCTTTGACGCGGTGCAAAAAGAGCATTAGAAACCGGCTGTCCGAAGTCGCATCCGGAAGCGGTCACGCCGCATTTCCACCTGGGGCTCCAGAGACGCCGAACTGGGGGAGCCATGAGCAAATCACCAGCCACCCGCGAATTTGCCAGACGTGAACGGCCGCTTTCGCCGCATCTGACCGTCTATCGACCGCCGATCACGATGACGATGTCGATCATCCATCGCATCACCGGTGGGGCGCTCTATTTCGGCACGCTGCTGGTCGCCCTGTGGCTGATGGCGGCAGCGAGCTCCGAGGTCACCTTCGATGCCGTCAACTGGGCCTTCGGCTCGTGGCTGGGGCGGCTGGTGCTGTTCGGCTACACCTGGGCGCTGATGCACCATATGCTCGGCGGTGTGCGCCATCTAATCTGGGACACCGGGGCAGGCCTTGAAAAGAACACCGCCTCGAGGATCGCCTGGGCGACGCTGGCCGGCTCGATTGTGCTGACGCTGCTGATCTGGATCGCCGGCTACATGGCGCGGGGAGCCTGACATGAGCGCCAACAAGACCGACATGCGCACGCCGCTGGCGAAGGTCCGCGGCCTCGGCTCGGCCCGCGAGGGCACGGAGCATTTCTGGCGCCAGCGCCTGACGGCAATCGCCAACATCCCGCTGATCCTGTTCTTCGTCGGCTTCCTGATTGCGCTCAACGGCGCCGGCTATGCGGAGGTGCGCGCCGCACTTGCCAACCCGTTCGTGGCTGTGGTGCTGGCGCTGGTGCTCTTGTCCGGGCTTTACCACATGCGGCTCGGCATGCAGGCGATCATCGAGGACTATGTGCATAGCGAGGGTGCGAGGCTGGCGTTGCTCGCCCTCAACACATTCTTTTCCGTAGTGGTCGGCGTTGCCTCGATCTTCGCCCTGCTCAAACTGGCATTTGGAGGCTGACGTTTTGGCCAAGGACGCGAAAAACGCCAACACGGCTTCCGCCTACACCTATGTCGACCACAAATTCGACGTGGTGGTCGTCGGCGCTGGCGGCGCCGGCCTGCGCGCCACGCTCGGCATGGCCGAACAGGGCCTGCGCACCGCCTGCATCACCAAGGTTTTCCCGACGCGCTCGCATACGGTGGCGGCGCAGGGCGGCATTGCCGCCTCGCTCGCCAATATGGGCCCCGACAACTGGCAGTGGCATCTCTTCGACACGGTCAAGGGTTCGGATTGGCTCGGTGACACCGACGCGCAAGAGTACATGGTGCGCGAGGCGCCGGCGGCGGTCTACGAGCTTGAGCATTACGGCGTTCCCTTCAGCCGCACCGAGGACGGGAAAATCTATCAGCGGCCGTTCGGCGGCATGATGATGAATTTCGGCGAGGGGCCGCCGGTGCAGCGCACCTGTGCCGCCGCCGACCGCACCGGCCACGCCATGCTGCACACGCTCTACGGCCAGTCGCTGAAGCATAATGCGCAGTTCTTCATCGAGTATTTTGCGCTCGACCTGATCATGGAGCCGGACGGAACCTGCACCGGCGTCGTCGCCTGGAACCTCGACGACGGCACCATCCATCGTTTTTCGGCCAAGATGGTGGTGCTGGCGACCGGCGGCTATGGCCGCGCCTATTTCTCGGCGACCTCGGCGCACACCTGCACCGGCGACGGGGGCGGCATGGCCGCTCGTGCCGGGCTGGCGCTGCAGGACATGGAGTTCGTGCAGTTCCACCCGACCGGCATCTACGGCGCCGGCTGCCTGATCACCGAAGGCGCGCGCGGCGAGGGCGGCTATCTCGTCAATTCCGAGGGCGAGCGTTTCATGGAGCGCTACGCGCCATCGGCCAAGGACCTTGCCTCGCGCGACGTGGTTTCGCGCTGCATGACGCTGGAAATCCGCGAAGGCCGTGGCGTCGGGCCGAAGAAGGACCACATTTTTCTCCACCTCGACCACCTTGATCCGGCCGTTTTGCACGAAAGGCTGCCGGGGATTTCAGAGTCGGCAAAAATCTTCGCCGGCGTCGACCTGACCAAGGAGCCGATCCCGGTGCTGCCGACGGTCCACTACAATATGGGCGGCGTGCCGACCAATTACTGGGGCGAGGTGCTCAACCCGACCGCCTTGAACCCGGACCAGGTGTCGCCCGGGCTGATGGCGGTCGGCGAAGCCGGCTGCGCCTCCGTCCATGGCGCCAACCGGCTGGGCTCGAACTCGCTGATCGATCTGGTGGTGTTCGGCCGCGCGGCGGCGATCAGGGCCGGCCAGGTGATCGACCGCAACGCCGCGATCGCGTCGCCCAACGAAGCCTCGGTCGAAAAGATCATGGATCGCTTCGACCGGCTGCGTCATGCCAACGGCTCGACGCCGACCGCTGTGCTGCGTGAGAAGATGCAGAAGGCGATGCAGGACGATGCGGCGGTGTTCCGCACCCAGGAATCGCTGGAAAGCGGCTGCAAGCGCGTTTCGCAGATATGGGGCGAGCTCAAGGATGTCAAAGTGTTCGACCGCTCGATGATCTGGAACTCCGACCTGGTCGAGACGCTGGAGCTGGAAAACCTGATGGCCAACGCCATCACCACCGTCCACGGCGCCGAGGCGCGCAAGGAGAGCCGCGGCGCGCATGCGCGGGAGGACTTTTCGGCACGCGACGACGCGACCTGGCGCAAGCATACGCTGGCCCGCCTCAGCGAGGCCGGCGAGGTGACGCTGACCTACCGGCCGGTGCATACCGAGCCGCTGCTCAAGGAAGCAGACGGCGGCATCAACCCGGCCAAGATCGCGCCAAAGGCCAGGGTGTATTGACGATGGCGCTGGCGGCTTCTGGATATTCCGGCACGCCCCTTCCGGCCAAGCTCGGCCTGAAGGACGGGATGACGGCCGCCTTCATCGCTTTGCCGGCGGAACTGGACGACCTGACTGACGCCGTCGACTTCGCCCATGTCGACCGGCTGCCAGACTGGTCGAAGATTTCCGGCGTTCGCGAAAAATACGATGCCGTCCACGCCTTTACCAAACACCGCGCCGAAATCGAGGATCGCCTCGCCGGCATCGAGGCGGCGATCAAGCGTGACGGCATGGTCTGGGTGTCCTGGCCGAAGAAGGCATCGAAGGTGCCAACCGACGTCACCGAGGACGTTATCCGGGCGGAGGCGCTGAAGCTCGACCTGGTCGACGTGAAGGTCGCGGCTGTGAGCGGGATCTGGTCCGGGCTGAAGCTCGTCATCCGAAAGGACCTGAGGTAATGGTCGAACTCACGCTTCCGAAAAATTCGAAGATCAAGGTCGGCAAAACCTGGCCGAAGCCGGAGGGTGCGACGAATCTGCGGGAGTATCGCATCTACCGCTGGTCGCCGGACGATGACGAGAACCCGCGCATGGACACCTATTTCGTCGACATGGACGATTGCGGGCCGATGGTGCTCGACGCGCTGCTCTGGATCAAGAACAAGATCGACCCGACACTGACGCTGCGCCGCTCCTGCCGCGAGGGTATTTGCGGCTCTTGCGCCATGAACATCGACGGGTCCAACACGCTGGCCTGTACCAAGGGCTGCGACGACATTTCCGGCGCGATCAAGGTCTATCCGCTACCGCACATGCCGGTGGTCAAGGATCTGGTGCCCGACCTCACCAATTTCTACGCCCAGCACGCCTCGATCGAGCCGTGGCTGAAGACGGTGTCGCCAGAGCCGGCCAAGGAATGGCTGCAGAGCCACGAGGACCGCGAGAAACTCGACGGGCTCTATGAATGCATCTTGTGCGCCTGCTGCTCGACCTCGTGCCCGAGCTACTGGTGGAACGGCGACCGTTATCTCGGCCCGGCAACGCTGCTGCAGGCCTATCGCTGGCTGATCGATTCTAGGGACGAGGCCAAGGGCGAACGGCTCGACAATCTCGAAGACCCGTTCAGGCTCTATCGCTGCCACACCATCATGAACTGCGCCCAAACCTGCCCCAAGGGGCTCAACCCGGCCAAGGCGATCGCCGAGATCAAGAAGATGATGGTGGAGAGAAGGGTTTAGGCTGAGGCGGTTTCCGGCTCGCCCGCTGCGATCCTTCGCGCCCCCCTTCTGGCCTGACGGACATCTCCCCCACGAGGGGGAGATCGGCAACTCCGCTGATGGCGCCTTTGTTGCGGCGTTGGCGATTGGCGAAAGCCGTTGCGACAATCAATCTCCCCCCAAGTGGGGGAGATGTCCGGCAGGACAGAGGGGGGCGCTGTCCCGCCGGCTTCAAAAAAGTTCTGCTCTGTCGTGGCGCTCTGATGTCTGTCAAAATCACAGTACCAAGGAACCACTAGCGATCAAATCAAACAGCCAATCCGATGACTGATTCCGAATTGCCCATCCTCTCCCCCATCGAAGCGCGTGTGCTCGGTTGCCTGATCGAAAAGAAGGAACTGACACCCGATATCTACCCGCTGACGCTCAATGCAGCACTTGCCGCAGCGAACCAGAAGACGGCGCGCGAGCCGGTGATGTCGGTCGAGCTTGCTGAGGTAAGACGAGCGCTTGGTCAGTTGGAGCATAAGGGCCTGGTCAGGCAGGTCTTTGCCTCGCGCGTCGAGCGCTATGAGCATCTGATGGCGCAGCGCTTTTCGCTGACGACGCCGCAGATCACATTGATTGGCCTGCTGCTTCTGCGCGGCCCGCAGACCGGCCATGAACTGCTGGCACGGGCCGAACGCATGGCACGGTTTTCCTCCATCGACGATGCAACCGCCGAACTCGACCTTTTGAGCAGCCGCAGGCCGCCGCTGGTGCGGTTGCTCGAACGCGCACCCGGCCAGCGCGAGGAGCGCTATGTCCAT